>WQYV01000054.1 GCA_009781085.1 Betaproteobacteria bacterium
GATTCATCCCTACCAGGGCAAGGAGGAGGCACACATCGCTATCGCCAGCTACATCCACGGGTTCTATAACCCAATACGCTTGCATTCGGCACTCGGATACTTGTCGCCTAACGACTATGCAAAGAGACTTAAGCACACCGATTGAACCGCTGCTTCTTGGCGTTCGTTTTCAGGGGGCAAGTTCACTCGCCCTTGACAGGGAAGACAGTGTCCGCATGCGCTTTGTGCGAATAATTATTTATTGAAAGAGAAAGGATTTTTGATTTTTAAATCTTTCGGCAAAATGGACGATAAGGCGCTCGGCGCGGTCGTAATCTCAGTGGACGGCGGCAACTCGGGTATCTGCATTTCACGCCGCAATATCTTATCGTAATTGCCATCATTCTTGAATTTCATGAGTTCACGGGCACGCAGAACCGCCCATGGATGGGTTTGCCCGAAGCTTAATAATATCTGTTGAATCTTACCTAACGCAGTTTCATTTAGGTCGTCAAATGCTTGGGCTTGCTCAAAAAATTCCTCCAAGTTGAGCTCATTTGCGTATGTTTTTGAGTAACCCGCCAATTTCATCAGTGCACGACATGAGGCCTCGAAGTTCTGGCAAGCCAAAAACCCTCCCCTGTCACAAGTGTATTCAGAAGCCCGCATCCATTGATAAAATGCATAATTTAATGATATTTCCATCGGAGTATACAGTGCGCCTAAGCCCGGAATCGTAGTCACAATGACTCTGAGAATACCCGTACTTATCAAGTCACCCAAAACGGTATAAACAAGATGCCTGGATTTAATGTGCGACAACTCATGCCCGATAACGAACATTATTTCATCTTCATCCAGAATATCAAGCAAATAGCTGTATATTTTAATAATTGGTTTATCGGGGCAAGCGGTATAAGCATTTAACTCTGGCGCTGTGCTTATATAGAAAAGCGGTTCCGGCACCTCTAAAACTTCGCACGCTTCCCGGAATATTTTATATAATGAGGAAAACTGCCTTTCGGTTACACGCAAATCGCTACCTAACATAGCGTACCTTGCAGTCATGCTTGTTGGCGTTTGGACAAGTTCAACTAACTTTGGCAGAACAGGAATATTCCTTAACGCATCAAGCGTTATTTTGTCCAAAGAATGTTCGTATTCATTTGTACTCAAGTCGCTTAAAACTACGCGCTTATTGTGGTCAACAGCCGACATGTAATCACTCCTTGATTTAAGCTACTGCCAAAGGTGGCGTCCTTTATGACGCTGAGTGATAATATCACGGAACTTCACTTTGCAGTGTACCTTAAAAAACATAAAAGTCAATACTTTTGTTAAAAGTTTTAATATTGGTTTACATAGAAGCAAAGCATGCTTTGTTTTCTACGGGGTGCCTTTTCCTTCCGTGAAGGGGTAGTGCGAAGCGCCAGGGGGTGGCGTCACCCCCCCTTGACCCCCGCAATACCCATCGCCAGGCGCACTGCTTGGTAAGCCATCCAGCACAACAAACGGCGGATAATTGGCTGCCGTACCCAATCCTCGCGGTGCAATTCCACCGCACCGTCACGCATTGCGGTAGCGATGCTTGTGGCGAGTGTAGCAGCGAATTTTTGGTCGATGACGGCAACGTTGGCTTCGCGCGCTAGCATCAAACTGAAAGGGTCGATGTTGCTTGACCCTACTGTTGCCCAGTGGCGGTCGATGACCGCGACTTTGGCATGTAGGATGCTACGCTGATATTCAAACAGGCGGACGCCGTTTTCAAGGAAAACCGGATAGAGCGCACGCGTGGCATATTGCATCATCGGGTGGTCGGCTACGCCTTGGAACAGCAGGGTGATTTTTACCCCACGCGCCGCCGCCGCGAGCAGGGCGTGGCGAAAACGAAGGCCAGGGAAAAAATAGGCGTTGGCTAACAATATTTCTTCGCGGGCATTGGCAATGGCGTCGAGGTAGGCGTTTTCGATGTCAGAGCGGTGCCGCAGGTTGTCCCGGATCAGAAAAACTGCACAGATATCGTCTACCGCGCATAGTTGCGTGTTTACGTTGCTTTGCCCGTGCATGCGGAGATGTAGGTTGCTCCAGGCAACCTGCCGCCACAAGCGCCAGGAGGAGGCCAGGATGGGCCCGAGTAGCGCGCCTTCGATGCGCACTGCATAGTCATAGCGCGGATGCTCGGGCACTTCGGCATCAAAATCGTCGATGATGTTGATGCCGCCGACGAATGCGACGCGCCCGTCAATGACAGTTACTTTGCGGTGCAGCCGACGCAGGCGTTGGCGGTGTAGGGAGAATAGGCGCCGCTCGCGCCGGAAAATCAGCGTTTCTACCCCAGCGGCACTGAGTCCATCCATCAGTTTGCGCACAAAGGCGAGCCCGCCGAAACCATCGACGAGCACCCGTACCGAGACGCCACGTGCGGCGGCCTGCGCCAAGGCATCGGCTACGTGCCGCCCAGTGGCGTCGGCGGCGAAAATGTAGGTTTGGAGCAGGATTTCCTGCTGTGCTGCGTCGATGGCTTCTAACAGGGCAGGGAAAAAGGTTTCACCGTTTTCCAGCAGGGCAATGGCGTTGCCCCGGAGCCATTCGCCGCTGGCCTTGGTTCGGAGCCATGCGGGGACTGCCTTCGTACGCATGGTTAGACGGTTCCTGCTTCAGGATGTCTCCAGCATGCGGGTGAGTGCTGCCCGTGCCAGTTCGGCATCGTGCGTGGGAACCCGGATGGGGTTTACGGCGTTGCCGTTGGCGAGGTTCTCCAGCGCCCAGGCCAGATGTTGCGGGTCGATACGCTGCATGGTCGAACACATACATACGGTAGGGGCCATGAATTTGATGATTTTGTTTTGGGCTTTCAGTTGTTCCGCAAGGCGGCTGACCAGGTTCAGTTCGGTTCCCACCAGCCAGCGCGTACCAGGCGGGGCGGCGGTGACGGTGTTGATGATGAATTCGGTGGAGCCAACATAATTAGACTCCAGGCATACGTCGAGGTTGCATTCGGGATGCGAAATCACGAACCCGTCCGGATGCTGTGTACGCCAATTTCGGATGTGCTCGACCTGGAACATCTGGTGCACGGAGCAATACCCTTTCCAGAGCAGGATGCGGGCGTGTTCGATCTCTTTTTTCGTCAATCCGCCGTTTTCGAGGTCGGGATCCCAGACCGCCATTTGATCGAGCGGGATACCTTTCTTGTAGCCCGTCCAGCGCCCAAGGTGCTGGTCAGGGAAGAACAGGACTTTTTCGCGTTGCTTCAGTGCCCAGTCGATGATTGCAGGGGCGTTGGTGGACGTGCAGACAACGCCGCCGTGCTCACCGCAGAAGGCTTTGAGGTCGGCGGCGGAATTGATGTAGGTGACAGGCGTGATCCGTGCGTCAGGCGTGCCGAGCATGTCAGTGAGCTCGATCCAGCATTGCTCCACTTTCTCCAGGTCGGCCATGTCAGCCATCGAGCAGCCCGCAGCGAGGTCGGGCAGGATGACAATCTGTTGCGGGCGCGACAGGATGTCGGCCACCTCGGCCATGAAACGCACGCCGCAGAAGACGATGAATTCTGCATCTGTCTGCGCCGCCAGACGTGCAAGCTTGAGCGAGTCGCCGGTGAGGTCGGCATGGCGATAAATGCTCTCGCGTTGGTAATGGTGGCAGAGGAGCACGGCGCGTTGGGCAAGGCGTGCGCGTGCCTCAATAATATGTGCTTCAGCTTGCTCGTCGGAGAGCGCGGCGAAATGTTTGAACTCTAAAACCGGGCTTGCGGTGCTTATGTCGTTCATTCCTGCTCCCAAGGTAGGTTGGCAAATTTCCAGCCGCTGGTGCGTCCGCGTTGCTTATTGACATCTGGCGCGCCTTCAAAGCCTTCAAGGACGTTGTAACAGTTGTTATAGCCGGAACAAGCGGCTCGCCGCGCTGCTTCGTCGGAGCGGCGCCCGGAACGGCAGATAAACATGACCAGCGATTCGGGGTCGACTGCCTGGCGCAACTGGGTCATGAAGAGGGGGTTGATTTGTTCGCTGGGCCAAAATATCCATTCCAGGTTAACTGTGCCCGGTATATGTCCAACGAAGTGCAGTTCGGCACCGGGGCGGATGTCGACGAGCTTCGCGCCCGGAGCCAATTGCCAGACCTGGTGGGCTTCCGCGGGGGTGAGCGCACCTTGGTAAGGTAGTCCGAATTCGACGGCACGCCGGTGGGCGAGGTCGAGCAGGGCAGTGAGCGTTCCCATGAGGGGTTTAGTCTAGAATAAAGGGGTTTCGAGTATATCGTATATCGCTTGGCGCTTATTTTATGTCCATGTCCCCGCTGCCATCTTTGTCCAAACCTAGCGATGCCAGTGCCGAACGCGCGCGCGCCATCCGGAATATCACGCTGGTAGGCGTTGCCATCAACTCCAGCCTGACTCTCGGGCAGATCGTCGTTGGCTTATGGGCCAACGCTTTCAGTTTGGTGGCTGATGCCATGCACACGCTCTCGGATCTGGTGGCGGATTTCATGGTGTTGACTGCTGGCAAACAGGGGGCAAATCCTGCTGATATCGACCATCCCTACGGGCATGGCCGTATCGAAACGGTTGCGACATTAGTTCTCGGCGTTTCGCTCGTGGTGGTGGGTATCGGGTTTTTGTGGGCTTCCGGCGTGCGGCTGCAAACGATGGGCGAGCAGCCGCCCCTGCATCCGGTGGCATTCGTGATGGCGCTCGTCTCACTGCTTGGGAAGGAATTTCTGTTCCGTTATACGCTTGTCGGCGGGCGCCGCCTGAATGCACCCATGCTCGAAGCCAATGCTTGGCATGCCCGTTCCGATGCCGCTTCATCGCTGGTGGTGGCCATTGGTATCGGCGGTAGCCTAGCTGGTTATCCTTTTCTGGAACCGCTGGCCGCTGCCGTGGTCGGTTTCCTCATCCTGCGTATGGGCGTCCTGCAAAGCTGGCATGCGTTGCGCGAATTGATCGATACCGGCCTGCCTGGGGAAGAACTCGTTCGCTTGCGTCAAACCATCACCGATACGCCGGGTGTTACGGGGCTTCACGAACTGCGCACTCGGCGCATGGCTCACCGCGTACTGTGCGACGCGCATGTCCAGGTCGATCCCCGGATTACGGTTTCGGAAGGGCATTACATCTCGGAGAGCGTATTGCTGGCCGTGCACTTGGCACATCCCGACATCGGCGAAGTGCTCGTTCATGTTGATACCGAGGCCGATGACACGGAACGGCTTTACGCTGAACGCACCGAACGGCTCCCGGATCGTACCGCCGTGCTAGCCGACCTAGCCTCGCTCATTGGAGGGCACTTGCCACTTCAGCGGCTTCAATTGCACTATCTCGACGGGCGGATCGAGGCCGAAGCGTATTTTCCGGCGGACGCCCCGCTTCCCGATGCCGAAACTCTCAAGCGACGTGTGGATGCTTGGCTGGTTGAGCGGCCCTGCTATCGCGGGGTGGCGTTTTATCGCGTTTTGGGGCTTTGACTTTGATATAGGCAAAAGTATGCAAGCCTGTACGAGATACGTTGTACCCGTATGGTGCAGAGTACGGATAGCAATTCAGGCGTCTGGGCACTAAACTTGGAGAACTGTGCAATGCGTCACATGCTTTGGCGCTTTGCCCTTGACTTTTCCCTCCACGTAAGGCTGCCGCCGGGCGTGGGCCATTGAAGGATTTGACCCTATGCTGCGCTTGAACAATCGAGTCAGGTTCACAGACTCTGAAACCGCCGCGATGCTGGAAATTGGCATCGATCTCACCGGCGTACGCACACAATCCGCCATCAATGCGGAGTTCGCCCGCTGGGCCAACGCGCTTGCGCGACGGCGCCCTGACTTGCTGGAAAAAATCGCCAACGAGTTGGCCAAGGTCATACAGCAATCGGAAGAGCTAACAGCCGGGCACGATGGTAACAGGTTAGAGCCAAGTTGGTGACATCCAAAAACGTCCGCAATTTCCCAACCTCTGATGGAAGTTGCGGACGTTACCTTGTGGGGATGCTGAAACCTTACTTGGCGGGCTTGGCCTCTTTTGCCTTGGCCTTTTTGGCCG
The DNA here is from genome assembly GCA_009781085.1 of Betaproteobacteria bacterium. Lineage (GTDB taxonomy): Bacteria > Pseudomonadota > Gammaproteobacteria > Burkholderiales > Rhodocyclaceae > WRNU01. The sequence goes on from WQYV01000054.1 coordinate 6,014, forward strand.
TATGTGCTGGGGTAGCAGTTTCTTTGGCCGCATGTGCCGGAGCAGCTGTGGTTTCTTTAGCCGCATGTGCGGGGGCGGCCCCCGTGGTTGCGGTGGCGGCATGCGCAGGGGCAGCAGCCGGCTCCCCCGCCATTACAGCTAATGGGCACAAGGCGAGCGACAGGAGCAGGGGGCGCACAAAATGATGCATGGTGATACTCCTTGGTGATTAAGGGGAGCCTAAAATAAATACCCTTTCAATCTATGTCAATAGTGTTAACGGGTTTTTTCGTATGATTCATACGAATGATATGTTACATATCTTTCGTCGTTAAGCTTTGTTGGCAATCCGGGAGCCGCGTTATCGAATCCGCTTCGTCATGCTATTCCTGTTTCCTGTATGCCCGTAGGCGTCGATGTCGCGGCGCTCGAAGCGCTGGTAGCGATGGCAGCCGAAAACCAATTTTCCGCTGCCGCATGGAACCGAGAAACTCGCGGTAAAGGCGGAAACTGTCGCGGAAAACCACCGCTACATTTGAAACTTTACTTGGCAGGTTTGCTCCCTTTGTTATTTTTGGCCGTGGATGCCGGGGCAGTAGTTGCAGTTCCTGCCGTTAGTTGCGGCTTCATGTGTGCCAATGATTTTTCTCCGATACCCGGAACTTTGGTTAGGTCATCAATTGTGGCAAATGGTCCGTGCTCCTTGCGGTATTCGATGATGGCCTTGGCCTTGGCAGGACCAATGCCGTTGACCTGCTGCAAGGCTGCTGCGTCGGCAGTGTTGATATTGACCGGTTCCAATGCTATTGCAGCCAATGGGCACAAGGCGAGCGACAGAATCAGGGAACGCAGGAAACGACGCATGGCGATACTCCTTGAGAGTTGAAGGGATACGTAGGATAAATATCCTTAAAGGTTATGTCAACAGTATTTAATAATGCGAATGAAATTTTTCATGCGCATATTGTTCACTCGTTGTTGAACTTCGCTGGCAGCCAGCCGCGTTCAACCGAATCCCGGAAACACCAGGCAGGGGTGGTTTCGGTCTTGTAGCTCCAGAAAAACCAGCCGAGGAGTTTTTCAAAGGCCAGCAGTTGTACCGCCGCATAACCACGGTTGGCAACATCTTGTTGGAAAGCGTCCATGCGTTCGAGCGCATGGTTATACGGGCCTTCAGCCCATAGCGAAACGACCTTGAGGTCGAGCCCCAGGCTCCACTCACCACAAATCGCTGGCAACCCGAGAGCCGCGTTGATCGAATCAGCCTCGTTACGCCATTCCCCGCTGGCCTTATGCATGTGCTCAAAGATGTCAGAGTCGATGTCGCGACGCTCGAAACACTGGTAGCGGTGGTAGTCGAAAATTACGTTCTGCCAGATTGGCGGCTGCATAAAACCGAGGAATTCGCGGTAAGAGCGGAAACCGTCGTGAAAGACCACTGCCACGCGCTCAGGCGGGCAATGTTTACGGATGCGGTCATAGGCGGCCAGGTAATACCGTTTCAGATAGTCGGTGGGCACGTCCCATCGCGGTTCGTTCAGCACTTCGATGGCAAAGAACGCCGGATGCGTGCGGTAGCGTTCCGCCAGACGTTCGAGCACTGCGAGCGAGTGTTCCAAGTATTCTTCCTTCGTGTGCCATTCCACAACATCCTTGATGCCGCCGTTATCAAACCCATTTTGGCAACCGGGCGCGGCGTGCAGGTCGATCATCACTTCGAGTTCAAGCTTTGCCGCCCAATCTAAGGCACGGTCGAGCACATCGATGCCACCCGTGACGAAAGGATGGGGGTTAGTCCCGTACTTGGGGTGATACGGGTAATCGGGACCGAAAATCCAGTGCCCGACCGGGATGCGTACTGCGTTTAACCCGCGTTCGGCGATCCAGGCGAAATCCTCGTAGGTGACGAAACTCTCCCAGTGCGCGTGTAATTTCTCGCTTGCGGCGCTACCCAATTCAGCACACCAAGTCGTTTCGTCGGTTGCTTCCAGACCCGCAAAGAGGCTCGGTTTCATCCACTTTTCAAGCAGCAACCAGTTTCCGAGATTGACGCCACGTAGTTTGCTCATTCCGATTTTCCTCCGCTTATCCTTCATGCGATGCCTCATGGTAGCCGTGAAGCGGTATGATGTATCGAATCATGCGCCAGTTTTTCACTTTCATTTTCGTATTCCTTTACGGTCTCGCGTCGTTTGACGCACTCGCATCCGGCCTGCCCGACCTAGGTGATGCGGGTGCCGATGACTTCTCTCTGGCACAGGAACGACAGTTGGGCGAAGAGATCATGCGCGAGGTGCGCAGGGATCCTGCTTGGCTCGATGACCCCTTGGTCGAGGAATACATCAACCGTTTGGGGCAGCGGCTGGTGGCGGCAAGTGCGGAGCCTGGCCGTGCGTTTGAGTTCTTTGTCGTCAAGGATCCCATGCTCAATGCCTTTGCACTGCCAGGCGGCTATATCGGCGTGCATACTGGGCTGATCCTTGCGGCGCAGTCGGAGTCAGAACTGGCTGGCGTGCTTGGGCATGAAATCGGGCACGTCACGCAACACCATATCGCGCAGATGGTCGGCAAGCAGAAACAGATGACCATGATGATGCTGGCCTCCCTGCTGGCAGCGGTCGCAGCCGGGGGGTCGCGAGCAAGCGAGGCAGCAATAATGGCCGGGGCAGCTGGGACGAGCCAGGCGCAATTGGGCTATTCTCGCGATTTTGAGCGCGAGGCCGATCGGATTGGCCTGCAGACGTTGGAGGCAGCGGGGTTCGATGTGCGTGGGATGGCTGGGTTTTTCGAGCGTCTGCAACGCGCCTCCCGGCTGTATGAAAATAATGCCCCTGTCTATTTGCGCACGCACCCGCTGACTACCGAGCGTATTTCCGATATGGAAAACCGGGTTATGAACATGCCCTACCGCCAGGTACTCGATTCACCCGATTTCAGTTACGTGCGTGTACGTCTGCGCGTGCAATCGCTGCCTGCCGCTGAGGCGGTGCAGGCGTTTGCAGGGCTGGTCGCGGGCAGCCCGAACGATACGGTGTTGCGTTATGGGCTGGCACTTGCGCAGTTGCGGTTTGGGCGTCTGGAAGATGCTAAACACATATTCGACGACTTGCGTCGCACTGCCAAACCTTCACCCTTCATTGCCATACTCTCTGGCGAGATGGCGATGGCCCGCCGTGATACCGATGCGGCGATCAATGCGTTTTCTGCCGCCTGCAAGGCCTTTCCAGAGAGCATGAGCGCAGCCTACGCCTTGGCCGATGCGCAAATTACTGGCGGGCGTGCACAGGACGCAGAACGGAACGTGCGCCGGGCGCTTGCCAGCCGCAGCAGCGACATGCGTCTCTGGGGCCTGCTTGCGCGAGCCAACGGAGCCTTGGGCAAGCACACGGCTCAACATCGTGCTCAAGCCGAGGTTTATGCTTTGCAGGGCGATTACCGTGCCACAGTCGAACAATTAGAACTGGCGCGCCGCAGCAAGGACGGCGATTTCTATGAACTATCTGCAGTCGAGGCACGCCTGCATGAAATCCGTGCCCGTATGGATGAAGGAAAGCGGTCGGGGCAACGGAAAAGCGAACGCTGATGCGGGCGGGTGCCGTGCATTTTTTTTGGACAGGAAAAACGGTCGGAACAGCGGAAATGGACGCTGATGACGGAGAAAAGAATGGAATTTGACAAGGAAGTCGATGCGCGCGGGCTAAATTGCCCACTGCCAGTCTTGAGGCTCAAGAAAGCGTTGGCCGGGGTATCCGGCGGGCGGATCGTGCGCGTGCTTGCTACCGATCCCGCTTCGGTCAAGGATTTTGAAGCCTTCACCCATCAGACCGGGCATGAGTTGATACGTCGGGAAGAACTGTCGGACAGCACGTTCGAGTTTTTTATTAGGCACAAGTAAAAAAACAGCAAACTGAAGTCCCGGAGAGAGTCAGGGGGCTTCCTCCTCCACGGTTGGCAAGGGTTCGGCTACGGTTTTTACTACCCGGTGCGCCGCATCGGCTCCGGCAATGACCCAATTCACCAGTTCGGCGGAAAGCCGGTCAGCGGCTCGCCCAAAAGCCGCGACCACGGCGGGAACTGAGCTGTCGGCGGCAGCCTCCCGTACTTCAAATACGCGGCCAGCGACGATGCGGCGGCTGGTGGTGTCGATCAGGCGGGTATCGAGCCGAACCACAGCTTCCGGCGGTTTGCCGTCTTGCTGGTATTCACTTTGAAAAGCGCTAAGTTCGCTGCCGAGTTCATAGTCGGCAAAAGTGCGCATTTCTTCAATGGATAAGGCACTCACGCGCCCGTCCGCCCTGAAGGCATCGAATAGGCGTTTACGCATCAAGAGCGCGGCGGGCTCGTGCCAGTTCGCACCCCGGTAGACGCTCATCCGGTTCGGTTCCGGAATGACGAGGATGCGCTGCCCGAGTAATTGCCCATTCGAATCAGGCCGGGCAATGCGCAGCGACCACGGACGCAAAGCCCTGTCGGTGGGAACCGTCGCAATAGGCGAAGCAGGCAACAGGTAGATGTCCACGGGCTCCGGTGTGGGCAGGATCGTACAGCCCACGAGCAGCAGGGCGCAAAACGCATAAGGGCAAAGGGTGTAAAGGCCGCGGGCAATGGCGCGGCAGGCGCGCTGAAGGGTCATGGTTTGAACTCCCGTGTAGGTTCTCGGCCAAGGAGATAGTCAGCAGGGCGCTCTTCGATGCGGCGGGCAATCATGCGCAGTGAGGCGAGGGTGGCGCGTAGTTCAGTGACGGCAGGGCCGAGTTCGGCCAGGGACTTGAAGCCCGTGTCGAGCGGGGTGCGATTGTCGGTGAGCAATTTTTCGAGGGACTGCGTGGTGCGTTCGAGCGCCGCCATCGAACGCTGAGCGCTATCCAGCGTGCTTTTCCCTTGCCCGTCGAGCAGGCGGTTGGCGTTTTGCATCAATTGCGAGGCTTCGGCGAGCACTGCGTTAGCCTGCGTGCCGGTACGGGAAAACTGGGTCAATGCTTGGCGCAGATCCTCGCGTCCCTTGGTGAGTTCGCTCGTAGTGAGTTCGAGGTTATTCAATATGCGCTCGACGTGAGAGAGGTTGCGCTCGGAAAACAGCGCCTGTACATGCACCAGCACATTATTGGCGTTGAAAACCACATCTTCGCTGCTACCGAGCAATTTACCCAACGAAGAGAGTTCCGTAGGGATGACCGGGATCTCGCCGGGGCGCGGCTTTAGGAGTTCACCACTGCCTTCGGTGAGACGGATCGCCGACTGGCCGGTAATGTTCGTCGTGTGCAGCCGCGCGTGGGTGTCGGTATAAATCGGCGCATTGGCATCAACGCTGATGCGTGCGCGTACACGGCGCGGGTCAACGGGGTCAAGCCGTAAATCGTCGACCGTGCCGATCCGGATACCCTTGAATTCCACCATACTGCCTTTCGATAGCCCGGAAACGGCTTCGTCGAACAGCACGTCGTAAGTTCCATAACGGCCATTGTTTGAGCCTGCGCCCATCCAGATGGCGAAAGTAAGCGCTGCCCCTACCATGAAAACGGTAAAAAGGCCGATCAACAGGTGGTGTGCGCGGGTTTCCATATCGGAACCTCCTCCTTCTTATGGCACATGTCCACGCACCGCCTGCGCGGCACGGCCACGCGGACCGTGAAAATATTCCCGGACCCATTTGTCGTCAATGGCAGCGACGGCTTCCAGCCTATCATTGGCCAGCACGCGCCCATTCGCCAGAACTGCTACCCGGTCAGCAATGGTATATAGCGTATCTAGGTCATGTGTGACCAGAAAAACGGTCAACCCTAAAGCGCCGCGGAGAGTCAGGATCAACTGGTCGAACGCTGCCGCGCCAATGGGATCCAATCCGGCGGTGGGTTCATCGAGAAAAAGGATATCCGGGTCGAGCGCCAGGGCGCGGGCAAGTGCCGCACGTTTTATCATGCCGCCCGAAAGTTCTTTGGGCAATTTATTGCCCGCATCGACGGGCAAGCCTGCCAGTGCGGCCTTAAGCGCGGCCAGCCGCATGGCTTCGGTTTCCGACAGGCGGGCATGTTCGACCAAAGGTAGGGCGACGTTTTCCAGCACCGTGAGCGAAGAAAAAAGCGCGCCTTGCTGGAACAGCACCCCGACGCGGCGCGCTAGGCCGGTATTGCCCTGCGTGCCGGACGCGTATACATCCTGCCCGAACAGGCGTACCGAACCGGCAATAGGGCGGTTCAAACCGATAAGCGTGCGTAGCAGCACCGATTTGCCCGTGCCCGAGCCACCAACCACGGCGAGCACTTCACCACGCCGCACGTCCAGGTTGAGCCCTTCATGGACCGTCTGTGTGCCGAAGCAATTGCGCACTCCATGTGCCTGCGCGATGGCCTCAAAGCGATCGCTTGCCTGCGCCGCGCTCACCAGCCCATCTCCATACAGAACAGAGCCGCGATAGCATCAACCACGATCACCGTAAAGATCGACTGCACCACCGCCGAGGTTGTGTGTTCGCCAACCGACTGCGCGCTGCCGCTCACCCGGAAACCTTCCAAGCAACCGATGGACGCGATCAGGAAGGCGAACACCGGCGCTTTCCCGATACCAACAAAGAAATGTTGCGGCCCGATGTCACTAGCAAACATGGAAAGGAACACCCCCGGTGAAATCTCCAGGTTCAGCGCGCAAACAGTCATACCCCCCGCGATACCGCAAATTATTGCGATGAACGTGAGGATCGGTAGCGCCAGCACCATTGCCAGCACCCTAGGGAGCACTAGCCATTCCACCGGGTCGATGCCAAGCACGCGGATTGCGTCGATTTCCTCGTTGGCGCGCATTGAGCCGATTTGAGCCGCAAAGGCGCTGGAAGTTCGTCCGGCAACCAGGATGGCTGCGAGAAACACCCCAAATTCCCGCAGGAAGGAATACGCAACCAGATCGACCGTGTAGATCGTCGCCCCAAACTCCTCCAGCACCGTTGCGCCAAGAAAAGCCACCACCGCCCCAACGAGAAAAGTCAACAAGGCCACGATAGGTACGGCATCGAAACCAATCCGTTCCAACTGGGCGATGGTGGCTGTTACGTGCCAGCGGCGGGGTCGCCAGACCGTATGTGCCAGCTTTTCGAGCGTGAGCCCGATGAAGCCGAGCAAACCCACTATGTTTCCCCAGAATGCGGACACCGCCTCGCCGATATGTACGAGCAGGTCGCCGAACTGATATCCCTTGTGCGGGGGTTCGATGGAGGCAGCGAGCGTAACCGCTACCGTTTCCAGCAGCATTCTCTGTTCTGGCGTGAGCGTGGCATCGGCAAGCGCGCCTTTCAGCCTTTCCGCGCCGACGAGTTCGCACAACAGGTGCGCGCCAGCGGTATCCAGCGCCGTCAGGGCAGAGAAATCGATTTTCGCCCCTGGTTTAATGCGTCCACGTAAATCGGCAATCTGTGACAAGAGTGCCCGGTAATGGGAAAGAGTCCATGCGCCGCTGACACACAGAGCGTCTCCCCCATCATGCAGTTCGAAGCGGGCATCGTCAGGAATGTTCATTCAGGCGAGCATACATGAACATGGGGACGTGATCGAACGGTTTTGCGCGGAAATCGCGAGGTTTCTGGTAAAAGCATATATACAAATGCAGGAAAACATATCTTTTTTGTTTATGCTTTCGCGCTGAGGATTTTGAAGGTTGTAATAATAACGAAATTCAGGAAAAGGTATTTTATTTAAATTATTAATGAAAATGTTTTTCATTTCGGATATTTTTAGTCAATATGCACAAACATTAAAGTTTTACATGCGTATGGGTTATTTTTGCCTGTAAAAATAATCTTGACAAATATATATTTACATTTATCTTTCGTGGCACAGTTGTTTTTTGTCTTTATGTGACCTATAATACGGATAGGTTTTTACTCGGTTCGTCAACAAACAACATGCGGCAAGTATGAAAAAGTCACGCTGACGGGTGGGTTTTTTGTGTTTGTCTTATCCCTATTCATCGGTTAAATCAACAAACTAGGAGTTGTATATGCAGTTCAAAAATGCTGTTGTGCTTGCGGCGGGGCTTTTGGTGTCGGGAGCTTCTTTCGCGGGGCCGGTTGTGTCGGGCTTCGACGCGAACACTCTTGCGCGGAATGACGACTCTTACACTGGACTCGTGAACATCGGATTTACTGTCAATTTCTTTGGCGAAGAGTATTCCCAGTTGTATGTCAATAACAACGGGAATGTGACGTTCGATTACGCATTGGCTACGTACACGCCATTTGGCCTAACTAACACAAGCCGTGTAATCATCGCGCCATTCTTTGCTGACGTGGACACTCGTTACGCAGGAGACCCTGTGACCTATGGAATAGGTACATATGGTGGGCATGATGCTTTCGGTGTGAACTGGGTCAATGTCGATTATTACCTCAGTAGTACTTCGCATACGGCACGGGACAGTTTCCAACTCATTCTCGTCGACCGTTCTGATGTTGGTTCCGGGGACTTTGATATTGTCTTCAATTACGACAACATCCAGTGGGAAACAGGTGAAGCCAGCGGTGGGTCGCCCGATGGTCTGGGTGGTTATTCCGCACGAGTTGGTTGGTCGAACGGCACAGGCGGGGCGGATAGCTTTTTTGAACTTGCCGGTTCAGCCGTTAATGGGGCTTTTCTCAATGGTGGCCCCAATGCGTTGGCTGGGATGACGTATACCTTCCAGGTGCGTAATGGCGAGATTTCCCCCCCTATCCCGACGATCCCCGAACCCGAAACCTACGCCATGCTGCTGGCAGGGCTTGGTGTTGTGGGCGCGCTCGCGAAGCGCCGTCGCCGTCAGGGGTGAGTTGAGTTTTTCTCCCGCACTCGGGAAACAAAAATGGGGACGCGAGTCCCCATTTTTATTTGCTGGCTTGATCTGTCAGTTTCCCAACCGCGCCAGTTGAGGCCGCAGTTTGTCCAGTGCCGCCTGAAAGGACGCCAGCCGTTCGCGTTCCTGCGCGACTACTGCCGCCGGGGCGCGGTCGACGAAACTTGCGTTGCCGAGTTTGTTTTGCGCCTTAATGGTTTCGGCTTCGAGGCGGGCAATCTCCTTGCCCAAGCGGGCACGCTCGGCTTCGATGTCGATCTCGACCTTGAGCATCAGCCGCAATTCTCCAACGAGCGCCACGGGGACGAGGGCGTTTTCGTCGATCTCGTCCACGATTTCGACCTCGGAGAGCTTGGCAAGCCCTTTGATGCTTGGCGCGAAAATTTGCAGGGCGGCTTTGTCCGTGGCTCCAGCAATGACGAGCGGCAGCCGCGCAGCAGGCGAGATGTTCATCTCCCCGCGCAGGTTGCGGCAGGCGTGGGTGAGCGCCTTGAGTTCAGCCATCCATGCTTCGGCGGCTTCGTCGATCATTGAGGCGTCGGTCTCGGGAGCCGGGGCAAGCATGATGCTTTCCGTGTTTTTCTTTCCCGCCAACGGGGCAACGGTCTGCCAGAGTTCCTCGGTGATGAAGGGAATGACCGGATGCGCGAGGCGCAGCAGGGCTTCCAGGATGTGTGCGAGAGTGTGGCGGGCGGCATCCGCCCCAGCCCCTCCAGCGGCCATTTCAACCTTGGCGATTTCCAGATACCAGTCGCAGAACTCGTCCCAGATGAAACGGTAAAGCGCCTGCGCGAGCAGGTCGAAACGATATTCGGCGTAGTGTTGGTCGACTTCTTTCGTTAGTTTCTGGAAGAGGCTGATGATCCAGCGGTCGGCAAAAGAGAGCGTGGCAAGGTCGGGGGCGGGGAGGGTGTCCCGCCCTTCACAGTTCATCAGCACGAAGCGGGAAGCGTTCCAGAGTTTGTTGCAGAAATTGCGGTAACCCTCGCAGCGGCTTAAGTCGAACTTGATGTCGCGTCCCGGCGAGGCGAGCGAGGCAAAGGTGAAACGCAGGGCGTCCGTGCCAAAAGCAGGGATGCCTTCTGGGAATTCCTTGCGGGTGCGTTTTTCGATTTGCGCTTTCTGCTTTGGATTCATGAGGCCGGACGTGCGCTTTTCGACTAACGCGTCGATGCCGATGCCGTCGATGAGGTCGATTGGGTCGAGCACGTTGCCCTTGGATTTGCTCATCTTCTGGCCTTCCGCATCGCGGATGAGGCCGTGTACGTAGACGTGTTTGAAAGGGATATGGCCGGTGATGTGTTTTGTCATCATCACCATTCGGGCGACCCAGAAAAAGATGATGTCGAAACCCGTGACGAGCACCGAGGAGGGCAGGTGGAGGTCAAGCGCCGGGTTAGATTCTTGCGGGTAGTCTGGCGTCCAGTCGAGCGTGGAGAAGGGCCACAGGGCAGAGGAATACCAGGTGTCGAGCACGTCGGGGTCGCGGGTCAGCCCATGGCTACGGATTTCTTCGCATTCCTCCGCGGTTTTGCTGGAATAGCGTTTGATGATCGTAAAGTAGTGATATTTGAGTTCCGGGGTGCAGTCGATGCATCCAAGGCATTTTTTGCCGGGGGCTTTTACAGCGATGTCGATCAGGATGTTGAATTTCTCGTAGGCAATTTCTTCGTTTTCTTCGACGAAAACGTTCCCCATTTTGTCATACCACGCCGGTATCTGGTGACCCCACCACAATTGGCGCGAAATGCACCAGTCCTGAATGTTGTTGAGCCATTGATTATAGGTGTTGACCCAGTTTTCAGGATAAAAGCGGATTTCGCCGCTCGCCACGGCGTCCAGCGCTTTCTTTGTAATGGATTTGCCATCCTTGCCGGGTTTGGTCATGGCGACGAACCATTGGTCGGTGAGCATCGGCTCCAGCACTTCGCCGGTGCGGTCGCCGCGCGGAACCTTGAGTTTGTGTTTTTCGACCTTTTCCAGAAGCCTTTGTGCTTCCAGGTCTTTGACGATTTGTTCGCGTGCTTTGATCCGATCCATGCCCCGGTATTGTTCCGGCGCGTTGTCGTTGATGGCAGCATTCAGCGTGAAGATGGAAATCATCGGCAAGTTGTGGCGCTGGCCGACGGCGTAGTCGTTGAAGTCGTGCGCGGGCGTGACCTTAACGACGCCGGTTCCGAATTCCTTGTCGACGTAAGCGTCTGCGATGACAGGGATGTCGCGTCCGGCTAGCGGCAGGTGCACCATTTGGCCGATCAAGTGGCGGTAACGCTCATCTTCGGGGTGTACCATTACGGCGGTGTCGCCGAGCATGGTTTCAGGCCGGGTGGTAGCTACCGTCAGATACCCGCTGCCGTCGGCGAGCGGGTAGCAGATGTGCCAGAGAAAACCATCCTCTTCCTCACTTTCTACTTCGAGGTCAGAGACGGCTGTTTTGAGTTTCGGATCCCAGTTGACTAACCGTTTTCCCCGGTAAATCAAGCCTTCACGAAAAAGGTGCACGAAGGTTTGGGTGACAACGTAGTTCAACCCTTCGTCCATTGTGAAACGCTCGCGCGTCCAATCCGGGCTGCTGCCCATGCGGCGCATCTGCTGCGTGATGGTTCCGCCAGAGTATTTTTTCCATTCCCAGACTTTCTCAAGAAATTTTTCGCGGCCCAAATCATGCCGGGAAATACCCTGGGCGTCGAGTTGGCGTTCCACCACAATCTGTGTGGCGATGCCTGCATGGTCGGTTCCCGGTTGCCACAGGGTATTCATCCCGCGCATCCGGTAGTAGCGCGTGAGCGCGTCCATCAACGTCTGGTTGAAACCGTGCCCCATGTGCAGCGAACCGGTAACATTGGGCGGTGGCAACAAGATGCAAAAAGACTGATCTTTCGGCCTGGCGGTATTTAACCCGGCGGCAAAGAAATTGCGGGACTCCCATTCCGCATAGCGGCGGGATTCAATGGCCGCTGGTTCGTAACTCTTGTCCAGTTCCATGTTTATAAAGGCTGGATGAAAACTCCAAAGTATAGCCGATGTGGGGTATTTCTCCCTTCTCTCCGTGTGCGACAAAGCGCAGACGGAAAAGGAAAAATGGTAAAACGCTCAGGCGACAAAACGGGGTGGACTATGTCATCATGAAAAATGTTTTGAGCCAACCCATTGTGAATGGGGGTGGCAGGGATTGAAGTCTGACCTGAGTTTAGAAATTA
>WQYV01000055.1 GCA_009781085.1 Betaproteobacteria bacterium
CAGGAAAGCAGCGACCAGTATGGCGAAAACTTTCCAGCCCAAGGCTTGTCTGGCCCGCTCGAAACAAAGGCGGGCATCTTCCGCAGCGATGTTGGCGGCAGTGAAATGCTTTTCCAGAAGATGTGCTGCCTGAGTAGCGGTCTCTTCAGCGGATCCGCGTACCTCTGCTGCCAGGCTTGTCAGCCGCGCATCAACTCTCGCAGAGAGCGTATTTACTGCGGCGGCGGCCTCTCTGGCTGTTTCTCGATCCTGGATTGTGGCGGCCAGTATCTTGTTGACAATGTCCAGTTGGCGCTGCACTTGTTGGTCGAACAATTTTTGATCCATCTGATTTAATCGTCACAGAGATGGCCCATCGTACTCTTGATGCCTTTCCAGTTTGAACTCACGTTCCAACTTTTGGCTGAGTGCTTGTTCAAGGTTATTCCGGTGGTGTAGCCAGTGCCCATGGTGCATGTCAAGTTCCATCAGGTCGAGCATGGGAGCGAATACCAAGCCACCTTCGGGTTCGGCGACAAGTAATAATCCACCGCTGCCGACAGCGCCGCTGCCCATGGTTAAACGTACCAACTTGAGATACTCCTTCACGTCTTCTTTGCTGTGACGCACGTCACCTTCGGCTACTTCGCAAGCCAAGGTATCAACAAAGGTTTCCAGGCGTTGTACTTTCGGCCCACGTGGACGGGGGAATGCGTCGAGGTAGGGAACAATCCTGGTTCGCAATGCCTTTTCGTCTGCTTTGCTCTCAATGTACCAGTGAATATCCCGCGAGACCGCTTCCAAATGAGTCCCTTCGATGGCTTTACACAAGCAGCTCTGTCGGCCTTCTGCCTCGGCTGCTTTCTTACTGATGGCTTGGCACAAACGGTCATGCCGCTTTTCTTCTTTGCTCATACTTGCGCCCTGAGCCTTGAATTCAATTAGGCGCACGATGCCTGACAAATTCACCAGTACATCGCCGAGCGCCTTGTCTTCCGGTGTTTGCTGTAACAGGTTGACCGAACCATTCAAAGTTTCCACGCTTTTCTTGGTTCGGATTCTGTAACCCAAAGCGAAGAGAAAGTTGCCGATAACAATGTTTTCGTAGAGCTTCATGTGCGGTGAGACCTCATAGGGTGTTCTACCCATTCGTAATTAAGCATGTGTCTAACCAAAAAGTCTAAACGATTTATTCAAAAAAATGGATACGCGAATCTGTGAGATTGCCCCTCACCCTCTTCGATGAAAATTCGCCACCATCCGGCTCAGGAACAATCCTCCCACAGGTGCCAGCGCGGCCAATACCAAGGGTAAGACGGTCACCGGCGTCACAAACATGACGACCGTCCCGCAGAGGAGCAGTACGAGCGCGCAAGCGTGTAGGGCAAACCATTCCGGGTCGTGTTTTTTGAACTCCTTCGATCGCCGAATACGGACAAAAAAACCGTCGGCCAGTAATGCAAGCAGAACGAAGATTTCGACGGGCAACCAAGCAAGGAGCGATGCGCAACGGAAACAGGCAAGTGCGAGCAGGGCATCGATGGATCGGAAGTACGTGTTCCCGAAAAATCGGTTCATGACCTTTCCCATTTCATGCCCGACGGCTTCATTCACTTGTGAGACCTTGGGTGCCTGACTGGAATTGGGTACGGGACTCACCGAATTCAGAGTGCCATTCAGTGACAACCCGCGTTCCAGGATAAGTAAGGCGCGCTCATTTCCCCAATGCGCGGTATTAAGCGCATGTTCTGTGCGGATTTGCTCGATAAAGCGATCTGGCGGACGGGCTGAGGGGATGTAAAGCACGAAGATCAGCATCAGAGTGAGCGATGCCACTGAGATGATGCGAATCATTCTGCGAGTGTCCCGGGAAGAGGTGTATCGGTATCAAGGATCGGGAAGCGGCCCTTGATAATCCGTCCGCCTGAGACGGAGGCGAAATACTGAAGGTTGGGGAGTTTTCCGAGGATGTCGGCGGGAATCATCTCTTCAAAACTCTCTGTGACCATTTCAGAATGGCTTGCCGAAAAGTCTCCCAGGTGCGCATCGGCCCCGTAACTCAACCCGACCCGCTTGGTATGGATAGCGACCTTGCCGAAGGTTTCCACCACAAAATCCTGTGTCGGACGATCTTTTGTACGCAACGCGATCAGGTTGTTGAGGTTACCCAGCGCCATGCGTGCTGCGTCTTCGCTTCCGAGGCGTTTGGCGAGATCGGCGAGCGTTTGCATCGCGCAGGTTGTAAAGATTCCGCCTTCGGCTCCTTTATTGAGAATTTCGATCAGGGGTTGGTTGATGACATTGGAGACTTCGTCAACGAAGAGGGAAATCCTTCGGTAGCCCCCCAGGTTGTAACGCATACCAGCGCGCGCCGCCAAGTCGGCCAGCGCTAGCGCCCCGATGGCTGAAGCGACAGACGGGTCGGGTAGCGAGTCGAGGCACATATAGAACACATGCCCGCCGCGTTCGATCTTCTCGAAATTCATGATGGCCCGCGTATCGCTCGGGTCGAACGGGTCAGGGCTGAGCCCGCGCCCGAGATCGCCCGATGTCAGCATGGAGAGGATCGGTAGCAGGTTTGCGGTGATCTTCTGGTAATGCTCCCTGTTGTGCCGATAAACGCGCACCTGCGAGTCGATGACCTTGCTGCGCTGGTTCTGGGGAACGTGATGCTCATAGAACGCCACGAAGGCGAGCAGGTCATTCGAGGCAACGTCGGATGGGCGTTTGAGGTTACCCTTGAGAGCATCGTGCATTAATTTTTTCATCTGAGGCAGATGACGCCAGCCTTCCGGAAATACCCGATCAAAAAATCGTGGCAAGGATTGCTCCAGCACTGGTTCGATGCCGCCTTCGATGTAGCGAGTCAGTTTCGTCAGGTTTGGACGCTCTTCAAGGTCGATGAGTCCCTGTACCACGACATTGACTGCGTCCCAGGCGAATGCCCCGAATGCACCTGCCGTGTCGGGAGGCAGGATCGACTGTATCCGTGAGGCAATCTCAGTGGGTTTTTGCCAGTTGAACGTAAAATCCAGTCGTACGCCAGCTTCGGGAAAGGCCGGATGAAATTCCAGAAAGGTATCGGGTTCGCGGTAACACTCACAGGCGCGAACCACGACTTTTTTGAGGCGTTGGCTGTTTTTTGGGTCGATGATGATCGTGACGTCGCCCCGGCGAACGGCCTGTGCAATGAGGTTTGCAAGTGCCACGCCCTTGCCAGCCTGGGTTGTCCCCACCAGCAAGGTGCCTCCCTCGAAGTTTTGAAGTGGTCGATAGAGCGATACCTCACGGGGTTCTACTCCGTGGATATAAGGTAGGCCAATCTCAACATCAGGTTGCGGCTTGACCTGATGGCCTAGCAGATTCAGGAGGACTGCCGGAGCCGCGAACTCGCGCCAGTCGATTTTGGCGAGTTCGTACAGGCGCTGAGAGTGTACGGGTTTCCACTCGAAACCGAAGCCCAGAAAAACCAGATCCGGATGGCGGGTAAGTTTTTCCTGCTCTGCGGGGTCAATGATCTGCATGGCCCGGCCAGTGAGTGAAGCGCGCAATACCATGATGCGGACTGTCTGGATGCCACGCCACAGAGCCATCGACAGGCACAAGAGGATGGCGGGCAGTGTTGCGCCGGTCGGTTGCTCCAAGGGGGAAATGGCTGTGGCGATGGCGGCCAGTAACCATGTTGCGCTGGCGTAGCCTTCCCAGGCACGGCGCCAGGGCATTTCATAAGCGCGTGTCAGCATCTGGGGGGTTCTTCCGGGGAGATTGCCTGGATGTAATGAAGCGCAATGAGAACGCCACTTGCTTCTTTGCCACGGAATGAGCCTGTAACAGGTGTTGACACTGCGAGCATGGCAGTCTCATTAAGCGCCCGGAGTGCTGCTGGGGCGTCGACCTTTCTTGACTTGAGGGCAGCAAACGGCACAAATAACCCATCATCCATCCAGGAAACCTCGGGATCGCTGCCAGCATCAAGCGTCGAAAGGATGTCCTGTAATGCTTTCCGAATGGCGAGGGGTAGCCGTAACGGGGCCGTCAGCACAAGTTTTTTTCGCGAGGGAGCCTCGGATGGCAGCGATACCCGCAGTGATGCATCGGTTGAGGAAACCTGTTCGTTTTGGGAGGAAGAATTCGTCCTGACATCGTTGAGCAGTGACAATTGTTCGGGTTTTTGAGTTATTTCTCCATGAAAGGGGAATACCGTGCTTGTCACAACCTCATCGTGGTGTTCAGTTTTGCCCTTGACGGTCGGTGAGGCTGCACTACCGCGCTGATCTGCACAGGGATCAGTGGGTTGCCTACGCCCTGAAATTTGCTGAGAGGTCGCTGAAGGCTTCAGGAGCGAAACGGGAATCGGTTCAGGAAAGTCATTGATATTTGCGTAGAGAATCCCGGCAGAGGTCAGCTTGACCGCATCGAGCGATGCTGCTCCGGCAGAGGGGTAAATGCGCCATAACGCGCTTCCCTGTTCCTGAAGAACGAGTAGCTCGGAGGCAAGAAGGATTTCCAGAAGGGCTTTTGGATTTTTCGGGATGCCGGAAAGTTCATCGGCTTCCAGTTGCTTGCATACATCCTCAAAGGCGTTCGGCCAGACAAGGTACATGCCGTCTTCACCAAACCAGAGTCGGGATTTTTCGGTATTGGGCCTCCAGCTTGGCAGGGATGCAGCCAGATACCGCAAAACGTCAATCAGGTAGCGTTCCAGATGAGCGCCTGACTGCGGTTTGCCATGCCGCTCCACTGCTGAGTGCAGGTCACGGTCGATGACCAGCGCCAGCGCACGCCTGACAAGAGATTCCAGAACATTGTGACCCCGAAGGGTTGGAATGCCTGCAATGGCAGCAAGCATATGGGGCACGATCTGTGAATGGTTCGCAGCCAAATCCTGCAAATCGTCGGTTGTTACGACGAAAGGGACTGCGAAAAGCCCCAATGCCCGGTGTTCGTGTGCATTGGGTTGCCATTTCAGGTAGTAGCGCTCGATCGTATGCTGCTGGAGCCAGTGTGAAAGTGGGGCGAGATAAGGCATCCACTCCTTGCCTGCCGCGTCGGTGACAATAAACTGGCCGAAAAGGCGATGCAGTTCGCAACAAAGCCCTGCGATGAAAGTTGCTCGCTGCCAGCGAGGCTCCAGGTGCGTCCGCTCGCTGATCGTGGAACGGCCGGAAAAAATATGCGCATCGGTACCTTGGAGCGCATAAAAGGCTGTCTCCAGCCCAATCCGCAGCAATCCTCCGGGGACGCTGAAGAAGTTATTGGCTGTGCAGGGCAGCAGATGTACGGTAAGCGCGAAGCGCCGCAACAACGGCATGATCGATTGATCGAAGCTCGTGCGATCCATTCCGAAACACAGCTTGATGCGGTCGATCAAATCCTGATGTGCCCCCAGTAGTGTGTCGCTGGGCAATGCCAGGATGCCTTGATTGTCGAACTGTCTATGAGGCGTATCGGTTTTGGCAGGCATCGTGCGGAAACTTCGGAATCGAGCCGCTATCGTCTCTGCCAAGCCGCAATGATGCCAGTTCGAAAAATGGTGTTATTTCGGCAAATTCAACGTTTGCCCCTCAGTCCACGACTGGATGCTGATAGAACGTATCCCGAGAAGCAGAACATTACCCGGAGGGGGATGCGTGGGATATGAAGTTTGAATCCGGGTGTCCAAAATGTACCGCCGAATAAGCTTGCAGAACGGACACTCGTTATTGTGGCAAGGGACGATGTTCGTCACGCTCGTCAGGTATTCACAGTGGCAATCTGGACAGGCAACAACCGAAAAGCTTGTTGTGTCAGCAATCCAGCGCCTCGTGGCATGCGCGGCGAGGTCAAAAGCACGATCAAAGCTGATACGTAACGGAGCCGGGTAATGTGCGCTGTAATGCCGGTAGGCACCCAGCAGTGCAAGCGGCGGTTCAAGGCCGGACTTGATGAGACGCCGGAATATAGAAACGATGAGTGAAGCCTCGACACGCGAGAGCAGGTTCGCGTTGTAATACCACTCGCGGGTATCAGGATGCCGGCCGCGTTGATTGTTCAGCGGTTGGCGGAAAAACGCGCGTAGCTGGCTCAGTGGAATGCCGGTCAAAAGAGAAATGGTACGAGTATGGGCACCTTGCTCGGCACAAGCGGCCGCATATTCCAGCATTTTGAGATGAAGTCTGGTGTGAGGAAGGGGGTGCCCAGGAGCCATCTCTTTCAAAGCATCATGATTGTTGCTGAGTGGTGAAAATCGTTCCGGCCAGTTGCGGGGGGCAGGTAAACAGTTGCGTGATATCCACCCGAGGACGGAACAGGCATTCGTCGATGTGACAGACCAGCGTCAGAATGCGGTTGAAAGTCAATTGGGCGAAAAATTCTGCTTGCCTGATATCAATACCAAAGAGACAACAGGTAATTGCGCGATCAGTCCTGGCGTGCTCTGAGACGAGCAGCAACAGGTTCAGGTTGGCAGTCTGGATTTCCGAGAGTTCCTTCAATTTCACGCCGCGCTCCGTGACATGTAAATTTTGTTAATACAAATTTGTATGACAAAAAGGTAAATCAAGCTTTTTGAAGCATATTAAAGAGATCTTTTTTCGTCAATTCTGTTTGAAATGCTGTATTTAAGGGAAATGAAAATAAAGATAAGTATTTGACATTTATTATGTATTCTCTATGCTATATCTGTTAAGTATATGCTTGACGAGGGATATGAATTTATATTGCATTATTGAAGCGTAAAAAAACTGGTTGCGTGAGTAAGCCCCCTCGCAACCAGTTCCAAAGAAGAGGATCAGGCCGCTTCGGCCAGTCCCCTCCATTCGCTGTCATTCATGGCAATGAGCTTTCCGCCCAAAGCTTCGAGTTCTGTTCCACGGTCGTAGTCCTCGGCATCCCGTGCGAACCGGGTGACGGCGTTGACCAGACCATATCCAGACAATTTGCCGCCCTCGATGAGATGGCGTAGTACGCCAACACGTTCATCTTCAGAGAGATCATGGCGTTGCCCCAATACTTCAACGGTTTTCACGGGGTTTCCGGTGATGGGGATTCCCATGGTTTTCTGCATCCGGGCCGCGAAGTATTTGAACGTTACTTCTGATAATGCACTCATCACCACGTCACGTACTTTCAGGAAGAAAGCTTTATCGTCGGCAATGAGTGTGTCATCCTTGAAAACCTGGATGGCTTCTTCCGCGTTTGCAAACACACGGCCAATGTGCGTTTTCCGGAGCGAATGGTCAGGTACGATCAGCCCGTTACTGCACACCAGACGATAGAGCAGGGGCTGCACGGACAGCGTTCCCATCCCGACTTCGGAGTTGGAAACCACCACTCCGGCCTGTACCAGATCCCCCGGTTCCATTTCATACTTCAACGTCGGGAGTATGAACTTCAGATACATACGTGTCTCTGTTAATTCGCATGATGCGATCTTGCCTTCATCCAAGCTGCCAAAGATGGGCAACACATGTTCGGCAAGATCGAAATTGTCGAGGAGACGATAGCGGTCTGACAGCACCGCGCGTACGTTGCCATCGAGCGTGCGTAGCATACGGTTGTCGGAGTCTTCCCGTAACCAGGTGTTCACGTTGTCGTCCAGCAACCTTGGCTGCTCGCTGCGCATCCGTTCAAAATACTGGAACGGGATTTTCAGCTTTTCAGCCAGTTGCCGACGCGCAAGGTTCGTGATGCCATATCGCGCGAGTCCGTCGGTTTCCTCAACGACAATGGCTGTTGTGCCTGCCGTATCGGTTTCGTGATGGATCAGCGAGGATGGGACGATCATGTCTTTCTTCGCATGCTGGCACCGGTCAAGTTCTTGTGCCAGTTCAATCAGGGGACGTCCGTTATTCATGAGTTTTCCTTTCCGGAAAAAACGGGGACACCCTTTCCCCACGGGGGAAACAAGCATCCCCGCGTGGGTTGATGAAGGATCGGCCTTGAGCCGATCCGTAAAACGCGCGATTGACTCGCGCTTGAAACGCCTACGCTGTCATGACTGCGCACATGGCGCTGACAGCCCTTTGGAGCTACGCGGCCTGTTGTTGAACCGCTTGCTGCTGCAATACCCAGATGTCTGACCAATCAACGCCGGGTTTGCTGGGAATGAATACCTGCACTTCACGTTGGCGGCACTTTCGTTTCAGATTGCGCGCCAGTGCGAATGCGTAGAACTGCCCGGCAAACTCACTATCAGCGTCATTGTCGGCATAGATTGAGATCTTGCTGACCGTTTCCGGTAGCCAGAGCTTTTCAAGGTTGCTGGCACAGATCCCGGCCCAAACTGGTTTCTGGGTCGCAAGGCGCACAGCAATGCTTTTCTCGATCCCTTCAGCAATCGCCAACTCATTGGTTGGCTGCCAAAGCCGGATCGCCGCACCGCTGTGACCGGCTGCAAGCACCTTTTTCGCATCCTGTACGTCCAGTTTGCGTCCATGCTTCAGGTAAGTGCGGTGTAGAGACACCACGCTGCCATCGGCCGCCTGGATGCAGGCAAGCATCGCGCCATATTCGCCAAGCTTGCACGTTTTCCCGTCGGCATCCTGACCGTAATAGCCAAGTGACGGATGGAAGCGCAGAACGGACGGGTACTGATCCAGTTCGAGCCCACGGCTGGCGAGATACTTTCCCGCTTCATCGTGCGCAGTAACTGGCCGGGCCTCATCCCAAATGCGCTGCACGAGTTTTTTCATGCGTGCATTAGAAGATTCGCCCGCTCCTTTGGGTAACGTTACTGGATTCAATCCAAGGTAACGCTCGACCGCCTGAAGGACAGCGTTGAAATCCATCCCTGTGACGGCCTGCGCGAGTTTGAGACCTCCTCCGGGGCCGCAACCCCGGCAATAGTAGTTCCCCTCGCCATACTTATCCGTGTATTGGAATCGGTCTTCACCGCCGCACATCGGGCATGGCAGGTTGGCCTTGCGGCTGATCATCCGCTCATCAAGTCCGAGATGCAGCAGAATGTCCGACCAGTGCCCGTGAGCGCGTGCCTTGATCTCTTCAACACGGCGACCAAACTCCTCGCGTGTCATGGCAGGCTCCGGGGGTGGCCGTAAAATTTGCTTTTCATAAAACCTCCTGTCGGAACAGTGCGGGACAATGTTTGCCCCCTCGTTTTGGCGAGGGGAGCAAAAAGTCATTGCGTGGGGTGCACATCCGCAGTGATGAGTAGGCCGGCGCATAGCGCATCGACAATGCCGTGCTTGGCGAATGCCTTGGGCAGGAGATACTGCGTGTCGATGACTATTCCGTTGTCAAGCCGTTCAACCTTGAAAGCCTCGTTTTGCCAGAACACCCGATAGGCTATCCGTTCTGCACCGGTGACAACGAAGATCCGTCCAGGCCTGTTGGTCTTGATTTCGCTTTCCTTGACCAGAAATTCAATTTGAGCAACCGCTCCTGAAAGATCTGAATCACGGAAGTTTCCGCTCTGATGCGTGTTTACCTGAACATGCATGACGCTCCCCTGTCGGTACGGATTTCCGCGCTGATGGGCGGCGTCTGGGGCGTCTGGGCTTCGTGGGTTTCAAGTGTGCCCACAAAATTCGTCTCCTCCAGGCAGGCGAGTTGGAAATCTTTGCCGCCTGAGATTCGATCAGAAATGCGTTCTGCATCGTATTCTATGCTTGCAGTGATCGCGAACAAGCCCAGAATGAACAGTACGATTGAAATGTTTTTCAGCGTTGACATAGCTGTTCCTGATTGATGAAGGAGTCGAAGTGACTCCGCTGGTAAATGAGGAGAAGGCAGAACTCGTCACGCGAATAGATCGCTTTGGACGTTCATGAGCCTCAGTTGTTTGTTGATCCACTGCGCATCTGTGTCGAGGCGAAGTGCGATCCACAAAGGGTTTTTTTGAACTACATCACGCACCCAATCGGGGTATTTCGCCAGCAGGGCTTTGAGCCATCTGCGCAGGTTTCCCCTGATGAGCGTTCTGAGCGTTTCCAGGTTGATGCCCGTCAAGTCGGGAAAAGGCGACCACTTGCTGTATCTGGCGACGCTCAGACACCGGGTGAACGAAAACGGCTTGCCGTCCTTGTCCGGTTCTGTGAAAACCCATCGAAGCACTTCAAACACATCTGCGAGCGGTGCTTCCGGATTTGCCAGTACCTCGGCTTTTTTGAGCAAAAGGCAATGGAGCCAGTCGAGTTCTTCTTCTGACCAAGGGGTGTGATCAGGGTCATCAATGACCCCAAGGACAGCCTCCAATTCGGCGTCGCTGTCTTCTGGAAACGGTAGAACCTGTGAGGAACAACCAAATCTGTCCGTGGCGGGTTTTGCGTGAGACAGAGTGTGAAAACTTGGCATCATTGCCTCCACAAATAGAAACGAGAGGCACGACACCCCCTCAAGCGGGGCGAAGCACCCCGCGAGGGTCGATAACAACCGCATGCCAAAAGGCTGCGGTCAATGAGGGAAGGGCTGGTTATTGGGCGAACGATTCGCCCAGGACGGTTTGCCAGCGTCCGTCAGAAAACGGCTTTCGACACGAGGACAGGCTTTCGTCTCGAAAACACGCTTCCAACGATGCTGCCAAAGGGATGGCGTGAGACATCAACTTATGGCCGATTGCCCGACCATGAAACTCTAAAAGGCTCGCCTGAAACGCTGTGCGGGGCCAGCTTCCGCATGTCGCCACAATAGCGCTCCTGATGGGCAGGTCAACGCCCTGGCATGGGCTAAGGACGAATTTCCCGAAAAACAGGGGCTTTTCGGGGTAGAGCGCGCATTAGCTGTCAGAGAGTATCCATCGAAGCGATTTATTCGATGGAGAATCCGGATGACAGCGAATCTGTCCAGCGCGCAAATTGTCAGGGGCGACGAAGGCGCAATCAACGCGAGGATCATCGCGCAGGTCACGAAAGTGGATTACCGGCGCATCGAATCGGCCAGTGTCAAAATGGAAGCCCGCTTCAGCAGCGCTGATGGCAAGCGGGTATTCATGCGCAACTTCAGTTCCCTGCAACTGCATCAGTATTTCATCAGCGTAGTTGCCCGGACCCGGCTGGAAGCGGCTGAAGTAGAACAGGTCGAGGGAGCAATCCGGGACAGGCTCAATGCCGCGTACCAGGCCATGAGTGAAGCCATCGACGGCGCGGAAGCCCTATTCAAGGCCAATGGCATTACTGCTGCGGCAACCTACGACACACAACCGCTCGTCATCGAAGTGGGGGTCATCTCTTCGTTTGCCAGACGTTATCTCGAAACGATTGCCCTGTTCGACCAGCTCATGCCCTTGCTTCAGACGCTGGAGATTTATGAGGTGATTACGTCGCAAGCGGTTGACACGCAACGGGCGCTCCTGAAGCGCAAGATGCGCGAAGTCGTGAATGCGGCCCGCTATCTCGCGTTGGGACTGCGCAAACGTATGAATGTCCTTGCGCAGGAGGAAACGGCGCCCACCCAATCATCCGAATCAGGAGAAACCGAGGAAAACATGGATGCCCAGTCGGAAACCGTGACCGTGACGGGTGAATGCGAAGAATCAGGCGGCGAGTTCAACATTGCAGTCGAAGACAGAGAAAGCGCAAACGAGGAATCCGCGCCGAATGGCCCTGTCTGAGAGTGCGCGCAGTCTCTGTATGCCTGAAAGCGGATCGAGTTCGTTCAGAAATACCCAAATAACGCGTCAGTACGGCTTTTTGCAGGTGCTTGTCATTCGAGCCGTCTTGCAACGATCCTGGATGGTGCGATACCTTGGGAACCAGCGCGATGCTGTCGTTTCTTTTTTCTTCCAGAACCGGTTCGGCATTGCCAAATCCCGGCATCCCCTGTGTTGGGCGTCGCAGTCGTTACCTGCCTTCATGTTCAAGAGCGCCTTCGGCCTCTTTTGATAATCCCATGTGATCGTCCTGCTGCCGGATACCCGGCGCAGGAAAACTTCAAGTTGCGGCCGCTCCAGGAAGCGGGTGGCCGCTCGATGCTTATTGCTCTCGCTTCCTTGGCAATCGGTCGATTTGACCAGAACCGATTGCGACCAGGTCGGTCATGGACATCCAATTTTGACCAAGGAGCGAACATGGCTACCGCGTTGTCTTTGAATCACAACTTATCCGTCCCGCAGCCCTCTCGCGGGATATCGGCAGTGATGCCATCAACGGGCTTTATCCGTGAGCGGCAACTACTCTTATTCGTCGGGTTTTCGCATGCGACGCTGTGGCGTAAAGTTGCTGAAGAATCTTTTCCAGCACCCGTCAAGCTTTCAGAACGGATCACGGCCTGGCGCGTGGAAGATGTGTGTGCCTGGAAAGATAGGCAGCAGTGAGGTACGAGTATCAAACTGCATGACGGCTGTGTGATTCGTTTTCGTTCTTGAAACGACTTAACATAATGCCATCATGAAACGAACACAGGGATGAAAACAGTTTTCATCCCTGTGCTATCAAGGCAGGAGTGGACGGTTGATGCCGTTATCACCAGCAAAACCAATCAACAAAGCGAGGTATAGAAAATGATCCGATCCGACTTGCATGGCTTCTTCAGTTTGAAAATCATTTTAATGCTGCTGTGCTGTATCTTTTTCAGTATCCCGAAGGCATTCGCTGAACCTCTGAAGGGTGGAGTGTGCTACACCAGCGATAGTCGGCCTGGAGGTACTTTCACCTGCGAGCATCTTGGAAAAGTGAGCGTCAAAGAAGTTTATGAAAAAGGCTGGCGTGTTGTCTCATTGATACTTGTCCCTTCAGGACAACTAAGTGCCTCTGCATGGTTTATGGTTATTGAGGAGCAAGTCAAAAAAGAGTGATACTTTGCGCCTGGTTGATGATGCCCATGTACAAAGCTTCATTCCCTATGCTGCCATTCCGGGGAGGCTTTGCAAATCCGTTGAAGGCGTATGTGTTCTGGCTCAGGAATCAGGTGAGCCCAGCGGGCTTTCTCGGCATCCATTTCGCTTACCCGCAAATCCTCTTTTTTCACTTCGAGCAGTCTGCTTGGGAACTTGCGTACATGGGCCCAGAAACCTATAGCGCTACCAATTATGTGAACGGGAGTAATCGGAAGTCTGTATTCTTTGTAGAGCCAGCATAAAAATGCAGAGGCGTAGCCATGTTTTTGGTGTTGAGCGTGGACTTCAATGCTATCCAAATATAGTGCATCGCCGAGGGGGTTAATTCCAAAGCTCGATCTGCCAACTTCTTGTTTCAGTTCGTTCAAGATGATGGCTCGATAGTCAGGGCTCGGCTCAACAAAGCTTCGCGGCCTGACATCAGCAGTCAGACTAACCTCAATGTCAGGCAAGTCCCGCCAAACCCTCTCCGGCAGAGCGACATCCTTTCCGTTCTCCTCCGCAGCAATAGAACGCTGCCTGTTCAAGGCCCTAGCCAAATGTGATAGACAAAGCCTAATCAAGTTCATCATCTTTCTCCATGAAATTCATAAAGCATTATAGTCCATCAACTTTTCTCGTGTTTGAGCATCACGTTCGAATATCAATTCCTGGAACAAAATGCTCCAGGAATTCTGGTCTAACTATGCCACGCAAGCGATGTGCCTGTACCCCAAAAAAAAGTCCCTCAACCGTTTTGGCTGAGGGACAACTACATCGTTTTGTTCTGGATGCGGACTTGGAACAATCTGCGGTCAAACTTCAGCCGCTACGGTATCTGTATCCATCTGGTGGCTACCCGCTTCATTCTTCGTGATGTCGAGCACTTCAAGCAGTTCCGCCTGACGCTTCAGCAATTCGCTAAGCCGGTTTTCATGCTCAAACGGTCGCAACATTTGCTGCTGCAAGTCAACAAGACGTTTGCGCATGCTTTCCAGAAAAGCCTGCTCGTTTCCGTGCTGCTTCTCTGGCATGGAAAGGGTCTCAAGCAACGCGGCCACCAGAGCAGGACCTTGCTGGTACGGCTTGGCGGTGTACATTGCTTTTCCTTGAAGGAAGAGTTCCGGTACGGTCTCGCCTGAAATCGTTCGGAGCCCCAGATCCAGACCTGCGAAGCGCCCGATGATCCGTTCAGAATAACCCGCCGGTTTGAGCGTGTTCGCCCGTTTGGCGGAGAGCACAATCTCGCGCAACCTTTCCCCCACGGCATCCGGCCCGCAGAGGCGGTGCTTGCCAATCTCGATGCTGATGGATGACATGGTCTGAGGCTCAATCCTCTCCAGATCAGCCCCCATTGCGGTAATCTTTCTTTCAGCCGCAGCAATGGCTGAGGTCAGTTCGATGACTGTATGCTCGTTGGCGTACTGCTGGCTCCTCCAGACGCAATGCAAGGTCGAGAGTTTGGCAGCCTCGGCATCTACGCCCGCCTTTTCGATGATGAGCGGGTTGCCGGAGGCCAGTGCCTTCACTTCTGCATACGAGAGTGTTGCCAGCGCCACATCTTCGACCGAACGCAGGCTCTGATCGCCGCGCATGACCTGCGCGATAAACCGTGCCTTCGTCTCCAGCGTTTGCCAAAGGTAGGCATCGAACGAGCCTTCGGTGACATAGCGGATCAGTTCGACCTCGTCGCACAGGTTGCCCTGGCGCAGGATGCGGCCGTCGCGCTGCTCAATGTCGCACGGTCGCCACGGGGCATCCAGGTCGTGCTTTGCCACCAACCGGTTCTGCACGTTGGTGCCGATGCCCATTTTCGGGGTCGAACCCAGTAGTATCCGAACCCGCCCTTCGCGCACGCTCTTGAAGAGTTTCGCCTTCTGGGTGTCGCTGCCGGCATCATGGATGAAAGCGATTTCTTCCGAAGGGATTCCATACGCAATCAGCCGGGACCGCAAGTCGTCATAGATGCTGAAAATGCCTTCCCCCTTTGGTGCGCCCAGATCGCTGAAGATCAACTGCGCGCCCCGGAAACTGTGTGTCTCCTTCCAGATGCGAACGGTTTCCTGCGTACATGCCGCAACCTTGCCTTGTTCGTCGAATTCCGCCGTAGGCGAAATCAGCCGAAAATCCAGAGCAGCTTTGCGGCCATCGGTCGTGACTGAGAGCATGTTGTCTTCGCGCGGATCGAGATCGCCTTCGCGGATTTTCGCGGCACGCTCGACCAGCGTCTGCACGAATGCTTTGAGTTGAGTGCTGGCCGGACAGGCCACGACGCGCGCTTTGCCGCCTTTGATCGGCGGGACGGGCAAACCGAGCATCTCGGCGGTCTGGACGTCCGCCATTTCCCCGAAAATTGACATCAGCTCAGGGATGTTGACGAACCGGGCAAAACGCGTATGCATCCGGTAGCCACTGCCGTCTGGCGCTATTTCGAGCGCAGTCACGGCCTCTCCGAATGTTGCGGCCCACGCGTCGAACTGATACAACCCAAGCTCCGTCAGCCGGGCAGGCTGGAGATAGCGCATCATCGTGTGGATTTCGGCCATCGTATTCGCCACCGGCGTTGCCGTTGCGAATACCACGCCGCGCTGTCGCCCTTCGTGGCGTTGCATCGTGTAGCGCGTCTTCACATACAGATCGAACGCGCGTTGCGAACTCGTGAGCGGCAGGCCCGCGACCTGCATTTTCGAGAACCGGAAAAGATTCTTGAAGAGGTGCGCCTCATCGATAAAAAGCCAGTCGATTCCAAGCTGTTCCCACGTCAGGATGTCATCCTTTTTTTCCTGCGCAGACAGATCCGACAGCCGCGCTTCCCAGACCTTTTTGATGGTTTCAAGCTGCTTGACGATCC
The DNA here is from genome assembly GCA_009781085.1 of Betaproteobacteria bacterium. Taxonomy (GTDB): domain Bacteria; phylum Pseudomonadota; class Gammaproteobacteria; order Burkholderiales; family Rhodocyclaceae; genus WRNU01. The sequence continues at coordinate 15,582 of WQYV01000055.1, forward strand.
GGTTTGAACGCTCATCTCTCATTGCAAGTATGGCCAATCGGATGTCCTCGATAACCTCCTTGATGAATTGAATGGTGTACTGGACAGAAGGCTTGATCCGCTCGAAACTCGCATGTGTCATGATGATTGCGTCGAAGTTTCCCGTCGCGATCCTTGACACAAATTCCTGCCGTCGTTCACCCGAAAGATCCTCTTTCGATGCCATTAGCACCGAGGCTTGCGGATAGAGCCGCACGAATTCTGCCGTATATTGTTGTAGCATATGATTGGGCACGGCATGACAGGGCTTCGAGGCAAAACCGAGCCGTCGCAGCTCCATATTGGCAACTGCGCAGGTCGCCGTCTTGCCCGCACCGACCGCATGAAAGAGGCCCGTATTGCCTGACTGGACGATGCGCCATGCTGCGTTCAACTGATGCGCCCGTAGCTCGAAACAGCGCGAATACCCAGGCAGCTTCAGGTGAGAACCGTCGAACTTTCTCGGCCGGACGGCATTGAAGAGTTCGTTATAGAGGGCGCAGAGGCGCTTGCGGCGCGCAATATCCTCGAAAATCCAGACAGAGAACTTTTCCTTGAGCAACCCGAGTTTTTCTCGTGCAGCCAGGGTCTCTGGTGAATTCACGACCGTTCGCCCGTCGTAGGTCTTATCCTTGACTGTGGGGGTCTGCGCATTCAATGCGTATTGAATGAGCTGGATCGCATTTATACGGGATGTCCCGTATTCCTGGGTCGTCTTGATGCTCTGCTTGACTGTCCAGTCATCACAGCGTACCGACCATGCCCCGGCTTGAGCCGAGTGCCTGATGACGCAATCCTTGATTTCCAGGAATTCGTGCACAAAGGCTTCTACGTCAGCAGCCGGAACCCAGGCCGCGCCCAGGTTGATCACAATGGACTCGGGCGGAATATCCTCCGGCTGAGCCAGTTTTAGCGCCTCGATGTTTTCCTGATAACCGGCACCACTTGCCTGGGCTTGTACGAGCTTCGCCCGGACGTTGCCCGAGAGGTATTCGTCGGCGCTTTTCCATTGCGCGTCGGTTGGGTCACGGAAGATGCGCCTTGCCTGGGAGAGCGCCGCGATGACTTCCTCCTCTGAGGCTTCCAGCAACTCGGCCATGAAGGCCATATCGACTCTGCCTTTCCATTGCATGGAAGCGGCCAGCGCTTCCACCGGGTCTGCGGCGATAGTCGGTGTCGCGACGTGGTTAAGCGTGCGTTCCCTGAAGATTGCCGCCTTGTGGGCAAGGCCCGTTTCCTCGTCGAAGACTTCCAGCGAGAGCAGCAACGGATAATCGGGGTCACGCCGAAAAGCCAGCGAATTGGCACGGGTCGACAGATAACCGTATTTCTTGACGTAAGCGTCATAGACACCATTGAGCGTTGCCCGTAGAGGGATCAGCCGTTCATCCGACCTGTCTGAGATCTGCGCATCGAGCAGCGCGCGGGCATGATCCCGGATCGCGCTCATGCCTTTGATGCGTTCACGCTGGGTTGCGTTGAACGTTTCGTGGACATCGACCAGTTCTTGGCCTGCTACGCGAAACAGCCGCCCATTGCGAATCTGAAAGGTGCCAGACCGCGCGCCGGGTTCGGCGCGGATGATCTCGCGGCGTTCAATGGGGCTTTGTTTGACTGCCCGATACACGCCTTGTGGCAGCAACGCGATGCGTTCCTGGAGGGCCGGTTCCAGTTCGCCATCAAAGACGGCGGTTGGGACTTTCTCGTACCCGTTGCTTTCCAGCTCGACTCTGCCGATCAGCCACTGCGGTTGTGATGCAAACCACTCGTTGATGATGGGCCTGTTATTCCCGTAATACTTACACACATCCTGGGGCGCGAACCTATGTGCCAACCAGTTTGCTGTGATCGGCTCCGAGCCTTCCCTTTTCTTGAGGAATAGGATATCGGCTTGCGTTTGTGTGCCGGCGATCTCGTCAAAACAGCCCTTGGGAAGCCGGATCGCCCCCAACAGGTGAGCCTGTGATGCGATGTACTGGCGAGCCCGCGCATTGCGAGACTCCATTGTTTGGGCGCTGGTAATCAAGCAGACCAGTCCGCCTGGGCGCACAAGATCTATCGAGCGTCCGATGTCGGGTAGGGACAGTTCATTGCTGAACCATCCCCCCCTAAGAACCGTACTTGAGAGTTTCCCCTCATACGGCTCAAGCCTTTCATAGCCCCCTTACGGGAACCGGCTTCTCCACTTGAAGA
>WQYV01000056.1 GCA_009781085.1 Betaproteobacteria bacterium
TTCAAGTCCGTACAAACTGGATTGCTTCGCTACGCTCGCAATGACGAACCTACCCCGTCATTGCGAGGAGCCAAGCGACGAAGCAATCCATGAAGGTACGCATCCAAAGCAAAATCGCTCTAACCCTGAAAATTCCCTTCCTTTGGAGTGGTAGTGCGAAGCAACGGGGCGGTCGCACAGGCCGTTTCCCTATTACCGCATCGCACCCAATATTTCCCACACCCTCGCCGGTGCCAGACGCGCAAAGCATGGCGCATCGACGCCGAATGACGGCGCAGATATGCCAGAAGTGGAAGAACGAAGCGAACAGGTTTTCCGCAAGCATGGTGCGCAAGGGAAATCCGTGGCAAGGCAGCGTTGGCTGCGTCCCCACGCACCGGTTAGACCAGGGTTCGTTGAGCCGAAGAGCGACAGCGTGGGGACATCCAGGGCGGCAGCAAGGTGACCTAGACCAGTATCGACGGCCACGCAGGCAGTCGCCGCAGTCAGTTCGGTAGCCAGCCCCGCGAGCGGCAGGCGGGGTAGCACATGTGCGCCTACAAGGTCTTTCACAATGCGTTGAGCACGTTCGTGCTCTGTTTCAGACCCCCAGGGCAGACGGACATCCCAGCCAGCCCCAGTAGCGAGACGGGCGAGTTCGCGCCAGTAATTTTCTGGCCAGTGCTTGGTTGGCCAGGTAGTCCCATGTAGAAAAACCAGCCGGGGGGCATCGCCCGTCACTGCGTCTACCGTCCCACCAAACGATATGCGGGTGCGATCCAACCCGTAGGTACTGGCGTCAGCGCAACCTGCACCATCGTCTTCCCCCTTGGCGTCTTCCGGCAGGGGATAACCGAGCACGGAAGCGAAAAGCTCGCGCACGCGGCGCACGGCATGCCGCCCCCAGGGCACGGCATGGCGATGGGCATAGGCAAGGCTTGCTAATGGCTCGCGTGCCGAACGGAAATCAAACCCATGCACGGGGGCATGTGCCTTGACAGCAAACCAGGCGCTTTTTATCAAACCTTGCGCGTCAAGCACAAAATCATAAGGAGCCGCGTCGAGGGCAGCGCGGAAGGCTTTCCATTCCTTGCGCGTGGTACGGGCAAAAGGATGTTGCCGCCAGCGCCGTAGCGCCACCGGGATCACCAGTTCCACCGCTGGGTGCCAAGCAGGGATTTCGGCAAAAGTTTCTTCCACGACCCAATCAAACCGGATGCCAGGATGCGCCCGCGCCGCGTCAGTGACAGCAGGCAGAGTATGGATGACATCGCCAAGCGAAGAGGTTTTAACCAGCAGTATCCGCATTATCAGGAAAATCAGGAGTGTGAAGCAGCGTCGATGAAAGGTTCCAGTAATGCAAGCACTTTTTCAGGGGCAATACCGGTCAGGCAGCGAGTATGGCCAAGTGGGCATCGCCGCTCGAAACAAGGCGCGCACTGTAACCGGAGGGTTTCGATGACAGTTCGGCGGGCGAGCGGCGGTGTGTGTTCCGGGCTGGAGGAACCGAAGAGGGCGACGAGCGGCACATCGAGCGCGGCGGCAACATGCATCAGGCCAGAATCGTTGCAGACGACGGCACGGGCAAACGCAATGAGGTCAACCGCATCGCCGAGGCTGGTCTGGCCAGTGAAGTCGATCACAGAGGGGTTTCCGTTAGCAATCGGACGCGCAACCGCACTGTCCCTTTCCGAGCCCAGCAACCATATCTGAAAACCGCGCGCCGCAAGTAGGTGCGCCAGTTTAGCGTAATGCGTAGGCGGCCACTGTTTGGCCGGGCCGTATTCCGCACCCGGCATGAAGGCGATGGCCGGGCGTGCTGTGTCGAGCTTGAATCGCTCTCGCAGCACCGCCTGATTGGAGGAATTCGCATGAAGCCGGGGCATGGGCGGGGAGATGGGCGCAGTTGCAGCTTCGTGCACCTGCCCGAGGGCAACGAACCGCTGTACCGTCATCGGCAACAGGCGGCGGTCGAGCGGGTGCATGTCGTTGATAAGCCCATAGCGCATCTCCCCACGAAAACCGGTGCGCTGCGGGATGTTGGCAAAAAAAGGGACGAGTGCCGATTTGAACGAACCTGGCAGTACGATGGACTGGTCGTAACCCTCGCGGGCAAGTTCCTTCCCCAAACGCCAGCGCGTAGTGAGGCCAAACCGGCCATGCCCCAGTGGCATCACAATGCTGCGCCGTACTTCTGGCATCCGTGCAAGGATCGGTAACGACCAGGCCGGGGCGAGTACGTCTATTTCACAATCGCCACCGTTTTTCAGGCTCATGAAAAGGCTTTGAGCCATCACCATGTCACCAACCCACGACGGCCCTACGACCAGGATTTTGCATACTTTTTCGAGCATTTCAATCGCGGCACAACCAATCGAGGTAACGCACCACGCCCGTAGCAACATCCATGAAGGGGCGGACAAAGCCCGCAGCGCGCAGTGCGGAAAGGTCAGCTTCAGTGAAACTTTGGTAACGTCCCTTGAGATGCTCAGGGAAGGGGATATAGTCGATGCCACCAAAACTGTGATCCCCACGCTGATCCCGATACCAGTCGATCGCTGCACGTGCGATATCGTTGAAACTCTGCGCCCGTCCCGTGCCAACATTGAAAATGCCAGAAACCTGCGGATTGTCAAGCAGCCACAAGTTGACGGCCACCACGTCGTCGACGTGGACGAAATCGCGCCGTTGCTCGCCTGGCCCGTAACCGTCCGAGCCTTCAAACAGGCGCAACCGCCCACTGTTCTGCAATTGCGCATCCATATGAAAGGCCACGCTCGCCATTGCACCTTTGTGTTGTTCCCGGGGACCGTAAACATTGAAATAGCGCAGCCCGGCTACTTGGCTGGAGATGCCCCGCATGCATGTGCGCAGGTGGCAATCGAACAAGAACTTGGAATAGGCGTACACATTGAGCGGCCGCTCGAACTCGCGCGCTTCTCGGAAAGTGGGCCCCATGCCATAAACCGCGGCTGAGGAGGCATAGATGAACGGTATTTTGCGCTCCGCGCACCAAGAAAACATTGCCTTGGTGTATTCAAAATTCACCTTCATCATGAGGCGCCCATCCCACTCGGTCGTGGTGGAACAGGCCCCTTCATGGAATACTGCCTCGATGTTTCCGAAGGTTTCACCCTTCTCCACGCGTGCGAGGAAGTCGCCTTTGTCAAGATAGTCGTGGATGTCGGCATCAGAGAGGTTCAGGCACTTGCGACCATCAGAAAGATCGTCGACGACTAGGATGTCGCTGATGCCTCGGGCATTCAACCCCTGAACGATGTTGCTGCCAATGAAACCGGCCCCGCCGGTGACAATCATCATGAGGAATCTCCTGTTTTCAGTCGAAATCGGAACACACCATGGCTTCGGCCAGTTCGGCAATGCTTACGGAGGCGGTTCCCAGCTTACCGACCACGATCCCGGCTGCTGCGTTGGCAAACCGGGTAGCTTGAAACAAGTCGAGCCCCCGGGCTAGGCAGGCACTAAGCATGGCCACCACGGTATCGCCCGCGCCGGTCACATCAAACACATCGCGGGCGTGGGCAGGAAGGTCGAGCGGTGGTTGGCCTTTTTGCAATAGAGTCATACCGTGCTCCGAACGCGTAATAAGCAGTGCTTCCAGTGAGAGGTGCTCACGCAGGGCTTCGCCACGCTCACGCACGGTCAATTCATCCGGACATGAACCAACGACCGCTTCGAATTCGCCCATATTCGGAGTAATGACATAAGCATTTCGATAACGCCAGAAATTCGTACCCTTAGGGTCGACCACCACCGGTAACCCGTGCGCACGTGCGATGCTGATCAACGTTGACACTTGTGCGAGCGTGCCCTTACCGTAGTCGGAAAACACGACCGCATTGGCGTTATCAAGCAGGGTAGCGAAACTGCTCTCAATGCTCGACGGTGGCCTCGCTCTGGTGAAATCGTTTTCAAAATCGAGCCGGATGAGTTGCTGGTGGCGGCTGATGACCCGCAGCTTGGTAACTGTCGGATGTTCCGGCACATCGACCAGGCAACATTGCACGCCACCTTCAGAGAGTTTTTCGGCTAACCGCTGTGCCGCTTCATCCTGTCCGACCAACCCAATGAGGCTGACCGCCGCGCCTAGCGAGGCCACATTGAGCGCCACATTGCCTGCGCCACCCGCACGGTATTCATCTTTTTCTACTTTCACGACGGGTACCGGCGCTTCAGGCGAAATGCGCGTGGCCGTGCCGTGCCAGTAGCGGTCGAGCATAACATCGCCCGCTACGACGAGGCGGGCTACGGAAAAATCTGGTAGGGATACGGACATGAAAAGAGAACGGTGAAATGCTTAAAATTGTAATTATCCCATGAAGACCAGCGGGAAATCTTGCCGGCTGTTCCTATCACCAGGGCAATCACATCAAACAGGCGCGAAGCCCAGTAGTTGAACGCAGCAGCCATCGTTGGTAGAAGCCAGGTACCCGAGGGCTCGGTATGACCGAAAACGCCTTGCACAAGTTCATCCTTTTCTCCGCCTTCATGGCACTCACCCAAAAAGACAGAAAACTGCATAATCAGGGTCTTGTGAACAGCCCCACTGCTATCCCATTAACTGTAAACGAGTTTCGATGCGATGACCTTGCCTGAAACCCGCGTAAACTGTGGTGTTACATAAAATGGCTGTTATTCTACGCACACTCTTAACCACGCACTGCGCGGGTTCCTTCATGCTTGCCCGTCCTTCTCCTCTTGCCCTTTTTTTCCATTCGCTTTCCCGCCATGCCTTTGCCGTCGGCGCATCCCTCACCATAGCGGCTTTCCCGCTTGGAGCCGTAGCTGCCGATGAGGGCGAAGCCGCGCCCAAACCCATCGAACGCATCCATCAACTGCGTAGCACAGCGAGTGACCTGCGCGCTCAGGCCGAAATCGACTATCAAGCTGAAGAAACGACGTGCTATAAATATTTTCTCGTTAACAGTTGCATCGACGATGCCAAAGCCAGGCGGCTGACGGTCATTCGCCGCGCCCGCGAGCTCGAAGCCGAAGCGTATCAACTTGACCTCGCGGAACGCCGCCGCACAGCCGCCGAAACGATGAAGAAAACCGAGGAGCACGGCAGTAGCCCACGCCCAACAGAGGCTTCTTCCCCAAGCGCCGACAAAGACATACCAAGACCGCGTCCAGAAATACCAGAGACTACCCGCCGCGTTGCCCAGCCGAATACCGGCAACGGCAACGCACGTGCCAAAGCTGCCCATCGGGCGGAAGCTGCCCAACGCGATCGCGAACGCTACGACGCCCGAATCCGTGAACTCGAAGAAAAAAAAACACGCGACGTGGATGGGCGTTGACTAATCGGCGGAGCGAAATCTGCCGATCAATCCCGGTGCCCGACTCAATTCAGTGAACCCATGAGCCTGAGGTCAGACGCCCGTCGTGCGGGTCGATAACAAATGTGCGCCCTTTCGTAACTCGCGTCCAATGTTCATGATGCTCGACATATCAGCAGCATTGTGTGATGTGTTGACATGTTCTTGACATCCTCCCCTGCCTTTAGACAGGGGAGGATGTCAAGAACAGAGGGTTTAAGTTTACATTATTTATTCCACTTTCAAAGAATGACGGGATATCTGGATCAGCAACTGCTCAGTCAACCACATACACTTTGACTGCCTCAGGGAATTCCAGCCGCGCCCGCAGCGCACGGGTCACTTCTACCCGTCCATCAGCATCTACCCGGAGCGCATGCTCAATCCCGAAACGGTGTGTCTGTTCGCGCCATGCGTCCCCTGCCAAATAAGCAGGCTTGCTCGCCACATCCGACAAGGTTCCTGCTTGCAGGCGAGGCGTCACCAGCACGGTCAGCGCCTGTGTGCCATGCGCCGGCTCGAAGGTTCGCGGGTCGAGGAGGTGAGAATAACGAATGCCATCTAACTCGAAATAACGCTGGTAGTCGCCCGAAGTACCGATAGCCTCGCCATCGTAGAGCGGCATCGTCGCCATCGTCCCGGGCTGGCGCGGATGCTGGATACCGATCCGCCAAGGCTGTTTCCCCTTACCCCCCAAAGCCATGATGTTGCCGCCAATATTGACAAGCGCGTTCTGGATTCCCCGTTTGTGCAGGATAGCCACGGCAAGATCCAGTGCGTAGCCTTTGGCATAACCTCCGAAGTCGATTCTCACCGCTGGATTGCGGCTGGAGATGCGCCTGCCCTCGATCACGAGGTCGCTCATGCGCGGGCGCGCGGCCTTGAGCGCGGCAAGTACCGCCGGATCGGGTAGCACTGGGTTGAAGGTGTCGGAGTGAAAACCCCACAGCTCAACCAAGGCTCCAATCGAAGGGTCAAATAGGCCGTCCCCAATTTCGGACAAAACTTGCGCATCACGCAACATCGCGGCTAATTCGGGCGATACCTCGCAGGATTGCCCATGTGCCAGCGCTTCGTTGAGCGTGGTGAGTTCTGACGGCTCCCAGGCGTGGTACGCATGGTGCAAACGGTCGAATTCCTGCAAAACAGCAGCTATCGCAGCATCGGCAAGGCCGGGATCGTCCGTGTAGACGGCCACATCGACCCGCGTACCGAAAACATAGCCCTCGCGCTGAAAAACTCGCTCCCTCCCGCATCCTGCAAGCAGCCATGCGCAACAACACACCAGTAGCGCGAAACGAGCAACGCGCCTGCAACCCGTCCCTATCGATCGCACAAGCGCTCCAGCGTTTCGATCACATACCCCGCAACATCGCACCCTTGTTGCGCAGCAATTTCGACCATACAGGTCGGGCTAGTAACGTTGATTTCGGTCAGATGCCCGCCGATTATATCCAGCCCGACGATTAGCAGCCCGCGTGCCCACAGGATGGGAGCTAGGGAACGGGCGATTTCCCATTCACGTTCGGTTAGTGGCATCGCCACGCCACGCCCGCCAGCGGCAAGATTGGCGCGGGTCTCCCCCTCGCGGGGAATACGCGCCAGCGCATAGGGCATGACCTCGCCGCCAATGATGAGCACGCGCTTGTCCCCTTCGCGGACTCCCGGTAGGTAACGCTGCGCCATGACCGTGCGCGTGCCATGTTGCGTGAGGGTTTCAACGATCACGTTACGGTTGGGATCATGGGAAGCAACGCGGAAAACCTGGCTGCCGCCCATGCCGTCGAGAGGTTTGAGCACAACATCGCCGATTTCGTCGATGAAACCATGGAGACGTGCCGGGTCGCGCGCCACCAACGTAACAGGAATCCATTGCGAGAATTCGGTAATCGCCAGTTTTTCGGAGTGGTCGCGCACGGCACGTGGATCGTTGAACACCCGTGCGCCACCCATGACGGCGCGTTCAAGCAGCCAGGTCGCAGTGAGATATTCAAAATCGAACGGCGGGTCCTGGCGCATCAACACCGCGTTGAACGCAGCAAGCGCACGTGTTTCCGGCTCACCCTCCGTATACCAGTTGTGGTCGTCGGCATGCAGTGCAAGCGGCACAGCACGTGCCGAAACGACACCTTCGCACCAGGCAATGTCCTCGCGCCGAACTGCCCAGAGGCGATGCCCGCATGCGGCAGCGGCACGCATCATTGCCACGCTGGAATCCTTGTATGCCTTGAGCCCAGGCAAAGGGTCGATAATGAAAGCGAAATCGAGCGCCGCGGTCATGGCCGACATCCGTCAGGATGTAAACGCGATTCTGGGAATACAGTCCCGCAGCCGCATCCACAATATACGTTATCAGGCATGGGCGATGTCTCCTCGATTTCGATCGAGGCCGCAAGCAGTGCCAGGCGTGCAACCACGCCATAGGTATAGAGCCTGTTGGGCATGGAATCCGGCTCCTGCCGGCAATCGGGGGTACAACAGGAAGTATCGAAGGCCAGCGACCGGAATTCCATGCCCGGTGCATTGAGGTTTTCATCACTTCCACGCGCCGTGTGTACACGATAAAAACCGCCAACGACGTAGTGATCCATCATGTAAACAACCGGCTCGGCTGCTGCACCGCCGATAGTCTCAAACGTGCGCACGCCTTCTTGGATGATAACTTCCCCAACAGCCAGCCCTTCCTTGACCACCGCCATCTTGTTACGCTGGCGGCGGTTGAGCCCCACGATTTCAGAAGCGTCCTTCACCATCATCACACCCATACCGTAAGTGCCCGCATCAGCCTTGACAGCAACGAAGGGCTCCTCTTCGATACCCAATTCTCGATATTTACGGCGGGTGCTGGTAAGTAGTGCGTCAACCTGGTTGGTCAGGCATTCTTCACCCGCACGCTCATGGAAGTTGATACCGCTGCACACGCGGAACGCTGGGCTAATGCGCCAGGGATCGATACCGATTTCTTCCGAAAATGTCTGGACGACCCGTTCATACACCGCCGCATGGCGCGATTTGCGCCGCACGTGCCAGCCTGCGTGCAGTGGCGGGATCAGGCATTGCCCGCCCAGCCCCTGCAAGATAGCGGGCACACCGCCGGAAAGGTCGTTATTGAGCAGGATGGCGCAAGGGTTAAACCCAGCTAGGCCGAGGCGGTTCCCCTCCCGCACGAGCGGTTCCAGCATCAAGCTACCACCGTCCGCGAGCGTCAGAAGGGTTGGTTCGGTAATCTCGGGCAACAGGCTACCCAACCTCACCTCCAGCCCAGTCAGGCGCAGGATTTCCGCCAGCCGTGCGATGTTCTTCAAATAGAACTGGTTGCGGGTGTGGCTTTCGGGAACCAACAGCAAACGGTGGGAGCAAGCGCACATGCGTTCCACCGCCGCCTGCGCAGCCTGTACGCATAGGGGCATGAACACGGGGTCAAGGTTATTGAACCCGCCCGGAAACAAGTTCATATCAACCGGCGCAAGCTTGAATCCGGCATTGCGCAAATCGACCGACCCGTAGAACGGCGGAGCATGCTCATACCATTGCTCGCGGAACCATCGCTCGATTAGGGTGCTTTGATCGAGGAATTGGCGTTCCAATTCGAGCAAGGGACCGGAAATTGCAGAAGTGGCGTTGGGAACCATAAAAACCATCCATTCGGGACGTACCCGAAAAACTTCTGTCCAATCGCGGACAGATAAATATTATTACAGTCTTTTCACGGACAAGATGGTTCCCGACTTGGAAGATCGCGCAGCAAGGCAGCTGCGGCCAAGCCATTGACCAGCCCAAACAGCACGGCAGCTGCACCAAACAAAGGCGCGAGGTAAAACGCACCGTCATGGGGAACCAACCACAAGCGAACCAGGACGAGTTGCGCGCCGATGTGGGCAAAAGCGGCAAAAATACTGTAACTGACCGGACCAAACCATTTCTTCGGCAGGCGCATCGCCCCAGCCAATGCCAACAGGCTCGCCAGCGCCCCAGCAAAGCTCAGGAAAAACCCCGGTGCAAGAAATTGCCCCAGGAGCAGGCTGGCGGCAAACACCCTCAGGAGCGACACCCATGCCGCCTCACGCCAGCCCCAGCGCGCCAGTACCGTCAGGGTGATGATATTGGCGAACCCAGGCTTCACTCCCGGCAACGGCAGCGGAATCGCCGCTTCGGCCACGGCCAGCGCAATGGCCGCCGCCGCATGGCGCGCCACCCGGTCGTCCTCGGCGGTTGGCATCAGTTCAATAATTGAGCGAGTCATAATTCACCCCCCGCCCGGTCAGCATCAAACTCACCTCGTTGGGTGCGCATATCGCCACCGCACCCGTGCGGGTAAGCCATCCCTGGCGCACGCAATATTGCCGAGGACCGTGATCGGACGCGACACGGGCACGGCCTGGTTCGATCTCGATCACGGTCAGGCCAAGCGGCCCCGGCACTTCGATGCGGTGCGGGCGAGACAAATCAGTTTCTGCAAAAACCTTGCCGGAGGTACGCACGATCACCCCATCCGGTGCGCTGCCGCGCCAAAGCCAGAACCCGGCAACGACACATGCCGCAAGTCCGGCCAAAGCGACTACCCAGTCGCCGGGCCGCAATAGTTCGTACCATGTCCTTACTGAAATCGAATCCGGCATCAGCTTTGCGCCGTGCGGTTATCTTCCCGACTCGCCAGCATGCGATGACGGAGAAGGACGCGGACTTCGCCGCAGAACGCTTCGCTTAGTCGCTCGGCAATGTAGACCGAGCGATGCCGTCCGCCCGTGCACCCGATGGCCACCGTCAGGTAACTGCGGTTGTCACGGATGAAACTCGGCAACCAAGCAGCAACGAACGTGCGGATGTCCTCCACCATCCGTGCGACCTCGGGCTGCGTTTCGAAGTAGGCGATCACTTCCGGATCGAAACCAGTAAGCAGGCGCAGGTACGGGTCGTAATGGGGGTTAGGCAAACAACGCACATCAAACACGATATCGGCATCAAGCGGAATTCCGTGCTTGAAACCAAAGGACTGGAACATCAGAATCAAACCATCGCCTGCCTTGGCCTCGATGAAATCCTTTATCCTGGCACGCAGGGTGTTAGGATGCATGTCGCTGGTGTCAATGCGATGCCCAAGGACGGAAATGTCTTCGAGCACATCGCGCTCGCGATTGATCGCCTCTTCGAGCGAAACCCCCTCCCCAGCCAAAGGATGGCGGCGGCGGGTCTCGGAAAAACGGGCAATCAGCGTATCGTCGCGCGAATCGAGAAAAATGAAACGCAGGTCTTCGCTGAGGTCGCGCAGGAACTTCATCTGCCCTGGCAGTGCCGCGATGCTTTCCCCAGAGCGCACATCAACCGCCACCGCGCAGCGCGTGTAACCGGCGTTGCGCAAAGCCTCCGTCAATTGCGGCAACAACATGGCCGGCAGGTTATCGACAACGTAATACCCAGCATCTTCTAGCGCTTTGAGCGCGATACTCTTGCCTGAACCGGAAAGGCCGCTGATAAGGACGAGTTGCATAAGGCTGATACCGAAGTGTTGTCGGCAGCGATCAATATATCAGGTATCTCACGCCACCACGATTCCCGCCCGCAGCGCGAGGTTGATGATGGCCTGCCGCAGGCGCTCGTTGTTGCGCAGCGCGCCGCCATCCGGCAGGCCGATGAGCTTGCCGCCAACCCGGTCGCCGAACAATACAAGCGCCCGATCCCGATCCCGCTGACGGGACATCCAGATCAACCCATCCACGTCCCGGCATTGCCGATGAAGGGCTTCGGCCCAACGCGCCGTATCCGGATAGTCGCGCGACGGGCTGGTAACCAGTTCTTCCTTAGGAACCCTGAGGCGATGCAGCCCTTCGGTCGTCAAATCCACCAGGCGCAAGGTCCGTTGCGGGATCAGCCTGGCGTAGCCACGGCTGGCAAAATCATCGAGGTCGACAAACTTGTGCGGCGCATCGAACGGGACGTTGTGGAACACCGTCTCGAAAATGGCGCAATCGCGCGAAGAACCGCCGTAAAGATAGGGCACGATCCGGCCATGTTCGTCGCGGATCGGCGCAAAGCGCGTCGGGTTCCCTGGGTTTCCCGACTTGTTGAAGCCGGAATTGAAATGCTCGGGGGCGTGGTTGGTGCTGTAGAGCGTATGGATGGGCTCCCCGGCGTGCCACTCGTCGAACAGGGGGTCGAGCGGCGGTACCGGGGGCCGACATGTCATGCCGCGCTCCCGGCGGCATCCCGCCGCGCCGCTTCAATGACGGCTTCAGGATGGGATTCCAGCAGGTCGACAGGCCGTGCGCCATCGGGCAGCCAACCATTGTTCGATGTAAACCAGAGCGCCAGCTTCCAGGGATCCTTCCGTTCGCCAAACGCGGCCAAAACCTCGCGCACGGCCTTGATTGGCTGGTGGTCCAAGAATTGGAATGCCGGGTAGACATCCCGTTCTCGCAGCGATTTGTCCGGGTGCCGCACGGCAAACACTTGGCGGCGTTTTCTCCAGTTATCGGCCAGCGCGCCACGGTTGGCAGCCCTGGAACGGTTAGCCTCGGCAAGCTGTTCCGCGGTGAAATAACCAAATTCGTTCAGCACCGCCGCCCGTCGCGCAGCCAAGCGCTGTGCCATTTGCGTGTCGGCTTCCGAGGTGTGCACCAACTGCGCGGCCATGAAATCTACGAGTTCCCCCAAGCGGCGGCGGCGCACGTCCGCCGTTTTTTCGGACAGCACCCCGCCAAGAAAGGGCATGATGTTTTCAAATATCCGGGAGATGGATTCATCCTCGACATCGACCAGATAGGTTTCCCCGCCAAGCTCTTGCTTGATAGGAAAATGCTTGAGCTGCTTTGGGTCAAGCTTGTTGATGATCAGCGCGGGAGCCAAGGCGTCCATCGGTAAAATCTCGACTGGTTTGGTTTGATCCGTTTGATTTGATTTTATATCAAATCATCAAAACATTCAAATCACGATCCACCGGTCAATACCGAAGGGCGCGCTTTTTACACGGCCTTACCATACGTACTGCCAGCGTCACCATGGCGAACCCCCTTGCGCAAGGGTGTCCAGCAACGCCTCGTTGACCTCGATCTGCTGGCGCTGCCAGCGCGCCAGATCGCCGGGGGCAATGGCAGGCTGACCGTCTAGCGTGCTGAGCCAGTGTTTCCAGCGGGTACGGTAGTGGTGGAGGGACACTTCCCCGGTGATGTCGCATCCGACGGCACGCGGTGCGGCGGCGTCGATGATGGAAAGCAAGTCGTCCAGCCGTAGCCGTCCCTGATCCCAATTGGTGCGCGCCACGTCCGCGCACAGGACATCCTTGTCGATTGAAAGATATAACGGCGCCCGCGTGGCGGAAAGCTCATGGCACAGCGCACGGACGAGGCTTGCGGCATCGTTGAAATTGCGTGCGGCATCGCGTAGCCCCAAGGCGCGCATCCAGCCGAGTTTCGCGCCAATCGTCCAATACCGTGCCCGACCGCGAAACAGCGGCATCAGGCGGTTTTCCCAGGCATGCTTGATACCCACGTCCGTGGAACAAATCCCGATTACGTCGACGCACGCGACATGCGGCATGCGTGCGACATGCGCGACCCACGACCCGCAGTGGATACCAAAGGGGAAACGCATGTTGTCCGGATGGTTGTCGCAGACGAGCACACGCAAGCCCGCATGCTGGCACCGCCGTGCAACCAAGAGGGCGCTTATATGATGAAAATCCCCGCTGCCCATCAATACCGGGCCGTGAACATCGGGAAGCCGGGTATCGAGATGCGCCGAGAACGCACGCCAGTCCCGCCCCCTGCATCCGAAGCGGATGCGCTCCTGCCAACCAGCCAGGTCGATGCGCGTCAGGCCGGTGCGTTCCATCGTGCGTAGCGAGCCGTCCAGGTCGAGCACGATGGGAGGAAGGTTTCCGTTCATTAGAGCGTTTCGATTTAGAGCATTTTTGATTCAAGTCCGTACAAACTGGATTGCTTCGCTACGCTCGCAATGACGAACCTACCCCGTCATTGCAAGGAGCCAAGCGACGAAGCAATCCATAAAGGTACGCATCCAAAGCAAAACCGCTCTAAGCCTGTACATTCATTGCCCTCTCCCGCCCCTTCGGGGCACGCCAAAAGCGTGACGGAGAAGGGGTCAACCCGCTGCGAACTTCTTCATGAATCCTACCAACGCTTCAACCGCCTCCAACGGCACGGCGTTGTAGATCGAAGCGCGAATCCCTCCCACAGACTTGTGGCCTTTCAGGCCGATGAAGCCCGCCGCTTCGGATTCCCTGACGAATTGCATTTCCAGTTCTGGCGTGGGCAAATTGAAAGGGACGTTCATAATGGAACGGCAGGCAGGATCGACCATGTTGCGGTAGAAACCACCACTTTGGTCGATGGCCTCATAGAGCCGCCGCGCTTTTTCCCGGTTAACAGCGGCAATGGCATCCACCCCGCCCTGCGCTTTCAGCCACTTGAGCACGAGTCCGGCCATGTGGATGCCGAAAGTCGGCGGGGTGTTGAGCATGGAATCGTTGTCGACCTGGATGCGGTAGTTGAGTAACGAGGGAACGTTTGCCCCAGCACGACCCAGAAGGTCATCACGTATGATGACGAGCGTAACGCCCGATGGGCCGATGTTTTTCTGCGCGCCCGCATAGATCAAACCGTAACGGCGAACGTCCATCGGGCGGGAAAGGATGTTCGAGCTCATATCGGCAACGAGGGGCACGCCAGGTGCTGTTTGCGCGAGGTTTTCAAAAAAACGCGTTTCGGTTTCTTCAAGCACTTCGATACCCTGGATGGTTTCGTTGGTGCAGAGATGAACGTAGGCAGCGTTCTTATCAAACGCAAGGCGCCCGATGTCGGGCAGGTTCGGGGCAAATTTGCCGCTGTCTGTTTCCGTAGTGGCAGCCAGCCTTATCGCGCCAATCAGGGAAGCTTCCTTGTACGCTTTATATGACCAAGCGCCGGTGACGAGGTAATCGGCACTTTTGCCCGCCAGGAGGTTCTGCGGCACTTGCGTAAATTGCAGGCTTGCGCCGCCTTGCAGGAAAAGCACCCGGTAATTGTCGGGAATCGCCATCAGTTCGCGCAGGTCGGCTTCGGCAGTTTCGATGACGGACATGAAGGCATTACCGCGATGGCTCACTTCCATGATGCTCGCGCCAATGCCATGCCAGTCGAGGAGTTGCTCCTGAGCTTGTTGCAGCGCTTCGAACGGGATTGCCGACGGGCCGGCGTTGAAATTCCATGCACGTTTCATTTTTCTGTTGTCCCTTCGCCTTCGTTATCTGTTACCGGAGAATCCCCAGCTTCCCTTGTACTGTCGTTATTACCGTTATCAGCATCGATATCAACATCCGATTCGGCCACGATTTCAATGCTGGCAAGCGCAGAGCCTTCGTCGATGTTGATGAGGGTCACGCCCTGGGTTGACCGGCCCATTTCGCGGATGCTCTCGACACGGGTGCGGATCAGCACACCAGTGGTGGAGATGAGCATGACTTCATCTTTCGGTTCGACAAGCGCTGCACCTACGAGCGCACCGTTGCGCTCGGAGGTCTGGATGGCGATCATGCCTTTGGTTCCGCGTCCATGGCGGGTGTATTCGGATACCAAGGTACGTTTGCCATAACCGTTTTGAGTAGCGGTCAGCACGGAATGGATTTCGTCACGGGCTACCAGCATGGCGATGACGCACTGGCCGTCTTCCAGCGCCATGCCGCGCACGCCGCGTGCGTCGCGCCCCATCGGGCGCACGTCGGTCTCGGCAAAACGCACGGCCTTGCCCGCGTCGGAGAAAAGCATCACGTCGCTGCCGCCGTCGGTAATCGCTACGCCGATCAGGTAGTCGCCTTCATCGAGGGAAACGGCGATGATCCCGGCCTTGCGCGGGTTTGCAAAGGCCGCGAGCGCAGTTTTCTTGACCGTGCCGCCACTGGTCGCCATAAAGACGAAGTGTTCTTCGTCGAAAGTCTTGACCGGCAGCACGGCGGTAATCTTTTCGCCTTCGAGAAGCGGGAAAAGATTGACGATGGGTTTCCCGCGTGCGTTGCGCGTACCTTCGGGCACGTCGAACACCCGCAGCCAGTAGCAACGGCCCCTGTTGGAGAAGCAGAGCACGGTGTCGTGGGTGTTGGCAACGAACAGGCGGTCAATGAAATCTTCCTCTTTCATCGCGGTGGCCTGCTTGCCGCGCCCGCCGCGCCGCTGGGCGCGGTAGTCAGCCAGCGGCTGGCGCTTGAAGTAGCCCGCATGTGAGAGCGTCACCACCATATCTTCGGGGGCGATGAGGTCTTCGAGGTTGATCTCGGAGGTGTTGAGCACGACTTCGGAACGGCGCGGGTCATCAAACTGGTTTTTTGTCACCGTCAGTTCGCTCACGATGATCCCGGTAATCCGCTCCGGGCGGGCGAGGATGTCGAGCAAGTCGGTGATGAGGTCGATGACTTCGCGGTATTCGTTGACGATCTTGTCTTGTTCCAGCCCGGTGAGCCGTTGCAGGCGCAGTTCGAGGATCGCCTGCGCCTGCGCTTCCGAGAGGCGGTAGCCTTGCGCGGAAAGGCCGAATTCGGCGGGCAGGTTTTCGGGGCGGAAGCTGTCGGCCATTGCGCGGGCAAGCATCTCTTCAACGAGCGCCGAGCGCCAGGTGCGCGCCATAATTTCGCGCTTCGCATCCCCCGGTGTTGGGGCAGCCTTGATGAGCGCGATGATTTCATCGACGTTGGAGAGCGCCACAGCCAACCCTTCAAGCACGTGGCCGCGTTCGCGTGCCTTGCGAAGTTCAAACACGGTGCGCCGGGTAACGACCTCGCGCCGGTGCTCAAGGAAGCACACCAAAAGTTCCTTGAGGTTCAGGAGTTTCGGCTTGCCATCGACCAGGGCCACCATATTCATGCCGAAGGTGTCCTGCAACTGCGTGTGCTTGAAGAGTTTGTTCAGCACCACTTCGGGCATTTCGCCACGCCTGAGTTCAATGACCAGGCGCATGCCGGATTTGTCGGACTCGTCCTGGATGTGGGCGATGCCTTCGATGCGTTTGTCATTGACCAGTTCGGCGATTTTTTCCTGCAAGGTCTTTTTATTGACCTGATAGGGCAGTTCATCGACGATGATCGCCTGCCGCTCGCTATTGCCGATTGGTTCGAAATGGGTGCGCGCACGCATTATCACCTTGCCACGCCCGGTGCGATAACCCTCGTGCGCCCCTGCAAGGCCGTAGATCAGGCCGCCGGTGGGGAAATCGGGGGATTTGACGATTCCGATCAGGGTGTCTAAGTCGGTCTCGGGGCTGGCGAGCAGCTTGAGGCAGGCGTCGATGACTTCCCCGAGGTTATGCGGCGGGATGTTGGTTGCCATGCCCACTGCGATGCCTGCCGAACCGTTGATGAGCAGGTTGGGGATACGTGCGGGGAGCACCAGCGGCTCTTTTTCCGAGCCGTCGTAGTTCGGGCCGAAATCGACCGTTTCCCTGTCGATGTCGGTGAGCATTTCGTGGCCGATGCGGGCCATGCGGATTTCGGTGTAGCGCATCGCCGCCGGGCTGTCGCCGTCGACCGACCCGAAGTTGCCCTGTCCGTCGACGAGCATGTAGCGCAGGGAGAAACTCTGCGCCATGCGCACGATGGTGTCGTAGACTGCCGTGTCACCATGCGGATGGTATTTACCGATCACGTCGCCGACGATGCGTGCGGATTTTTTGTAAGCGCGGTTCCAGTCGTTGGAGAGTTCGTGCATCGCGAACAGCACACGGCGATGCACGGGCTTGAGGCCATCGCGCGCATCCGGCAACGCCCGCCCGACGATCACGCTCATCGCGTAATCAAGATAGGCGTGGCGCATTTCTTCTTCAAGGCTGATAGGGAGGGTTTCCCTGGCGAACTGTGTCATGCGCGGCTTGCAGCGAGCCTAGTCGCTGGTTGTGAGTGAAACAGATAATTGTACCACGCGAGGCATGGTCGGTCGAAGAGCCGACGAGATTCCTGACGCAGTTTTGCCTTTCTTGCCTTGAAGGGGGGTAACCGATCGGCAATTTCCGCAGTCGTTGTGCCCGCCGGGCGCGGGGGACGGCGCTACCTCGACGGGGTGTGGGGCGACCATCTCATTACGGAAAAATTGTACGCTTAGAGCAATTTTGCTTTGGATGCGTACCTTCATGGATTGCTTCGTCGCTTGGCTCCTCGCAATGACGGGGTAGGTTCGTCATTGCGAGCGTAGCGAAGCAATCCAGTTTGTACGGACTTGAA
>WQYV01000057.1 GCA_009781085.1 Betaproteobacteria bacterium
CCAGGGGTTCGATGCTGACGGCGACGGGTTCGGTGACACGCCGCATGAGGCTTATGCCTGGGCCGATCAAATCTGGATGGAATTCCCGATGGCGAGTTTCTTCCGCACTTCGCCGGTGCTGGAACTGCTCAATTTCCTGGAACGGCTTGCGCCGTTCTCTTCGCCGGATCTCATCCTGCGCGATAAAAAACCACGTTTCGACAAACCCCGGCGGGAGGGTGCGACATGAGCGGGTCGGGGTCGGGTTCAGCGCCTCCTCGCCCGAAGAAACCCGCCGTATCGCCGGAGAGGACTCGCCGCGCACGGCGCAGATTCATCAGCTCGGCGATGTTGCTGGTCGGGATAGTCGGAACCTCGCTCCTCGGCCTTTTGCCGGTGTTCCGCAAACGTCTGAAACGGCTGCGTCCGCCAGGTGCGCTCGACGAAGAAGATTTTCTCGCCTCCTGCATCAAATGCGGGCAGTGCTTGCAGGTTTGCCCAGTCAGCGCGATTCGGTTGGGCGACATCGACGAGGGGTATGGGATCGGTGTGCCCTTCATCGCGGCCCGTGAGCAGGCGTGCGATTTTTCCTGCGAGGGGGTGCAATGCGTCTCCGCGTGCCCGACCGGTGCGCTCACGTACGAGAAACCCAACTTTTTTCCAGTGCGAGAAGGGGCTGGGTTGTCCAGGCCGCCGACGCTTAAGGCCAAGGCAAAGGAACCGGAACCGGAAATCAACCTCAAGGAGCGCATGGGGCTGGCGCGGCTGACCCACCCGGAAGCGTGCCTGGCGGTGCAGGGTAAAGGGTTTTCCGGGTCTGCCCGCGAGGCGGGGTTCAAGGGACGGATGCGCTACATGGAGGTTGACCGCTGGAAACCCATCCCGGTTAACGAACATCCTTATGAACGCAAGCCTTGCGACCTGTGCGTCACGGAATGCCCGGTTGACGATGCCATTGCGCTGGAGGTTTTCACTGGCACCGATGGCAGCCGCCGCTTCCGGCCCGTGGTGCGTGAACAGTGCGTGGGTTGCGGCGTGTGCGAGATGGTTTGCCCGGTGGGGCTGGCCGCCATTGAGGTTGAACCACGCGCAACCTGGAAGGCGGGGAACCTCTGAAATGCGCCGCTTCAAGGAAAATTTCCTCTGTATGCTGGGTGCGGAACCGAAAAAGCCGGAACCGGGACAGGTTTCCGAAGAAGTGCGCCGGATCATGGAGATCAAGCGGGGAGACAAAACAAAATCTCGCATCAAGGAGCAGTTGCATGAGCGAGCACATCGGCAGCCGTGCCACACGTGGCGCAACTGGCGCTGGGTCGTGCTCGCGGCGGTGAACCTGCTGTTCGTGCTCTCTTTTTGGCTGGACATCCATATACTCGCAGGCGCGCTGACGGGCTCGCACTTCGTGGGTTTCCATCTCATCGACCTCAATGCCGCGCTCCAGGTGATGCTGGCGCACAAACACATCATCGTGAACCTGGTCATCGGCACGTTCACGGTATTCGTGTTCTGGCTGATGTTCGGCGGGCGCAGCTTCTGTTCCTGGGCGTGTCCGTACCATCTGGTGTCGGAACTAACGGAAAAAATCCATCTTGTGCTTGTGCGGCGCAAGATCGTGACTGACCACGAATTTCACCGTGGTACGCGCACCGTGTTCTGGGGCCTGTTTGTCGTGCTGGCGTTTGTGACCGGCTATACGGTTTTCGAGACGCTTTCGCCTGTCGGCATCCTGTCGCGTGCGTTGATCTACGGGCCGGGGCTTGCGCTGGGCTGGATATTTCTGCTGTTGCTCTTTGAAGTGTTCTGGTCGCGCCGTGCGTGGTGTCGCTACGTCTGTCCGATTGGCTTGACCTACGGCGTAGTGGGAACGTTTTCCCCATTACAGGTTAGCTACCATGTCGAGGAATGCTTCCACGAGGGCGATTGTCGTAAGGTGTGTCTGGTTCCGCATGTGCTCGATGTAACGATCAAGGGTCGCGCTACCGTAGTGAAGACGGGGCTTGGCCCCGACTGTACGCGCTGCGGCCTGTGTGTGGATACCTGTCCGACCGGGGCGTTACGCTTTGAAGTCAAGGGATTGTCGAAATTGCTCTAAAGTGCGCTGCGCACGATTGACCATATGATTCTTATCGAAAACCTCGTCAAGACTTTCCGGCGGGCACGGGTGCTGGACGGTATTGGGTTGGCAGTTGCGTCAGGCGAACGGGTGGCTTTGATCGGTTCCAATGGCGCGGGCAAGACCACGCTGATTCGCTGTCTGCTTGGCGAATACGCCTGCGAGGGTGTGGTGCGGGTAGATGGGTTGGATCCGCGCAAACACCGTTCCGAAGTGCTCGGTAAGATCGGTTTCGTGCCGCAACTGCCGCCGCCGCTCAAGATGCCGGTAGGCCAACTTATCGATTTTTCAGCGGCGCTCTGCGACGTCGACCCGGCGCGCATGATCAGCATTGCCGAGGAACTTGGATTGGACGTTCCTTCCGTCCGCTCACAGCAGTTCCTGCGCCTATCGGGTGGCATGAAGCAAAAACTGCTCATTGCCATCGCATTGGGTCGTGATATCCGTGTGCTGCTAATGGACGAACCGGCGGCCAACCTCGATCCCGAAGCTCGCAAGATTTTTTTCGACCTACTCGCACAGCGCCAGGAAAATACCACCATGTTCATTTCCTGCCACCGCCTTTCCGAAATGTCCGCGATCATCACCCGCGTTGTCGAAATGGACATGGGGCATGTTACGGTTGATCGCCCAAATACGGAGGATGCCTGACATGCCCGTTTTTCGTTTTTCCGCTTTCGTTGCCGCGCTTCTGTTGCTTGCCGCCTGCGGGAAACGTGGCAACTGGCCGGAGGGGATGGAGCCGATTCATTGGGATCGGGATACCTGTGCCAGTTGCGGAATGGCGATTTCCGACCCCCGCTTTGCTGTTGAACTGCTGCGTGGCAAATCCGGCAAAAGTGCGCTCAAATTCGACGACATCGGTTGCCTCGTTGCCTGGACGAACGGGACGAACAAAAAAGCTGGGTTGCACCCCTGGCGGGAAGACGCGAAGGCTCGCGTATGGGTGGCCGATTTCAACAGCCCGATCAATAACCGCGAAGCACTGCGTTGGCTCGACGCACGCACGGCACGCTACATCGAACGCAGTTCCCCAATGGGTTACAATTTTGCTGCCGTGGAAAATTCCGATGAAAAAACCGTTGATTTTGATGAAATTATGCATCATGGGCAGGCACACCAGCACGGCGGCGGGCAGGGAGTCGGCCAATGAAACAGTTGTTCCTTACCGCAGGGCTCGACATTGCGGAATCGTTGCGGGCGCGCTGGTTCCTGATCTACACCCTGGTTTTCGGGGGAATCGTTGCGTTGCTGTTCGTGTTTGGCCTATCGGAGTCGCGCGTACTCGGTTTTATCGGCCTGTCGCGCCTGCTGGTGACGTACATTCAACTGGCGATGGCGATCCTGCCGATCTTCGTGCTCATTACTACGGTGCGTTCCGTGGCGGGGGATCGCGAAGCAGGCGTATTTGAATACCTGCTGTCCCTGCCGGTTTCAATCTGGGCTTGGTTCTGGGGCAAGATTCTTGGGCGGTACATGGTTATCTTTGCGCCGGTGTTCCTTGCCATGCTGGGCGCGGTGGTCTGGGGAATTTTCAAGGGGATTGACATCCCGTGGGCGGTGTTCGGCTATTACACGGCGCTACTGGCTGCGATGGCGCTGTGTTTCCTCGGTTTAGGGATGCTCATCTCTTCGGTTGCGCGCAGCACGGATACAGCCCAGGGGGCGGCCTTTATCCTCTGGCTCGCGTTGTTGCTCTTTCTCGACCTGGTCCTGCTGGGGGTCATGATCCAGGGGCGCATCGCTCCCGAGACCGCCGTCACCATCGCGCTTCTGAACCCGCTGCAAGTGTTCCGTACCGCCGCATTGGCAATGTTCGACCCGCAACTCGTCGTGCTCGGCCCGTCCGCTTACGTCATCATCGACCTTTTCGGTGCGACGGGTTTTCAGGCATACGCGCTTGCCTATCCGTCCCTGCTGGGGTTTGCTGCTGCATTTGCGGGCTATTTTCTCTTTCGCCGGGGGGATTTGCTGTGAAGGCTGCGAGGGTTCTTGCCGGGGTTCTGTTCTTTGTCTTTTCCGCTACCGGGACGAGGGCGGAGGGGGGGGGGGATGCGCTTTTTTCCGCCACGATGACCGATATTCGCGGTGAACCGATGCCGCTTTCCCTTTTCCGGGGCAAACCGCTGATCGTCAACTTTTGGGCACGCGCATGCGTCCCTTGCCGTGATGAGATTCCGGATCTCATTGCGTTGCAGGCGAAATACAAAAAGCGTGGGCTGGCCGTGCTTGGCATCGCGCTGGAAGAAAACCCGGACAAGGTGCGCGAGTTCCTGATTGCCTACAAAATAAATTATCCTATCGCACTTGCCTGCGAACAGGGGATTCCCATGATGAATGCGTTTGGCAATAACGAAAGCCTCCTGCCCTTTACGCTGCTCATCGACCGAAAGGGTGAAGTCGTATCACATAAATACGGTGTATTTAGAAAAAATGATTTTCAAGAAGCGGTTGAAAAGTTAATACGATAATAGTTTCTTTCAAACGTATCGAATAATTTCTGCCGGTAGGATCGTGCAGGTTAATGGTGGATATCTTGATTCGTATACGTGTTTTCCACAATTAACTGCCGGATGTTTTGTAAGAAACATACGTGTTTTCCACAATACTATATCAGATATGATTGTATTGACATGAGTCGGAAAGTTTTACAGTTTGTTTTATCAATGTTAATATACCGATGAATAATCAATAGCATACATTTTGGCATGTTTTTTGCTAAAACTTTGTTTGCTGAAGAACAGTTGTTGTTCACGCTTTGAGTCTTTGTTACAGGAGTGAAACGATGAAACGCGCCAAACTTGCACTGGTTGCTAAAGTTTCCGCACTTGTTTTAGCAGGTGTGGTGTGTGGGACGGCCTCGGCCAAGGTAGTTGAAAGAGAAGGCATGAAATTGGCAGCCATGGATATGGTGACGCTGATCAACGCTAACGGGGGGCTTAAGGTCACAGTCGCAGAGTTTACTGGCAACACTAATCTCAAACCTTCTTGGAAGGTTGCCACTGCCAATGATCAAAATATTATGTCTTCGATCTATAATTATGATGATGGATGGCGCACTGGAGCGGGTGCCTATCGTCGGCAAGGTTTCGTAGATAGCAAGTATTACTTCGTTACAACCCAGATGGCGCCGACCATTACCTTTAATGTTTGTGGTAACACTAATAAGTGTGACTTGACGGCCAAGCTCAATCTCACTGCTAAGGGTACTGGATACGTAACCAAAACGGACTATCCTACAAGTGACGCCACCCTGACGGTGGGCGCAGCCTACCTTTATGCGCAGTATGTTTTGGGGGGGTCGTATGGTGACCAGGTTCCTTTCAACAATTCTATCGGGTGGACTCAGCTGACCTATGCGGATAGTAACCCTAGTAAAGGTGCGTGGACCAGTAGTGACCCCTACTTGAAATCTCTGTTGGCCATAAATCCTGACAAAAACTACTGGTTGGCCGACTATGATCCGACTAAGTTTTACACGGAGATTGGCGGTTACTCTGTTTTCGTGTTGAATCTGTATAGCGGGAAGACGGCGGTAGGGAATATGCTTTTCCTGTCTGCGGTTCCTGAACCAGAAACCTACGCTATGCTGTTGGCCGGCCTTGGTGTGGTTGGTATCGTGGCTCGCCGCCGCCGCAACGCGGTTCGGTGATTTGATTCCTTGGTTTTTCTTCCTCCTGTGAAGGAGGGGTATTGAAGGGGGGGGTAGCCCCCCCTTCTTCGTTTGGGTTGGAGTTTAGCTGTTTGTTTTTAGTAAATACACTAACAACTGAATTTCGTCCGCTTGATTGGGCACAATGATAGCCGTGCGATGAAAGGGTTCTGGCGGGGCTTGCTATATTGGCGCAGAAGGGAATTTTGTCGATAGCTAAACGCAACTTCCCAAAAAGCGTGGGCGGGGAAGTGTGCCCGGAGGAAGAGAGAACAATTATTTATAAAAACATATAGAAAATATTCTAATACAATACTATACACGTGTTTTCTAATATACCTCATCAAGTAGCTATATTAACAGGAGTCGAAATATTTTACATTTCTTTTTTTAGGTATAAGTTTTATTCTTTATAATCAATAGAATACGGTTTTGGCATGTTTCTTGCGTGACAAAATAATCTTTATATACCTCTACTGAAAGGTAGAGCCAATGAAACAGCTTCACCTCCAAGGAGTACTTGCCATGAATAAACTGCTTTCTGCTTCACTTCTGACATTGGGTATTACGTGCGCCATGCCGGCGGCTGCTCAAACCGTACAGGGTGGGTTTCTTTACATCCAGGACCTGGATGCGCCAATGGTGATAACGTATGAGCCATCCAAAGCAGCGGATACCAGTTTTTTGTTTGTTGGTATGCTTGATGCAAATGGAAATTTGATCGGTAGCTGGCAAAGGCTCCTCCAAAGCGTGGGCTCTGCGAACGACATAGCATCCCTCGGGTCTTGCGCTGGTTATGCTTGCCTGATGTCCAGCAACACTTATGCGCTTGACCCTGTCGCAGGCGCTGTCGAGTTGGTCTTTTGGTGGGCCGATACGCACACAGCAGATACGTTTTACAGCGGTGGCGCGGTTGCTACGGGTAATCCGGGTTGGCAAAACCCCATGGATGCTTCTAGGAACAAATGGGATTTGGTCACATACTCCAATGGTTCTGCAACAATCGGTTTTGAAGATGGCAATGGATCCCCGTCATGTAGGGGTTGTACGACTGACTGGGATTGGAATGATATGGTCATCAATGTGACAAACGTTGGAGCTAACAAACCGGTTATTCCGCCAGTTCCTGAGCCGGAAACCTATGCCATGCTGCTGGCTGGTCTTGGCCTGGTTGGTGTCGTGGCTCGCCGCCGCCGCAATGGGAGCCGGTGATTTGATTCCCTGATTTTTCTTCCTGTAAAGGAATGTATTGGGGGGGGGCGTAGCCCCCCTTCTTCGTTTGGGCTGAAGTTTAGCTGTGTTTTTCAGTAAGTACAAAACTACTAACAACTGAATTTTATCCGCTTGATCGGGCACAATGATGGCCGTGCAACGAAGGATCTCTGGCGGGAGATCCGCTATATTGGATGGGCAGACATGAGATGGGTAACGGGATGCGGGGCTGGTTGCGGTGGGTAAAGCGGATCGATTCGCCCAATTTCGACGCCCGCCCAGAAGGCGAGCGCGTCAGCTTGATTGTGATACACGCTATCAGCCTGCCGCCAGATGAGTTTGGAGGAACCGGCGTGATCGAGCTTTTCACGAACCGGCTCGACCCGGCGGCGCACCCGTACTATGCGGGTATCTATCATTTGCGGGTGTCGTCGCATTTTTTCATCCGCCGTGACGGTGAGTTGATTCAGTTCGTA
The DNA here is from genome assembly GCA_009781085.1 of Betaproteobacteria bacterium. Taxonomy (GTDB): domain Bacteria; phylum Pseudomonadota; class Gammaproteobacteria; order Burkholderiales; family Rhodocyclaceae; genus WRNU01. Next base: position 7,433 of record WQYV01000057.1, read on the forward strand.
CCGACAGATGGCCGCGCTTGGCACGCTGGAATGTCGAAATGGCGCGGGCGCGAACGTTGCAACGATTTTTCGCTTGGAATCGAACTGGAAGGATGTGACACGCAACCTTTCGACGAGCGCCAATACGCGACGCTGGAGGAGTTGCTGCGGCGTCTGGCTCGGCGATATCCAAGATGTGACATTGCCGGGCATTCGGACATTGCGCCTGGACGCAAAAGTGATCCGGGCCCGTTTTTCAATTGGGCACGATTTGGTATAACCGTTACAACGGGGAAGGGTTGATAAGCCCAATGAACGCATGGGTGCGAAGGAACCTTTGCGAATGTATGCTGGTCTTTTCCGTCCGTCCCTTCAAAAAAGGAGAAATTAAATAGCCATGGACGATCTGTTACGCGCTGCGGCGCTTGATTATCACCGTTACCCTCGGCCAGGCAAGATCGCGGTCACTCCGATCAAGGCGCTGACCAACCAGCGTGACCTTTCGTTGGCCTATTCGCCTGGGGTGGGGGCTGCCTGCGATGCCATCGTAGCTGATCCGCAGGAAGCCTCCAGCCTGACTGCGCGTGGTAACCTGATTGGTGTCATCACTAATGGAACTGCCGTGCTCGGCCTGGGCAACATTGGCGCACTTGCCGCCAAACCGGTGATGGAAGGCAAGGGGGTGCTGTTCAAGAAATTCGCCGATATCGATGTGTTCGACATTGAGATCAATGAGTCCGACCCCGACCGCCTGATCGACATGATTGCTGCGCTGGAGCCGACATTTGGCGGCATCAACCTGGAAGACATCAAGGCGCCTGAATGCTTCTACATCGAGCAGAATCTGCGTAGCCGCATGAAAATTCCGGTTTTCCATGATGACCAGCATGGCACGGCTATTGTGGTTGGCGCGGCCATTCTCAACTGCCTGCAAATACAGGGCAAAGATCTGAAGAAGGTCAAACTCGTGACCTCGGGTGCGGGGGCAGCGGCGCTGGCCTGCCTCGACCTGCTGGTAATGCTCGGTATCCCCGTGGAAAACATCTGGGTGACGGATATCGAAGGGGTGGTTTTTGATGGGCGAATCGCGTCGATGGATCCAATCAAGGCGCGTTATGCCAAAAAAACCGATGCACGCAGGCTCGACGAAGTCATTGAAGGGGCCGATATTTTCCTGGGATTGTCGGCAGGCGGTGTACTCAAACCTGGGATGGTCGCTAAAATGGCTCTCAACCCGCTGGTTCTGGCGCTTGCCAACCCAACCCCGGAGATTTTGCCCGGCGAGGTGCGGGAAGTGCGCAGTGACGCTATCGTTGCCACGGGTCGTTCGGACTTCCCGAACCAAGTCAATAATGTGCTCTGCTTCCCGTTCATTTTCCGAGGGGCGCTCGACGTGGGGGCGACCAGCATTACTGACGAGATGAAACTCGCGGCGGTGCGTGCCATTGCTGAACTGGCGCGTGCCGAACAAAGTGAGGTCGTTGCTGCCGCCTACGGTGAGAAAGTGACCGGTTTTGGAGCCGATTACATCATCCCGCGCCCCTTCGACCCCCGGCTCATCGTCAAGATTGCTCCAGCGGTGGCCAAAGCGGCCATCACTTCAGGGGTGGCGACGCGCCAGATCACCGATTGGGATGCCTATCGTACCCAACTCAACAACCTCGTCTGGCATTCCGGGCTCCTGATGAAACCCGTAATTGCCGCTGCACGCAATATGCCGCAGCGCATCATCTTTGCCGAGGGCGAGTCAGAACGGGTGCTGAGGGCGGTGCGCGGTGTAATCGACGAAGGTATGGCTTGGCCAATCTTAGTTGGCCGTCCGGAGGCCATCATTGGCACTATCGACCGGTTGGGGCTACGCATGAATGTCGGGCTGAACTTTGAACTGATTGACCCTGCGTACAACCCATATTTCAACGAAATGTGGGCTTATTATCACAAACTCATGGAACGGCAGGGTGTTACGGAGAGCGAGGCTCAAACGCGGGTATGCCACAACACGACCCTGATCGGGGCATTGTTGCTCGCGCTGGAATATGGCGACGGCCTCATCTGCGGGACTGAGGGCGTGCACCGCACCCATCTGGCCGATGTCGAGGCCGCAGTGGGACGGCGCTCCGGTGTCAATAATTACTATACGGTCAACGTGCTGAACACGGCTGGCCGCACCCTATTCCTGACCGATACCAACGTCAATTATGACCCGAGGCCCGAACAGATCGTCGAGATGACCTTATTGGCCGCTGAGGAAGTGCAGCGTTTTGGCGTCGAACCCAAGGTGGCACTGTTGTCGCATTCCTCGTTTGGCTCCGCTAATACGCCGACTGCCGTGAAGATGCGCACCGCGTTACGCCTGTTACAGGAACATCACCCCGAATTGCAGGCCGAAGGCGAGATGCATGGCGATTCAGCTCTTGATGCCCAGTTGCGGCAGTGTATTTTCCCGAATTCGCGTTTGAAAGAGGATGCTAATCTTTTGGTATTCCCAACCCTGGATGCGGCCAATATTGCTTTCAATCTGTTGAAAATCGCATCCGGAGGGGGCGTGACGGTTGGGCCGATCCTTCTTGGCGCTGCCAAGCCCGTGCATGTGCTGACGCCTTCGGCGACAGTGCGCAGGATTATCAATATGACTGCACTGGCCGTAGTCGAGGCGGGATGCCTGGAAAAGTGAAGCCAAGCCGTAAAAAAGAGCCGTTCTTTTGCTGTGATGTTGTTTTTTTGTCAATGCAAAAGAAAAATGGAACGCATTGTGCACTTTTTGGCTTTATGCGATTTGCCGGTAAGACGCGGCAGTGATAGGATATGTACGTGTTCTTTTCGAGGTGACTTCAAAAAGTTTTGTCACCCTGTTGTTTTTACAGTAAATTAATCCTCGTCTCCGGGTGGGGGAGTATCGCGTGAAGTCTCGGATGTTGTTTGCTATGTTGGTGGTTCTGGCTTTAGCCCTGCCAGGGGGCAGCTCTGCTATGGCCGCACCCGCGAAATGCGCAAGCGCATCGAAAGCGAGGGTGTGTAAGTCAGCGCCGACGTCTCAGGTGAGCAAAAGGCACGCGGGAAAAAAGCAGGTGGGTAAGAAAAAGGCGGCAAAACCAAGCAGAATCGCGGGCGTCAGGCGTGCGTTAGCGATAAGAAGGCAGGCTGCTCGGGCGCGTTACATGGATGACCCCATCACGTTGCGGTTGGATGAGCACGGTCAACCCCGGCTGAGTTCCACCGCTTTTTACGTTACCAACCAAAGTACGGGCGAAGTCCTGCTCCAGAGGAATGCGTATCTGGTGATGCCGATTGCCTCGATTACCAAACTCATGACGGCAATCGTGGTACTCGAGTCGAAAAGTGACCTAAACGAGGCGCTCACCATTACCGATGACGATGTCGACTATCTGAAAGGCACGAATTCCCGCTTGGTAGTGGGGACGCGGCTGACGCGCGAGGAAATGTTGCAACTGGCGCTAATGTCGTCAGAAAACCGTGCCGCTTCGGCTTTGGCGCGCAATTATCCGGGCGGGCGGGGGGCATTTGTCGATGCGATGAACGCCAGAGCGCACCTGATCGGTATGAACGAAACACACTTCTACGACAGCACCGGCCTGACACCACGTAACGTTTCCAATCCGCACGACCTGTCCAAGCTGGTGATGGCAGCATCCAGTTATCCACAAATCCGCGAATTTTCCACAACGAATGAGCGTTATGTTTTCATCAATGGGCATCTGAAACGTTTCGGTAACACCAATGGGCTAGTCAAGAGCCCCGACTGGACCATCAGCGTTTCCAAGACTGGCTATATTAGCGAAGCCGGACGTTGCCTCGTGATGCAGGCATGGATGCAGGATCAGCCGCTGGTAATCGTATTGATGGATGCGAATGGCCGCAACATGCGCATCGTCGATGCGCAACGCATACGTTTGTGGCTGGAGGAGAAGCCGGAACGCCTCGCCGCTACCCGTCGGGAGCAACAAGGGTAAAACAGCTTCCCAAGGGTGGGGAAAAAAACCCAGGTTCCGGTGGTATAGCGTGCCAACGTCGCATCAATGAAGCACGGCGAGTGGCGGGGCGGAAACGTCTCTCTGGAAAACCGGTTCACCTAGTACATAAGTAGCGGCCACACAGCGGTCGTCTCCCAACATCATCAACGCAAAGAGGCGCTCCGCAAACGTAGTGGCGCGGGACGTGCGCGCTTCGAGTAGCGGCGTGCAGCGGGGGTCGAGGACGATGAAATCTGCCTCGCGTCCTGGCAGGAAGTTGCCAATGTGCATGTCTAGGTGGAGCGCACGTGCGCCGCCAAGGGTTGCGAGGTAAAACCCGGCTTCAGGAGTGAGGGTTTGCCCGGTGAGCCGCAGCACCTTGTAGGCTTCGTTGAGGGTTTGCAGCATGGAGAAACTGGTTCCTGCGCCTATGTCGCTTCCCAGCCCCACGTGTAGGTCAAAGTCACGCGCACGCCCCAAGTCGAACAGGCCGGAACCGAGAAAGAGGTTGGACGTGGGGCAAAAACTCATTGATGCGCCACGGGCTGCCATACGGCGGCGGTCTTCGTCGTCGAGCCAGATGCAATGCGCGAATACGCTACGTTCGCCGAGTTGATGAAACCGCTCATAAATATCCAGGTAACTGCGTGCGCCGGGATAAAGCCGCATCGCCCAAGCTACTTCCGTGCGTTGCTCGGCTAGGTGTGTTTGCAGGTAAAGGCCGGGTATTTCGCCGAAAAGCCGTCCGGCTCGGTGCATTTGTTCTTCCGTGGAAGTGGGTGCGAAGCGCGGGGTAACGGCATAGGCCAGACGCCCGCGGCCATGCCATTTTTCGATCAGTACGCGGGATTGGGTATCGCCCCCTGTCGGGGTGTCGCGCAAGGGTTCCGGGCAATTGCGATCCATCAGCACCTTACCAGCAATCATCCGCATGCGGCGTGCGAACGCTGCTTCAAACAGGGCTTCGGTACAGGCCGGATGTACGGTGGTGAAAACCATCGCCGTGGTTGTGCCATGGCGTAGCAGTTGGTCGCAAAAGAATCTGGCTCCGGCGGCGGCATACGCAGGGTCGGCATGACGGGTTTCGGCGGGCCAGGCGTATTTTTCCAACCATACCGTGAGTTGCTCGCTGTGGCTGGCGATGATTTCCGTTTGTGCGCAGTGGGTGTGGGTGTCGATGAAGCCTGGCAGGATCAACTTGCCTGAGCAGCCGACGCGGCGGGCGTCAACCGGTAAGTTGGGTTCAAGTTCTGCCGCCGGCCCGCAATTGAGCACATGACCATCGCGAACGAGGAGCAGGCCATCGGGGAAGTGAACGTAGGCTCTAGCCCCGCATGCAAGGGGGTCATCGATGAAGTGAACTATTTCACCACGCAGGATCAGTAGCGGGGAGTTATCCGTAGAAATGCGCATATTAATTTGGTCTGAGAGTGGTAAAACCAAACAAAAGGGTTCTCCGATTCTACAGCCGTCTATATAACGGGCGTTGATTCCCATATGCCTGCCAGGGTTTTCCATCCAGCACTTTTTGAGTCACCCCGGCCTGAAAGCCGAGGTTTCCCCGATACGGATCAGGAGAGCTTTTGGCTCCATAAACGATTGTCTCGCTTATCCCGTCATGAACGACGGGGATTGCGCTTGACGCGTGTTCAAATTGGGACGAACAGGAACGATTTATGAATCCCGTGCTGAAATACCGAGGTGGAAAAGTGCGGGAGATACCCCGTTTTCTGCACTATATCCCTGACGGTTTCGACCGCTATATCGAACCTTTCCTGGGCGGCGGTGCGCTGTTCTTCCATATTGAGCCTGCGCGTGCGGTGTTGAACGATGTCAACATGCGGCTCATGGGGTTTTACCGGCAACTCAGGAACGAATACCCGCAGATGCGCAAACAGTTCGGTGTGCTTCAAGCGGAATATGAGCGTAATCAGTACGCATATGAAAAGCTGAAAGCAGGGCAGCCGGACAAGCGCGTCCCCAACGCCAACGAAGATTTGTACTACCGCCTCCGTACGCTCTACAACCATCCGGACGAAACTTGGCTGGAGGGCGTGCTTTATTTCTTCATCAACAAAACGGCCTATTCCGGCATGCTCCGCTATAACCAGCACGGTGAGTACAACGTCCCGTTTGGGAGATATCCATGTTTCAACACGCAGCGCGTAACGGCGCAGCACAGTGAATTGCTCCAGCGGGCAGAGCTTTTCAACGTGGACTACAGCCAGATATTTTCAATGGCAAAAAAGAACGATTTCGTTTTTCTCGACCCACCGTATGACAGTATATTTAACGATTACGGAAACATTGAACCTGCCAACGGGTTTGGCGAGGCCGAACACCGTCGGCTTGCTGCCGATTTCGAAAAGCTCCCCTGCCGTGCGCTAATGGTGGTGGGCAAAACCCCGTTGACCATGTCGTTGTATGGCGATTACATCTGCGACAAGTATCACAAGAACTACACCGTGAACATCCGCAACCGTTTCAATAGCGGTTCGACGCACATCGTAGTGAAGAATTATTGATACCGGGGAGCCAGAGGAAGTTTTGGCCTATTCCCGTGCTTCCCTAACACAGGTTGCGCCCGCAACTCCGAGAAGCCTAACCCCCCGCGTAAAGACATCCTGCGTATTTAGTCGGTTTTGAAAATCCTTGGAGCCTCCTTTGAAGAAGAGCAGATTTACAGAAAGCCAGATCGTCACCGTCCTGAAAGAAGGCGAGTCGGGCATAGCGGTGGCCGAGATCTGCCGCAAACATGGCGTGAGCGCGGTGACGTACTAGCAGTGGAAAAGCAAGTATGCAGGGGTGCAGGTGTCAGAGCTGCAACGGCTGCGGGAATTGGAGGCCGAGAACGCCAAGCTCAAGCGCATATACGCTAACCTGGGCTTGTGTCCGGTTTCGCCAAGCGTCCTAACCCTACAATCAACCCGGACGCGGCTGCGCCGCGCCGGTTATCTTGTCCGTTAGGCTGTAATCCACCTTTCATGCAACAACACAAATAATGGAACGCAAAATCAAATTGTTCAAGCGGATGAGCATTTATCTTGGTAGTGCACTGCTGTTATGGCTTGCTATTTTCAATTTTAACTTCGTTCCGTTTCCCCTATTAAACCCTGATTCTGGCGATTATGGACGACCTTGCTACAGTCCCAATCACGAATATTATATAGAACGGTATACAACACCATTCCAGTCCCTCTTTATCATTCCTTCGCATTCAAAACCAGGTTTCGCGATTCTTTACGACAAAACAGGCAAAGAGCTTTACCGTGGTTCCGCATACGACATTTACAAGCCCGGTTGGTTTGGTGACAAAGTTGGTTTTTTTGGAGGCTGGGGTCCCGACTACTACGAACCAAAGCTACCTTCTTCTGCGGGAGATAGGTTCATAGGTTGTGTTCCGCCTGAAAGCAAAAATTGACCATGCTCTTGAGTTAATTTATGCATTAGGCCAAAAAGAAAATCGTGCACAATTGATGAAAACCCCCGGCTTGTTTTCGATCATTGCAGACTCGATTCGAGAGGAGCGGCAATACCAACGGCGACAGCGCGGTCTTGCCGAGGGGCGGAAGTATCTTGAACGGGGCGACCCCGCGGCGATGGAGCGTTTTGCGCGTTCCCCCGACTCGGTCGGCGATGCCTGGCTTGCTCTGGCGGAATTTTATGTAGCACACCGTCGGGAAGATGCTGCGCTTGCTACCGAGGCGTATGGCAGCATGACTCAGAGCGTAGTCTGGATTGAGCGTAACCACCGGGCGGATGACGAATATGACCGTCGCCGCTTTCTCGGAATTGGCGCTACCCCGGATTTTTCGGCGCTTACCGAAGAATGGAAAAACAGACCAGTCACGGGATATGGATGCGAAATGCGACTGGCGTGGATATTCGCGTGTGGTCCGATGCAAACGCGTGATCGGCTTGAAGCGTGGTTGTGGGTTGCGTTGGGAGAAGCGCGATGGGGTGACACATGCTATGAGACGGAACTTCCAACACTATCCTCTGCCGCGCTTCGCGAGTATCTGGTGAAGTCGATCTCGGAAAAAAAGCGTCGACGGCTTCAGGAAATTGCGAAAAATTGGGCGCATGACGAATTCATTATGATGAGGTAGGTGCTCCGATTTTTCAAGGCAGCCAAGGTCATGGTTCTTGTCCAACACCTAACCCGGCAATCAACCCGGACACCCATTAGCCGACCCGAGTCAAGCGAGTAAGCAAATCCATGGCGGCGTTAGCCGCCGGTTTTTAATCCTTTCATCCACCGCTTGCAGCGGCCGATCACGCCCGTTTCTTCAGTTCATCAGGATCAAGCGGGAGGGCTGTGAAACCGCCGTCCGCCCTGGCGGTCTTGCCGCCCCAGAAAAACGTTGGTGCCGCAACCGCGTCCAATGGGTTCACACAGACCCGTGGCTACCGGTTCCCCGGTGCCAATCCTTGGCAGGCTCACGTTGCGGGCGATCCGCATTAACCGCAATCGGTGACGGCGGCACGGCATTCCATTCACGGTAAATGGCTCTTGCTCCAGTCCGGGTTCGGGTTTGCCGTGCCCCGAAGGGGCGGGAGAGGGTGAGAGCGTTTCAAACATTGCCCTCTCCCCTCCCCCTCTCCCACAAGTGGGAGAGGGGAGTTTTGTATCCACTTGAACCAAAACCGTTCTAATACTGTGCTCAGGCGGCACCTACAACCTGGCTCGTGCCCGTCACCAATGTAGTGGCCTCGCGACCTACGGCCGTGCTGCGCGACAACAGGACGAGAAAGGCGTTTTACAGCGTGCGGTGGTAGATCATTCAGCACAACACGGTCTCGGCTGGACGCATAGTGCGCCTGCGCAAGCCAGCAAGAGATAGTTGATGAAAGTTCAATACAGGAAAGATATGGCGAATCATTCTGGCCCCGAGTCATGCAATATCATCCGTGAGGGTGATGTTGAAGCGTTGACAGGGGAAACCGACAGGCCAGCCATTGAGCCGCGAAATCAGGAGTCCGGGATGCCGACGCTGTTAAGCGAAGCGGAAGGCAACACGAGGCATGGCGATAATCGCAAGTCATGTACCGATCCCGCGCGGTCGGAGTCCCTGCGCATGTCGGGAAGTCTTTTGCACGGAAGCAGGGAGGTCTCATTCGTGCCCGCTCAGGCGGGCAGGACGGGGAAGGCCAAAAGCCGCAAGCCCGTTACCAATGCGGATGAGAAGTCGGATACACCCATAGTACCGTGGAAGCCACCGAACAAAGGGGATGACCCTGCGGAGGTGGTGGAGGGAAGGGGTGTAACCAAGGGGAATGCCGAACAGCCCCCCGCGTCCCGGACGCAGAGCCGGACTCTGAGCGCGTCGATGGGGCTGGAAGGCATACGTGAGATTGCCCGCCGGAATAGGCGGGTGACATCCGTTCATTCTTCGATGAAATCGATCACGACTGGATGATGCGTTTCTTGGAGCACAGGGTGGCTGACAAAAGGGTGTTGAGGCTGATCCGTAACTGGCTCAAGGCCGGTGTGCTTGAGAACGGG
>WQYV01000058.1 GCA_009781085.1 Betaproteobacteria bacterium
AACCCAAGGGGAGTGACGCTCCCCTTGCCTGGGTGTTAAACAGGCCCGTTTTTTGGCCTACCAAAAGGCGCATGGGCATGGGGGGGCATGTTGACAGTGGGCGAGCGGAGGGATAGCCATGAAATTCATTATGGATACCCTGTTTTGCTCGGAGTAGTGGAGTAGTTGCAAGTGTTTTTATTTTCACATTCGGAGGAAACTATGAAGCAAGGTCGTTTGACAAAAATTCGCCGTTATGCCCGTCAGGCCGGTCAGGGTATGACAGAGTACATTATCATTGTTGCCGTGATCGCGATTGCCTCGATTGCGGTCTATACATTCTTCGGCGATACGCTGCGCCATCAAACGGCCGCCGCCGCGACAGCGCTGGCAGGTCAAAACGGTTCCGTCGAAACCACGCAAGCCCAGACGTCGGCAGCTGGTGCCACAGCGAACGCGCAGAGAAAACTGGATAACTTCGCCGACGACCGCAACAACTAACTGTAACGCGCAACATTCCCCCTTCGTCCCGGCTGCGTGCCGGGGCTGGGGTTTCGCAGCAGAGCCAGCCGCCGTATCATCTCAGCAAAGTATCAACACAACATATCCCGGCACGATCCCATGCACACGCAACGCGCCCTAATCCTGTTCCTGTTGGTGCTGTCGGTTCTGTTCCTGCCGGCTTATAGCAATGCGCAGGGGCGTGAGCTGATCGACGTGGCGGACTTTTTCAATGGCGCGTTCCCCTACCGTACAGGGGCTAGCGCAGACAGGTTTGCGAATCAGATCAGGATCATTAGCGGGCAGCGCCCCCTGAACCCATTTAATCCAAGCGAGGGCGGCAATATTTCGTACCTTTATTACGCGTTTGCCGCGCCTGCAACCATCGAGTCCTTCCGTTTTGCTGCGGGAAAGGGTACGAGGAACATAGAGGTGCCGCGCCATATCGAGTTCGCGGTCTCCTCGTCCCCGGAGGGCGATTTCCAGACGGTCGCAGCGTTCGATTTACCCGAATCGCATTATTTCAAACCGTCCCAAAAATATTTCGATACACAATACGATTTTTCCGTCCCTGCCCAGCGAAAAATATCCGGCCGCTACCTCCGCATCACATTATCTGGTTCGGAATACGGACGATATAAGGTTTCCCTATTCAGCGCCTATGGCCGGTTCGACCAACCCATCCCGCTACGGGAAGATTTAGGCGGCCATTACATTGTGCTGGACAGCAAGATGATTGCGATGCTGGTCGGAACCCGCAACGGCACTTCCAGCATCGTGCTCAAGCAGGAGAACGGGCTGATACAAGGTTGTTATTTGTTAGGCTATAAAGACCACGTCAACCAGGTTGTCGGAACGTTCATCGGCGGGGTCGAAAACAACGTTGCCCGCCTGACTTATACCCATACCGAAAGCGGACTCCAGGCTTCCGTAGCGCTAGGGCTTGCGTACCCGATAAAAGCGTCCCCCGGCAAATACCCCGAGGGGAGCACAAACAAAGCATATCTCGTGCTGGAAGACGGCAAGGGGAATGTCGTCGCAGACTGGACTGAGCGTTTCAGCGAGAAGGCGTTCCCCTGCGCCGCGACCGGGCGGAAGGAGAAAACTGCAGGCGAGGCCATGCAGGAGAGCCTGGAAAAAACCGGAAAGGTGCAGCTTTACGGCGTGAATTTCGATTTTGATTCCGATGCCCTGCGCCCTGAGTCCAGCACGGTGCTCGACGAAGTGGCCAAGCTTGCCAAAGCCAACCCAAGCTGGAAATTCGAAGTCGGTGGCCATACGGACAGCATCGGCTCAGCCGATTACAACCTAAAACTGTCGGACCGGCGTGCGGCATCGGTCGTGCGTTACCTCATCAACAAAGGGGTCGAAGCCGTCCGGCTGAAAGCCAAAGGCTACGGAGCCACCCGCCCGCTCATTGCCGATGCCGGCGACGATGCCGCACGCGCCAAAAACCGGCGGGTGGAGTTGGTCAAACAATGAGCATCGTCATATTTTTGAAATGATCCAAGGAGATTTTGCATGAAAACCCGCCTGGTCCTGACCCTCTCCCTTTTGACCGTCGCGCCGCTCATCGCGGGTGGCTGCGCCTCCAACCTTGGGGCCGACCATTATTCCCGCGGAGAAGCGCGGCAGGCCCAAAAAATCCAATATGGCACCGTCGTGAGCGTGAGGCCGGTCAAGATCGAAGGGACCAAATCGAACATTGGCACAGTAGCGGGTGCCGCCACAGGCGGCGTGATCGGCAGATCCTTCGGTAGCGGCATCAGCTCGGCCATCAGCACGGTGGCCGGTGCGGTAGCGGGCGGCGTCGGGGGGGCAGCGGTGGAAGAAGCAGTGACCAGGACGGACGGGCTGGAAATTACGGTCAAGCTCGAAAGCGGCGAAACCCTGGCCGTCGTGCAACAGGACGAAGGCGAACACTTCAAGCTCGGCGAACGGGTCAAGCTGGTTGGTGGCGGCAAGGCGACCCGGGTCACGCACGACGTTGACGAGAAAACGCAACGCTAAAAACGGGGCAGTCCCAACTTTGTTGAAAGGGGGTCGAGCAATGTTCCGCGCCATCATGGGGAAGCCGGGCAGCAGAAAGCGCCAGCGCGGCCAAACCATTTATCTCGCTTTGGCAGCGATTGTGTTCCTGTCGCTGATGACCTATGCCGCCTTCAACATCAGCCAGATGACCCATGCCAAGTCCCAGACCATGAACGCAGCCGATGCCGGGGCGTACACGATGGCGGTCACTTTGGCACGGGACCTGAACTTCATGGCCTACACCAACCGTGCGATGGTGGCCAACCACGTAGTCGTAGGGCAACTGGTCAGCCTGGCGTCCCTGAGCAACATGATTTACTTGGCCTCGCAAGACCTGTCGATGCTTCAATACCTCGGTGCGGTCCCTTATGTAGGGCCCATATTAGAGGCAATTGGGGATGCTTTCCAGAATTTGATGAACATAATACAAGAAGATATTTGGCCTGCCCTGGAATACTTTACCGAATTACAGGATTACCTTATCCAGGCCATTTCTTATATGCAGACTGGGGTACATGTCCTAGCCGTGGCGGATATGCAAAAAGTTGAAAAAGTCATTAAAGCCAACGACCCGGAGCTGGAATGGGTCGTCTCGGATGGGGGCGGCCTCATTGCCTCCGCATACAACGTGACGTCGCTTGCCCAAACCTTTTTTGACGGCTTTATCAGCCAGCAAAGCGGCAACCCGGGCGCTGGTCCCGCTGGCGGGTTCGGCGGGTTTTACAACACCGGCACCCAAGGATGCGGCAGCGGCTTGAGCATCCCCACGAGCAACCTTCTCGTTTGGAATATGGGGCACTGGTCGGATGGGAACGACAATTCTGTTGTGGATATGAGCAACTCGGACACGCCCATGGACCGCATGCGCGAGGTGGTCAACGACTCCCGCGACGGTTTCACCATCGAACGCGAGTGGGTCAATTCACCACCAAGCATCATCCCCAGCATCGAGAGCGACAATCTCCTTCATGGCGGCACGCAGTTGAGCTGCGACAACAAAACCTGGGTCGGCGTGGACGGGTTTGAGATGGAAATCTGCTGGGACCCTTTCAACCTCCTTGACCAGGACTGCGACACGATCCGTCTCTGGATGACAGGGGAAGTCGCTGGCAGCCAGGGCGCGGATGACTGGCAGTCCCTGTCGCATGGCCGTTTGACTTCCGGTGGGCATAGGCAAGCTTACAACAGCCGGCACAATCAATATACCCTGCTCCTGCCCTGGGACGGCCTGAAAGGTAAGTACAACGGCTTGCAGCCTTATTACGAATTGACCGCCGAGCCGGGGCTAGGCGAACGCCCCAGCCCCACTTTTGTAGTGCTGGCTGCCAAACCTGTCCAGAGCAACGACTCATCGAACATCACGCGTACACCCAACGCCGCGCAGACCTTCCAGACCGGCGCGGGGAACCCGTTCCATTTACAAGAAGGGCGGGCCAAGATTTACGGCGTAGCCGCCGCGCAGGCGTATTTCCGCCGCCCCGCGCAGTCCGACAACGACCCAACCGCAGGCAGGCTGCCCAACCAGATTTACAAAGACGGCACCTATGCCACCTTGTTTGCCCCGTACTGGCAGGCACGCCTGACAGATTTACCCGCTGGGATAGCGGTGGCCCTTGAGGCCGCTGACCAATGATGGAGATGGAAATGGCCGCAAATACGGAACCCCTTTCAATCAAACAAGTTTTATGCATGGCAGCGTGTGCCTGCCTAATGGCGGCAGCCCCGGCCCGCCATGCGGGAGCCGAGGAATGCACAGGTTCGGTTGACTTGACTGTCGATGGAAAGGCAATCCAAGGCGAAGGGGCTTACGAGGGCCCCAGCCGGGGATGCGGCTGCCGGGGCTCGTTGACTGGGACGGCCAACGGGGAAGTCAGCGACATCGCCCTCGAAAATGGCTGCAAAAAAACGGAAGTGCATCGTGACAACGACGAATTCCGCAGCCGCACGACCACCACCAATTCGGACGGCAGCGTGAACCCCCAAGGTGAGGACACGCGGATGGTTTTAAATAGAGAGCAGTGGCGGATCGACAAAAAGGACGGAAGTTACGGCCAATTCGGCGGCGACTGGCCGGATGACGAGTATACGCGCCGCATCCCGAGGCCCGACATGTCCGTGATGTTTGCGAGTATCAACAAAAAAGACAACTCCTTCACTGCCATGTTCAAGAAGGGCGCGAGTCCCGATAGCGATATCGCCAGGATGAAAACCTATGTGGAAAGGCTCAAGGAAAGGGGGTTCACGATCGACGCCAGGCCCTATGAAAACAGCAGGTATGGAATTTATGCCTATCGGGCGAAAGACGGCACCGGGTATTCCGTGCAAGCCAATTGCGGCAAAAGCGGGTGTTCCATTGGGTTGTCCAAGAGAGAACATTGAAATACATGATGAAAGGAATCATACAAAAACTTCTATGCATTGCCACGATATGCGTGGCATGCATACCCGTGGCTTCCGCACGGAACGAAAGCGTAGGGGATAAAACCGCACGGGCGGCGGGGGAAAAAGGGATATCGCAAAAGGATGCCGAAAAGATAGCCAAAGCGGCCTTTGGGGATGACATCCGCACGGAAAGGCTTGCTTTGCAGCAGGCTGCGGACTATAGCAAATGCGCGCACGACGATTACGCCAGGCACTTCTATCGTTCGGCAGCCGGTAAAAAGTATCTAAAAACCCTAGCGCGCCTGGCAAAGTCCGAAAGAAAAAGCGTGCATAAAAGGGAACAAGCCAAACTTGGCCGTTTGCTCCCGAAACTCGATAAGCAAATGGACCAAGCCGAAAACCGCTGCATGAAAAAACTCAACCTGGAAGTAGCACGCGGGAAAGTTTTTGGACGCTCCCGCCGGCCCAGCCATTCCTGATTTGGGGATCAAAATGACACCTACCAGCCGCGTTTTTGAGCCGTCCCGGCCCCCCGGCCTGAGGATGATGCGGCAGGCCCGTCGCCGCCAGCGCGGGCAAGCACTCACGGAAGTAGTGCTCTCCGCGTTGCTGGTGCTCATCCCAACCTTCATTTTTGGTTGGGCGCTGTACGCCTATGGGCAGGCCCGTACCACGGCGCTCAACGGGGCGCGCTACGCGGCCTGGGAGCGGACGGTGTGGCATGAAGGCCCCGTGAGTGGCGCGCAGGCGGCGGTCAGGCCGACGGACGAGATTGAAAAGCTCATGGTCGAACGCTTTTTTGGAAAACCCGACGCAGAGATCCGGTCTACCTACGCCGCGGGCAGGCTGTCGGGGAATGCGGACCTGCCGTCGTTTTACTCCTTGCACAATGGGGACAAGGTCGTTGACATCGAAGCGGTATCAGTGCAACCCAAGCAGGCCGCGCGCCCCACGCTCAAGCTTTATGACAAAGGCGAAACAACTTCAACGATTGGGGAAGCCTATGACATTATTGCCAACGTCATGAATCTGGTGGGCGCAGAAAAAATGGAGCTGGAGAACAAAGGCTTATATGTAGCGGAAGTCAGCGCCAAACTCAACGCCGTCCGCAATGTAAAAACCCTTGAAGACCTGGACCTGGGCATCACGCAACGTGCGGCGGTGGTGACAGATTCCTGGAGTGCGGGCGGCAAGGAGCATGAAGAAGCCATTGTGAAGCCGTTGGTGCCGGTTGCCGTCCTGGCAGAGGAAGCGCAGCCTCTCATAGACCTGCTTAACGACCTTGATGCGTCGTCTGGCTATAGATTGACGCCGTTCCAGGAATTAAAACTGGGATGCATACGGGGCGATGTCGTCCCGGTCGATATGCGGATAGGGTCTAACGGCATTAATACCAAAACCCTTACTTATAACGGTGACGGGACGATCTCCTATTATGAAAACGGCATAACTTACAACGTAAACGATGACGGCACCCTCAGCGTCCCGTTTTTTGGAGTGTTTAACTCCTATAGACCAGTGACAGAAAAATGTACCGGATAAAAATCATCTTTGGGTCCCTGCTGCTGTTCATGGTTGCCATGCCGCATTGCCTTGCGGCCAATGCCGACGCGTTGCCCGTGCCGCCGAATACCGCGCCGCAAATAGTTTCCAACGACATGCGTTTCAATGGCGCGCCCATGCAGATTATCCAATTCACTACGTTGGATCCCGATAAGACGCTGGAGTTTTACCGGAAGTATTTCGAGAATAATGCCCAAAAGGGGAAATACGCCGAAAACACCACATCCCGGCGGAAAATGATCGGCGCCATGATGCCGGACAAGCGCCTTATTAACGTAGAGATGACGGCGGAGAACGAAAAAGCGATAAAAGTTTTCGTTTCCTCGCTAGACGTATTCAAGATGGAAATTCCCGAAAAACTCGCACGGGACATTCCCCGCATGCCGGGCACCGAAGTTATCCAACACCAGGATAGCCGGGATGGTACAAGAAAGGATCGCTTCGTCATCATGCAGAACAAACAATCGGTAGAAGGCAATGCGATGTATTTGCGGGAGCACTACATTGGTACAGGGTGGCGGCGCGACAAGGATGAAACGATCAAAACCGGTGAACATCGGCAATTAATGTTTTCCAAAGAAAACCGGCAATTATTAGTAGATATGCAGAGAAAAAGCGAAGGGGTAACACTAGTGATCTATAACGAAATGGCGGAATAAGAAAAACGCAAACAATACAAGGAAAATCATGGGCGATATGTGCAAATCAAACCAAAAAGGGCAAGCAATGGTGGAATACACCATTTGCGCGCTAATACTGATCCTGGCGATTTTTGTACCCTTTGGGGACGGCGGTAAATCAGTAGCGGACATGCTGATGGACGCTATCAAAGAAAACCACGAAGCCAAGGTCAAAGCGATTGGCGACCCTATTGTCGGCGCATCGTCAGGGTTCTCGACGGACCCAGGGCAGTAACGGGCAAGCATGATGAATGCCGCCAAAGGAAACCACCAAACCGAAGTTCAAAAAATGAGCGGTCCCCCCGCTGGGTATACCGCCAGGGTTTCAACGTTTTTTAATTTCAGGGAATAACAGGTCCCATCATGGCAATGACAGCAGGGAAAAGGCGGCTCATCCTACTTGGATTGGCCCTCGGCATGGCCGGGTTTGCGGCCATCCTGGTGAAGTCGTACCTCAACCGGAAAGCGGCCGAGCTGGAGGCGAAGTATGCCGACCACACGGAGAGGGTTGCCGTCGTCGTGGCCAGTAAAAACGTGGCCGCAAACACCCAAGTGGTGCTCGAAAATTTTGCCGTCCGCAAAATGCCGGTGGACATGGTTCCCCCGGACGCGGTAGCCCCTGGGGACATCGAACGCGCCCTGGGGCAAAGCCTGAAAGTCAGCCTGCCGCTAGGCCGGCCGCTCCTGTGGGGATACCTTTCCAGCGGGGTTGTCCCGTCCTTCTCTGACATGCTGGAAGCGGACCGCCGTGCGCTGACCATCGCCGTAGATGAATTGAACTCCATCTCCGGCATGGTCCGGCCTTACGACCGGATCGACCTATTCGTCATCAGCAAAGAAAAATCGCTTCTCCCTGGCAAACGGGAGAACAAAGTGGTCATGCCGCTCATGCAGGACGTGCTAGTCAAGGCGACCGGCAACATCGTGCGCCGGGAAACGGCGCCGAATGGGAAAGAGTACGACCGCCGCTATTCCACCCTCACGCTGAACCTGCTGCCGGACGAGATCGGCAAGGTGCTGATTGCGCAGGAGAACGGGGAACTCAAAGCTGTGCTCAAGCGCCCCGAGCAACAGGAAACCAACTACCGGCCTACCCGCGAATCCGATTTGTGGGGAGGGGCGGACGAGAGCGCGAAAGCCAGCGAAAAAATAGATTTCATCACCCTCTACATCGGCGGCAAGGGCAATGGGACGGTCAGGACGGAATTGCAGCCTTACCCAAGCGATACCCTCGCCAGCAGCAGCGGGCAAACCAACCCTGCCAAAACAGAACCCCCGGATGAAATGATTGGCGGGCCGATGACCAAAGAGCAGATAGATCAAATTGAACAGAACATGAAACAGCACCGCGAAGAGGATGCGGCCTCGGCTCCGGCAGCGGCCAACGCAAAAACAACGGCCCCGCCCCCTTCCCAGTTTGTCAGCACCGCATCTGCTGGGCAGCGGGGGCAATGAACGCAAATAACGATTGACGGAATACGTGGAGCAAAAAAATGACATACAAGAAACCTGCGCGTTTTATTGCGCTTGCGCTCACTATAAGCCTGATAGCGCCCTTGCGGCTGCCGGCACAGCAGCCCGTGCCGTCCCAAGTGGCAGCCAAGGGCGCCGCGCCCGCAGCGCAGCCGGCCCAACAAGGCGCGGAAACTGCCGCCCCGATGGTGCAGCTATACATGGCCCCGGGCTGGCAACCGCCGCAGGACTTAGAAAACAGCTTCCACCTCTATGTAGGCGAAACAAGGGTCGTCAAATTATCTTCGCCCGTTGCCAAAACGGCCGTCGGCAACGGCAAAGTCGTGTCCACCGCGATGGTCAACGCAAGCGATTTGCTCATTATCGCCAACGATGCCGGGCGCTCGACGGTACACCTGTGGCTCAAGGACGGTTCCGAAACCACCTATGCCGTAGAAGTAGGGCTCAACAGTCCGGCAAAAACCTACGCGCAAGTGCGGGACATGCTTGCCAAAGAAGACAACATCCAAGTCTCGCTGGTCGGCAACCGGGTGTTTTTAAGGGCCGAGACCCTGAAAGCGACGCAAATACCGTTCATCGCCGCGCTGCAAAAAGCCTTCCCCGACCAGATCGTACTCATTACCGGAAGCGACGTAGCCCTCGAAGAGCGCACCGTGCACCTCACAGCGCAACTAGTGGAAATCAAACGGTCCGCCCTGGAAAACCTGGGCATCGAATGGTCGCAATCCATCTACGGGCCGCAAGCGGCCATTGTCGGCGACATGAAGCGCCTAAAATCTGCCGACGGCAGCGTCACCGTCCTACGGCCGCAAGGCAATAGCAATAACAACAACAGCAACAGCACGCCGAACTTGGACGCATGGCCGGGTTACACGCACCCGTTCAAATCCGCGCTTAGCCTGGCCACGATGATTTCTTCCCGGATCAACCTCCTGCGGAACCAGGGCGATGCCTACCTCGTGGCAGAACCGCGCCTGACCACGCGCTGCGGCGGCAAGGCGGATTTCACCTCGGGGGGCGAACTACCCATCCCCGTCCAAAATGGGCTTGGGGCGGCCAACGTACAGTTCAAAGAATACGGCATCCGGCTGGCAGTCGAACCGACGTGCGACAAGCTTGGCAATATCCGCGCCAAAGTCTCGACCGAGGTGAGCCAGATCGACACTGCGGTAGCGGTCATGGGCGTGCCGGGGCTGCTCACGCGCAAGGCGATGTCGGAACTCGACCTAGTGGAAGGCCAGTCGATGCTGCTTTCTGGGCTGGCCTCCTACACCGCCGGGGAAAGCGAAAACGCCGTGCCGTTCCTAGGCAGCATCCCGTTGCTGGGGCACCTGTTCAAGAGCAGCAACAAGAACGGGGAGCGTACCGAGCTGATTGTCATCATCACCCCCAGCTTTATCTCCTCCGATAGCGAGGCCATCAGGAAAAGCGAGGAACGCCGCAATCAACTGCGTGGCGAGGCCAATGACAAGCTGAACGGGTACGACGTGAAGCCGCTGGACTGGAAACCGCCCCCTCCGCCGCCGCCGTCCCCGCGGGACAACTTAGGCGTAGAAGGCGCGGACATCCGGAACATAATGTATGCCGGAAGCACCGCCCCGGCAGCAGCCGTCGCCCAGCCCGCCCCGGCCGTACCTGTGCCCGTGGCCATGCCCGTACAGGCCGCCGTGCGCCCGTCCGTGCAACAATACACCCTGACGGGTGAAGCCCCCTGGCGCCCCAAAGGCGTCTGGGACGACGGGCAACGCACCGTCATCGAAATGCCGGAAGGCATCCCTGCGGACAGGGCCCCGGTGCTGCTGATCGTCAAACCGGCAGCCTCGGCAACCAACAAGGACGTAGGCTACCGCATGGACGGGCCGCGCTACCTGGTCGATGGCATGTTCGACAAAGCCGTGCTGGTTGCAGGTTCCGGGTATTACCGGCAAAGCGTGATGATCGAGAGGCGGCCATGAAGCGTCTGCCTCACCTGTTTGCCTGTGCATGCCTGGCAGGCTGCGTTGCCGCCAACGGAGAGCCCGTATCCGGCGGCTTCCCGCCCCTGGACATATCGAAGGCGCATTACGGCGTATTCGTCGGCGTGGGGCCGGCCATCGAAGCGGGCATAGCCAATGAAGCTGCCCTTCAACTGTGGCATATCTACCCGCCCCCCAAAAACCTACCGGACTTCCAGCAGCGCGTCGCCGACACGGACAGCTTTGGGCGCCTGTTGGTGAAAGCATTGCAGCGTGACGGCTATTTCGTCCACCAATGGTTCGACCCCGCCGTCTCGCCGGAGTGTGGCAAAAAACCCGCCATGCGCGGCAGCGGCGATTTCAGGGTCGTACCGGTGTGCTACCTCGTGGACGATGTCTCGGGCATGCTGCGGCTCACCCTCTACACGGCGGGCGACGCCTGGAGCCGGTTCTTTGAGACGGAACAGGGCAAGCTGAAACCGGTTGGTGCGTGGACGCAGCAAAAGGGGGAATAGGCAAAATGACGGTCCCGGACCTCAAGAATCTTCGCCGTTTTGCAGGTCGGCTTGGTCAAGGGATGACCGAGCTCATCGACATCCTGGCGGCGGTCGGGGTCATGTCTGTGTTTGTGTACACGCAATTTGGGGACGTGATAAGGCATCAAACAGCGTCGGGGGCGAAGGCGCTGGCCGGGCAGGGCAGCAACGGCCAGATAAGTGCAGCCCAAAATGCAGCGGCTGCAGCCGCTGCGGGCGTGCGTGGCGGGGGGATGAGGAACTTCGCGAGCCTGGGGTCGGGCGGTGGCGATGGGTTTCCGGGTGGTGGTGGTAACGGCGGCGGCGGTGGTAACGGAGGAAACGTCGGTGGCGGTGGTAACGGTGACGGCGGCGGTGATAGCGGCGGCGGTAATGGTGGTAACGGTTCGGGTCTTGGCGATGATATTGAGGCTCCAGGGGCGGGCGGACGACCAGAGGGAGCCATGGGTTCAGGAGGGTTTGGTAGAGTTGGAGACAACCCTTTGAATGACCCGTATGTAAAGGCCCTTGTTGACATGTCACCAACATTAACGGCTGGTATAAATCGACTGATAGCAGAGACGGGGCGTATTAAGTATACCGACGGAATGGGTCGCTATCGTCGAGGAGACAAACACATTTTTATTCCAAACAATCAGAACGAGTTTGGCGTTGCTCGGAGCATTGCACATGAAATTGGGCATTTCTTATCGACTGTGCCCTATGTTTATACATCAAAAGAGGAATTTGTATGGAGCGCATTGAGAAACGAAGCGGCTGCTGTCATATTTAATATTGATGTTCAACGGGAAATTTCAGCTGAAGCCGCAAGACAAGGTCTAAGCTATATGGATATCGGTGTAGACTGTGGAGCTCCTCCCTGTGGTGATCGATATAAAGCTATCTATGAACAATTGATTGCAGCTCATAGGACTCCAGAGGCTACTGAGGTTGCACTAGATGCTATCGCAGCACTAAGAAAGGATGAATTATCAGGCGACAACATCAGGAATTATCAACAACATTACGAGCATGTTTGGGATACCCAAATACTGCCAAAACGGTAATCCCGAAATTCTGGGTAACCTTGACGGATAAAAAGGAGGAGTAAAATGAAATATCTAGCGGTTTTCCTGCTTATCGGATGTTTGGCGAGTCCAGCATGGAGTACGGAGCGCGACGTAGCCCTCGAAGAATTCGTGCAGAAGTTGGAAAAAGCTAAACCTTGGACGCGTGAAAAAATTGAGACGTTACTTGAATCGAGGTTTACAAAAATCTCATCAACGGGCGTCGTTATTAGCCATGATATGTCAGGTTCATTCGTACGTGGAAAGGGATTGATTTTTAATGAAATCTCCTTCAGCGTATTAACAACTACTGGCGAGGCACTTTATGTAGAAGCGACTCTTGATGATAAATCAAGTTGTTTTACATGGGAGCAGATCAAAAATTCATATCCAGGCGGCTCTGTTGACTTTATGGACGTAGCTTCTGGGGGAGAAGTATATTACGCAAAAAAACTTTCCGGTGGAGATATATTATTTGGTTTTGATGGACGTAAAGATGGTAATTGTCTGACAAGCATTACAGTTAGGACAAATCTTTTTTTGAAGGTTGAAAAATAAAATGAAATATCTGGCAGTTTTTCTGCTTATTGAATGCTTGGCGAGTCCAACTTGGGGCGCAGAGCCTGCCATGACGCTCGAAGAATTTGTGCAGGATCTGGAAAAAGCAAAACCCTGGACACGGGAAAAAGTGGAGGCACTATTTGGCTCAAAGTTTACGCGAACTTCATCAACTGGCGTTGTTACATTGCATACAATGCTTGGTTCCCTATCATATGGAAAAGAAATTATTTTTAATCAAATCTCTTTCCAAGTATCAGCAACTACGGACGAGGCACTTTATGTAAAAGCGACTCTTGATGATAACTCAGGTTGTTTTACATGGGAACAGATCAAAAAATCATACCCAGGTGGTTATGTTGATTTTCAAGATGTACCTTACGGAGGAGAAGTGTATTACATTAAAAAACAAACGGAGGGAGAGTTGTTATTCGGTTTTAATAGAGACGAAAAAGGAGAATGCTTGAAAAACATTTCAATTCAAACAAATCTTTTTTTGGATATTGAAAAATAAAATGAAACACCTGTTTGCTTGCCTGTTGATGGGATGCCTGCTAACCCCAGCCTGGGGCGCAGAGCCTGCCATGACGCTCGAAAAAAATAATTTAATCATTAAAATCCGCAGCATTAAGGAGCGATAACGATGGCCTATTTTTCATTTATTTGGAAGGGCGGGACATCGCTGGCATGCGAACTTGTGATGCCTTTCCGCAAAGTATCCTTGAGTTTCCATATGCGGCCACTTTGGGAACCTTCCTCACTGACTTTATGGCGTGATGACGGCTCGGGCATCAGGATAAGCGCCCGGACGCATGCCGTCGCGGAGCGGTTGGAGGTGGGGGTGCTCGCTTTCGAATTGGTGAACGAATACGCCCCTGGCGAGCGGGTCGTCGTATTGCTCGACGGGTTCGACGTACCTATTACGGTTACGAAACTGCTGAAAGACGAGGCCGGGAGCATCTTGGAAAGCGGCGTTATCCTGAAAGCGGCGCTTTATTCCGAAATCATCGTCGTAGCAGGCGTTTCCCCATGCAGCATTGCCGTACAGGGCGTGCTTGACGGTTTGCCCCATATCTTCGATACGGAGTACCCATTGGATACCTATTGCATTGCCCCAATGGCATGTCCAAAAAGGGCGCTGGCTGGCAGCGCGCCCTGCTAGGAGTTGCACCCATGCACCGCATCATCCTAAAAACCCCTGACGGCACGCTGGATGAACGGGTGTTCAGCGCCAGCACCGTGACCATCGGGCGCGATGAGGGCTGCGACATCGTCATCAAAGGCTGGCAGGTCGGCAAACGGCACGCCTTGATCCGCTTTACCCGCGAAGGGGCACACGTATACAGCAACAGCGCGCTGATGGGCGTCGGGGTCAACGGGGAGCGCGTCCAGGAATATGGGCCCTTGCTGTCGAAAGATGAAATCCAGCTTGGGAACCATTCCCTGTACGTGATCCCGGCGGCAATGGCGCAGGGCGCAAATGGGGCCGGGGCCCATGAGGCCCGGAAAAGCGCTCGTGCACCGGAAGCGCCCCGGCAACCGGGCGGCCTTGAACCGCGTATCGAGCCCCGCCTGCCTGCCAGGATGCCCGGGCAGGTCCCCTCCGACGAGCCTGCCGCCCGCCAGCATGCCAGTGCCGCCCCGCAAAGCCAGCCTGCCAAGAGGTTGCCCGACCCGCCGCCGGAGGCTCCTGACATTTACCTCGAATGGCGCAAGCGTGCACATGCCGAACTCATCAAACTGATGGACGTGCGGCGCACCGACATCACCACCATGACGGAAGCGGAACTGGAAAGCGCCGTCCGCCTGATGATCGACGTTGTGATGGAAAGCATGCGCGATTTGCCGCGCCACATCAAACGGGACCTGCTTGCCGAACAAGTCCTGCACGAAGCCATTGGCCTGGGGCCGCTGGAGCCCCTGCTTGAAGACGAGGGCGTGACCGAGATCATGGTCAATGCCTACGACCAGATCTTCGTCGAACGCGGTGGCAAAATCACGAAAAGCCCGGTGTCCTTCACGAATGACCGTGCAGTCATCTCCGCCATCGAGCGCATCGTGGCCCCGATTGGGCGCAAGATCGACGAAAGCACGCCGCTGGTGGACGCACGCCTCAAGGACGGCTCACGCGTCAACGCCGTGATCCCGCCGCTGGCCCTCAAAGGGCCGAGCATCACGATCCGCAAATTCCCCAAGCACCGCCTCTACGGGGAAGACCTGCTCAGGTTCGGCACGCTCAACGAAGCCATGCTGGAATTCCTCGCCTTCTGCGTGCACCAGGCCAAAAACATCATCATCTCCGGGGGTACGGGCTCGGGCAAGACGACGCTGCTCAACATCCTGTCGAACTTCATCCCGCCTGCCGACCGCATCGTCACCGTAGAAGACTCAGCCGAACTGAAGCTGCACCAGCCCAACCTCGTCTCGCTCGAAGCCCGCCCGGCCAACAGCGAAGGCAAAGGCGCGATCCACATCCGCGAACTGGTCAAGAATTGCCTGCGGATGCGCCCCGACCGGATCGTGGTGGGCGAATGCCGTGGCGGGGAGGCCCTCGACATGCTCCAGGCAATGGATACCGGCCATGATGGGTCGCTGACCACCGCGCATGCCAATTCCCCGCGTGACATGTTGAGCCGGTTGGAAGTGATGGTGCTGATGGCGGGGATGGACCTGCCCGTGGCGGCGATCCGCGAACAGATCGCCTCGGCAATCAACCTGATCGTGCAACAAACGCGCTTCAAATGCGGCAGCCGCAAGATCACCGCGATTACCGAAGTGACCGGGGTCGAAAGCGGGCGCATCCAATTGCAGGACATCTTCGTGTTCGAGCGCGACGGCTACAGCGCCGACAGCAAAGTCAAAGGCCGTTTTGTCGCCACCGGGGCGGTGCCGGAGTTCCTGGAAGAGCTGCGCGAAGCGGGAATCAAGGTCCCGGCGCTGGAACTGTTCAGGGCGGAGGAACCCGATGAATGACATATTCATTATTATCGGGTTGGGGCTGGCATGTGGGGCCGCGGGCTGGCTCCTGATGGCGGGCCTGCTGCCTTCCCCGACGGATGCCAACGGGGCCCCGGCACCGCGCAAGGCGCTCATAGAGATGCTGCCCCGGCGCGGCGTGCTGATCGTTATCGGCGCGGTGCTGGCCGCCGCCGCCGTATGGTTCGTTACCGCAAAGCCGTTGATGTGCTTCGTGACCCTGGTGGGCCTGATCGTCCTGCCTAACAAATACTACGCATGGCAGCACAAAAAGCGCATCGCCCTGATCGACAGCCAAGTGCCTGACATGCTGGCAATGGCCGCTGGGGCGATCAGCGCAGGGGCCTCGCTCATGGTGTCGCTGGAGTCCGTGGCCCGTGACGGGCCGCTGCCGATCAAGCTGGAAATGGAGATGATGCTGCGCGAAGTGAGGCTCGGCACAGACCTGGACCTGGCCCTCGACAACCTGGCGGCGCGTGTCAAATCCGAAGAAATGATCATGGTGGCGGCAGCCATCAAGATCGCCCGGGAAAGCGGGGGGAACCTGTCTGAATCGCTGGACAAGCTCTCCCGGGCGGTGCGCGACCGCCAGAACATGGAAAAGAAAATTCTCTCGCTCACCGCGCAAGGCCGGATGCAGGCGTGGGTAATGGCTGCGTTGCCGTTTGGGATGCTCTACGCGCTCTT
>WQYV01000059.1 GCA_009781085.1 Betaproteobacteria bacterium
ATCAAGGGTGGGGCGGATGGTCTCATTGACAAACCGGGCATACACTTCATTGAACTCGGAAACCAGTTGCTTCTCTTCGGCTGCCGCAGGGGTAGCGGTATAGAACGCCCATGACTCGTTGATGCCCTTAAGCCGCTGCTCGGCCATGTCCAAGTGTTCCGTCACCGTGTGGCTGTTGTGTATCTTGCTGATCTCCAAGCTGGGGTCGTGCTGGAAGGCACGAAAGATATCACCGCTCAACGCGTTGATATTGGTGTCGATCCTGCCAAGATGAGCCAGCCCTGCAGACCTTTCGTTGTTTTCCTTGTACATGAGGTCCGTTTCGGCTGACATCTTTTTCATGCCGAGTATCCCAAACGCTGCAACAACAACGCTAATCGCGATGGCAAACGCAATGAGGAGAAAAAGCCTGCTACCAACTTTGAGGTTGTTAAACATATTATTGCTCCCAAAGAAATGAATATTGCTTAGTCATAACCAGAACAGGCAGCCTGCTTAGGTGCTTAACGCGTAGAAACAATCAACCGCCCAGCACATAACCTTGCCCGGCCATTTTCCAGTGTTGTTACCAAGCATGGCTTTCTGTTCATGAACGGCTTTCATCGCAAGAAATATCCGGCAAAACTGCCTATGCGTAGTATCCACATAAGCAGTATCCACATAACAGTGATGTTTTAATGTAAAAAAATACCCATTTCATGCCATGTTAGAATTGATATCTGCGGCGCGTGTGCTTAAGTCACCCCGGCTCAAAGGCCGGGATACTATTGATAGTTAAAACAAGGGGGCGGCCAGCTTATCTGGCCGCCCCCGCTTCACAACCCACCCGCTATGGGTTCAGACCTTGAACTTCGACACCGCGTTGCGTACAGCCCGCGTCAGTTGCTCGATATTCTTTGCCGACCCGGAAGAACTGCGCGCCGCTGCGCTGTTCTCTTCCGCCGCCTGGGCAACGCGCTCGACCTGCTGCGCAATCGACTGGCTGGCCATATTTTGTTCGGCCAGGACTGAACTGGCATCCCTGGCGCATATCTGAACCTTTTTGGCGCCTTCCTGGATACTCGTGATCGCCGCCCCGGCCTGGTCGGCCAGTGCGACGCCGGACTCGACCCGCATGGCTGCATTACCCATCGCTTTCACCGCCGAATTCGAACTGCCCTGGATGGCGGCGATCATCGCGCCGACCTCGCCGGTGGCGCTTGTAGTGCGTTCGGCGAGTTTCCTCACTTCGTCGGCAACGACGGCAAAGCCGCGCCCCTGTTCGCCAGCGCGCGCCGCCTCGATGGCCGCATTCAACGCCAACAGGTTAGTCTGGTCGGCAACATCTTTGATGACCTGCACAACGCTGGAAATCCGTTCGGACTGCTTGCCCAGTTCAGCGATACCCTTGGAAGATTCATGCACCGCTTCGGCCACGGCGTGCATTTCGTCGACGGTCTGACGGATGATTTCACCGCCCTGCTGCGAGACTTCTCCAGCATGTTGCGTGATTTCAGAGGTTTCTTGTGCGCTCTGGCTGATGTGGGTGATGCTGACGGTCAGTTCTTCGATTGCAGCAGCCATCGCCGAGGAGGATTCGCTGGTCATCTCGGAACTTGTGGTAGCTTGCTGTGCGGTATTGGAAAGCTCGGTCGCGGCGGCGTCGAGCCGGGTTGTATGCGCAAAGATTTCGTGCGTAGTCTTTTGCAAAACACCCAGCAACTGATTGAAGGAGGTTGCGGTTTGCCCCACCTCATCGGAACTAGAGACAGCCACACGCAGGGTCAAATCGCCGCTCCGTTCGACTTCGCCGATCACCGCCTGCAAACCCGACAACGGGGTGATGATAGAGCGGATAATCTTCCAAGCAATGAAGATGGACAGCAACAGCCCGACAGTGAAAGCAACCAACATGTACGCACGTGACGACTGATAGCTATCCGTGGCATGTGTAAAATTTTGTCCAGCGAGTTTGTAGCTTACGTCGACCAAGTTGCGGACAGTTTTTTCCAGAGCATAGCCCTGCTCGCCGTATCCCAGAATGAACCGTCCTGCGGTATCAACGGAGAAATCGTTCGCACGTAGCGAAGCGAGGGCAGGACGGACGACATCTCTGACGAACCGAGCGTAGTCTTCAGTGAATTTAGAGACCAGCGGCTTTTCTTCGTCCGCCAGAGGGGTGGAGGTGTAGCGTGCCCACGACTCATTGATATCCTTGAGCCGATTTTCGGCATTGTTCAGATGATCCTCAAGCGGGTGGTCGGAATGAAACCTGGAAGTCTCTGAAGTGGGGTCGTGTTGGAAGGCGCGAAAAATACCGCCGCTCAACGCACTAACGTTACCGTCGATCCTGCCGAGCATAGCCAGTGCCACAGCCCTTTCGTTATACATGACGTCCGTGTCTCTCGACATCTTTTCCATGCCGAATACCCCAAACAGCAAGACGACAACGGTAATTACGGAGGCAAAGGCAGCGAGAAGGAAGAGCCTGCTGCCGACTTTGAAATTGTTGAACATATCTGCTCCTAAGGTAATTAAAGTACTCTCACTCAATACAACTGCATCAACGGGTAACACTTGGAAGACCAGCATATAAAAACAACCAACCACCCATGCACGTACAACTACGTACATACTGTTTGCCCAGCACTATTTTCAGATCAGTGTTTCCACTATTAGTGGTTTCCACTATAAGAATGAGTAATTTCCACCATAAAAAACCTCCGGTAAACTGAATTAACTACTTATAAACAGTATCGGCATAAACAGTAATATTTCAACGTAAAAAAATACCATTTCATCTCATCTCGTAACGAATATCTATTTCCGGTGTGGAAATTTTCATAAAATAAAAAAAGGCTATCGGCCACCCTGGCAGCCCTCTCTTTTTTATGCCACCAAGCATGAATTTTTACCTTGAGTTTCGCCACCGCATCGCGTGCAACCCACATAAAATCATTGACTAAGCGCTATCGACTCGCCTGGTTCTCCTACTATGGCCTTTATTACAAGGAATGCCCAGCAGGATAATAGGTTTCTATAAGTACCTGATAAGGTAAAAATTGCAAAACATGGGGAAAACCACACCATTTACACACTTTTAGCATTTTTCTTGAAACCATCCCCCCTGCTTTTGAGCCGACCCAACCGGCCACCCTTCTCCCACAAGCGGACAAGCGAGAAGGTAATAAATGAGGGGAAGGTACCCGACCATTCTAAGTACCCTCAAAAAAAACGCAGTCCGATTAGACCGCGTTAAATCCACACCAAAGACGAGGGTGGAGGAGACATCACGAGACCGCGCACTAGGCGCGTCCACATTAATGCTCATTATGGGTTAAACCCACATTGAACACAAGGTTTTTACGCGTCCCCTCGTCCTGGCTGTTCTTCCGCCGACCCTGCCAACGAACGATAACCTGGCGGCAGCCCAGTACGCCGAGAACGAAATAACAAACGTGACAATTCTGTCAAGGCAAGCTGGTATACCCCGCGCTTGAACTCGATTACTGCATCCAACGGAACCCAGTAATCGTTCCAGCGCCAAGCATCGAACTCAGGATGCGTGCTGGATCGCAGGCAAATATCCGAGTCGTGCCCTATCAACCGCAGCAAAAACCAGATTTGCTTCTGCCCGCGATAGGTGTTGCGCCACTCCCGCTTGATCCAGTGTTTGGGCACGTCGTAGCGCAACCAATCACGGGTACGGCCAAGAATCCTAACGTGCTCGGAACGCAAACCGATTTCTTCCTGCAACTCCCGATACATCGCTTGCTCCGGTGATTCACCGTGCTTAATGCCGCCTTGCGGGAACTGCCATGAATGTTCGCGGATGCGTTTTCCCCAAAACACCTCGTTTCGCGCATTGACAAGGATGATGCCGACGTTCGGGCGATACCCTTCACGGTCGAGCATGATCGAACCTTCAATTTCGTAAAATTAGGCCGATTCTTTCATATTTACCCGCGCATTTGAAGCCGCTACATTGCCGTGTGCTGAAACGAAACCACGCACCGCGTTAGAATTGATAAGTTAACAACAACTACGAATTTTTCATGCGCGCCAGCCAATTCCACTTCAACACCCTCAAGGAAGCCCCCGCCGATGCCGAGGCCGTGAGCCAGAGGCTCATGCTGCGTGCGGGCATGATCCGCAAGGTTGCCGCCGGCATCTACGATTACATGCCACTGGCGCTACGCTCCATCCGCAAGATCGAAACCATCATCCGCGACGAACTTAACCGCGCAGGCGCGCTGGAGATTTCCATGCCGCTGGTGCAGCCTGCCGAGTTGTGGCAAGAAACCGGGCGATGGGACAAGATGGGTCAGGAAATGTTGAGGCTGCGCGACCGCCACGGGCGCGATTTCGCGTTCCAGCCCACTTCGGAAGAAGCTGTCACCGATATTGCCCGGCAGGAACTCAAAAGTTACCGGCAACTTCCATGCAATTTCTACCAAATCCAGACCAAATTCCGCGATGAGCGCCGTCCGCGCTTTGGCCTGATGCGTGGGCGCGAATTCATCATGAAAGACGGCTATTCGTTCGACCGCGACGCTGAAAGCGCCGGTGAAAGCTACGAAGCGATGTACGCAGCCTATCGCAATATTTTCGACCGCATCGGCCTCGTCTATCGTGCGGTTGCCGCCGACACCGGCGCGATTGGCGGCGACCGCTCACACGAATTCCAGGTCATCGCCGATACCGGCGAAGACGCCCTCGTTTATTGCCCAGACTCAGGCTACGCTGCCAATATCGAACTGGCTGAAGCCTTGCCGCTAATCTCATCGCGCGTAAATACCTCCGCCCCGCTCGTCAAGACCGCCACTCCCGGCATGGTGGCTTGCAGCACGGTAGCCGAATTCCTCGGCGCGCCGCTTACCACCACCGTCAAATCGATCGTGCTTGCCAGCGATGAACTCAACGATACTGGGCGCGACGCCGCCACGGTACTCTGGTTGCTACTTGTCCGTGGCGACCACGAACTCAACGAAACCAAGGCAGCCAAGATAAGCGGCCTCGATGCTGGTTTCCATTTTGCTTCCGAGGCGGAAATCATCGAACACTTCGGCTGCAAACCCGGCTACCTTGGCCCCATTGCCCCCCGCAAACCCGTGCGTATTGTCGCAGACCGCACTGTTGCCAATATGTCCGATTTCATCTGCGGCGCGAATGCCGAGGGCTACCACTACATCGGCGCGAACTGGGGCCGTGACCTGCCCGAGCCCGAGGTCGTCGCCGACATCCGCAATGTCGTCGTCGGCGACCCCTCACCGGACGGCAAAGGCACGCTTGCCATCGACCGGGGCATCGAAGTCGGCCATGTCTTCTACCTTGGCGACAAATACTCCCGCGCCATGAACGCTACCTTTCTCGATATCGACGGCAAGCCCCGTTTCTTCATTATGGGTTGTTACGGCATCGGCGTTACCCGCATTCTCGGTGCGGCCATCGAACAGAACAACGACGGGCGCGGTATCCTCTGGCCTACCGCCATCGCACCGTTCGAGGCCGTCATCTGTGCTGTCGGATGGGGCAAATCCGAAGCCGTGCGCCATGAAGCCACGCAGCTCTACAAGGCGTTACGCACGGCAGGCATCGACGTTATCCTTGATGATCGTGACGAGCGTCCGGGCGTGATGTTCGCTGATTGGGAACTCATTGGCATTCCGTTTCGCCTGACCGTCGGCGAACGCGGTTTGAAGGAAGGCATCGTCGAAGTCCAGTCCCGTCAGGGAGGCATGCTATTGAAGCTCGCCCCCGATGAGGCTATCGGATACCTCACCAACCTCCTGCGCCGCCAGCGTGCCGTGTGACATACGTGAAACCCCGCCTTCTTCCCCTGCTTGCCGCTTGCGCCTGCGTGCTGCCCAGCCCGGCGGCGCAAGCAGGGGATCAGAAGAAAGAACTTCTGGCTGCCAGCGTGCGCGCCGCCTTGCACCAGGCAGTGAGCGATGCCCCACCCAGCATCGCAATTGAAGATATCGCCGAACGCGACCGCTGGCTCACCGAAATGTCCCACCGCCTCGAAAAGCGCGTTCCCGACCCAAATGCCCGCACGGAGTTGCTGGCCACGATCCACTACGAGGCCACCCGTGCGGGACTTGATCCGCAACTTGTCCTCGGCCTTATCCAGGTTGAAAGCCGGTTCCACAAATATGCGCTCTCGAAAGCCGGTGCACGCGGCTATATGCAGGTCATGCCGTTCTGGGTCGAAACCATTGGCAACCGGGAAGACGACCTTTTCCACATGCGCACCAACCTGCGATATGGCTGTACCATCCTGCGGCACTACATCGATCTCGAAAAAGGCAACCTCTTTCTCGCCCTGAGCCGCTACAACGGTAGCCGGGGCAAACCAGACTACCCGAACCACATACACGCCGTCTGGCAAAAACATTGGGCATGGGTACCGTCACAAACATTCACGCAAGTGGCAACGGAGCCGCCTTCACCCACCCCTGCGGCTTCCACCCTTACAAGCGAGCCGCCTGCTGCCTCGCCGCCAGTCGTTGCCATAATGCCCTCCCTTGCTCCCGACCCACCACGGGTTGGATCGCCCCCCCCTGCCCGGCGCACGCTCGTCCGCCGGGATATCGTCATCGTGCGCTGACCCCCCGTCGAGCCTCCGTATCCCTACGCTTTGCCAAACCTGTTTTTTTGCGCTAGAATCAGTGGGCTTTGAGAGGCTTTTCCAAAGCCTTTCTTTCCGGCTGAAGTCAACGGGATGGGCGTTACGCCCATTTTTTATTTGCAGGGCAAGGGTGCAGAAACTTAACGATTTGATCGAGCAAGTTGTGGCTGGTCTCGGGTTTGAACTCGTGACGGTCGAAGGTTCGCCGCGCGGACGGCTGCTGCGCGTGTTCATCGACATCGCACGGGGCGTGACCGTGGATGACTGCGAAGTGATCAGCAATCAGCTCACCCGCGTATTTGAGGTCGAAAACGTCGACTTCGACCGGCTCGAAGTCTCCTCACCGGGGCTCGACCGGCCTTTAGTCAAACCCGCTGATTTTGAACGTTTTGCCGGAACCGATATCCGGTTACGCACTCGTGTCCCGGTGGGTAGCCAACGTAATTTCACTGGCGTGCTCAAGGGTCTGCGCGGTAGTGCGGTCGCTGTCGACACCGAAAAAGGGGAACTTCTGGTCGCCTTCGATGATGTCGAGAAAGCACGCCTGGTTCCAAAATTCTAAATTCCGGAGGATTGACTGACATGAGCCGCGAAATCCTGTTGCTTGTCGATGCGCTGGCACGCGAAAAGAACGTTGCCAAAAGCATTGTTTTCTCCGCTCTTGAGTCAGCGCTGGCCTCCGCAATCAAAAAACGCATCCACGACGATGCCGACGTGCATGTCAGCATTGACCGCGATACCGGCAACTACGAATCATTTCGGCGCTGGATGGTAAAGCCAGACGAAGAGGTCAACAACGATGAAACCGAAATGGGGCTCATCGACGCACGCGAACTCCAGCCGGACATCGAACTGGGCGGATACATTGAAGAGCCGCTTGAACCCATCGACTTCGGGCGTATCGGCGCGCAGGCCGCCAAACAGGTCATCCTGCAAAAAATCCGCGATGCCGAACGCGAACAGGTGCTGAACGATTTTCTGGAACGCGAGGAATTCCTCGTCTCCGGCACGATCAAACGCGTCGAACGCGGCAACGCGATCATCGAAGTGGGCCGCATGGAGGCGGTATTGCCACGCGACCAGCAAATTCCGCGCGAAAACCTGCGCTCGGGCGACCGCGTTAAGGCTTACTTGCTCAAGATTGACCGGGGCGTGCGCGGCCCGCAACTGATTTTGTCGCGCACCGTGCCCGAATTCCTGATGAAGCTCTTTGAACTGGAAGTACCCGAAATCGAAGACGGTTTGCTTGAGATCAAGGCTTGTGCCCGCGATCCCGGCTTACGCGCCAAGATTGCCGTCAAGGCGAACGACCAGCGCATCGACCCGGTAGGGACCTGCGTCGGCCTACGTGGCTCGCGGGTCACGGCGGTGCGTGACGAAATCAGCAGCGAGCAGATCGACATCATCGTCTGGTCCTCCGACCCGGCTCAGTTCGTCATTGCCGCCCTCCAGCCCGCCGAAGCCGTCTCTATTGTCGTCGATGAAGAAGCGCATGCGATGGACGTGGTGGTCGACGAAGCCAACTTGGCTATCGCCATCGGGCGTAACGGCCAGAACGTCAAGCTCGCTTCCGAATTGACCGGTTGGACGATCAATCTGATGAGCGAACAAGAATCCGCCGCCCGCACCGAACAGGAACGCAGCGAACTGCGGGCGCTCTTCATGGACAGACTCGATGTCGATGAAGACGTTGCTAACATTCTGATTGAAGAAGGGTTTTCTTCGCTCGAAGAAATCGCCTATGTGCCGCTGGCCGAAATGCTCGAAATTGAAGATTTTGACGAAGCTACCGTCAACGAACTGCGCAACCGCGCGCGCGACGTGTTGCTGACCGAGGCCATCGTCACTGAAGAACGGCTCGAAGGCATTACCGATGACCTGCTTGCCTTGGATGGCATGGACAAGGCGCTGGCGGCCAAACTCGCCATCCACGGTGTCCGAACCCGCGACGAATTGGCCGACCTCGCTGTTGACGAACTGGTTGAAATGACCGGTATCGCCACGGAACAGGCTAGCGCGCTGATCTCAGTCGCACGGGCGCACTGGTTCGAGCAAGAATGATGATAGGGGTGCAGAAATGGAAGGTATAAGTGTCACCCAATTCGCTGGCGAGTTGAAAATGCCGACAGCGGCGTTGCTGGAGCAACTCAAGCGCGCTGGCGTCGATAAATCCAACGAACAGGATTTGCTCACCGAGCAGGACAAATCTCGCCTGCTCGAATACCTGCGCGAATCGCACGGCAGCGCCAAAAAAGGCAAGATCACCCTGACCCGCAAGCAAACTTCCGAGATCCGCTCCACCGACTCGACGGGCCGTGCCCGCACGGTACAGGTAGAAGTCCGCAAAAAGCGCGTTTTCGTCAAACGCGACGAAATGGCTGAGGTTGCCACGCCGAAAGAAGAAACCCTTCCAAGCGTCCCGGTTCCCGAAGCGCCATTTCCCGAAACGGCACTGACACCGGTTTCGCCCCCGCCTCCGGTTTCCGAGCCCCCGACCCTGGTTTCCGTGCCACCACCTCCAGTTTCCGAGCCTCCACCCCCAGCATCCCCACCCGATACGGTGGATATCGGTGCTGCCACCAGCGAACCCCCTGCGCCTGCCGTGGAAGCCGCGCCGACAAACAAACCTGCCGGCCATCAAAAACGAAACAAGGCGCCGCAAAGTGGGTCATCGCTTGTCCATATCCTGAGCGAAAAAGAACTCGCCGTGCGCGAGCAGGAATCACGCCGTAGCCGCGAGTTGCGCGAACGGCAACAGGCCGACCTGCGTGCCCGCCAGGAGCGCGAAGCTGCGGCTAAGACCGCAGCCGAAACCCGCCAACAGGAAGAAGAAGCCCGCCTTCGTGCTACGCAACAGCCACAGCCCAAGGTTGCCCCTGCCGCGCCCGCCACAACTAAACCAGCCTCGAACAAGAAAGCCACTTCAGGCACGTTGCACCGTCCAGCCAAGAGCGGCGAAAACAATAAGCCCGCCCGCGAAAAACCTGTCCGCGATGCTAGCGGCAGCGGCAATGCCCGCGATGGCGAAGGCGGCAACAAACGCCGTGGCGGTCTCAAGACCCGCGGCGACGTGGGCGGCGCAGCTACCGGTAATGCCTGGCGCGGAGCCAAGGGCGGTGGACGCCATGGCAGCGGACGTCACGGAAGCGCCCATGCAGTTGAAGAACACGCTACCTTCCAAGCTCCGAGCGAGCCCATTGTGCGTGAAATACATGTGCCAGAGACCGTCACCGTGGCCGACCTCGCCCACAAAATGGCCATCAAGGCTGCCGAAGTCATCAAGACCCTGATGAGAATGGGCATGATGGTGACGATCAATCAGGTGCTCGATCAAGAGACAGCGATGATCGTGGTCGAAGACCTGGGTCATAAGGCGCTGGCTGCCAAGCTCGACGACCCCGATGCCTTTCTGGCCGAACACGACGAACATAAAGATTATGCCATCCTCCCACGCGCCCCAGTCGTCACCGTCATGGGTCACGTCGACCATGGCAAGACCTCGCTGCTGGACTTCATCCGCCGTACTAAGGTTGCGGCGGACGAAACGGGCGGCATCACCCAACACATCGGCGCATACCATGTGGAGACTCCACGCGGTACGATTACTTTTCTCGACACCCCGGGCCATGAAGCGTTCACCGCCATGCGTGCACGTGGCGCACAAGCCACCGACATCGTTATCCTCGTCGTTGCAGCAGATGACGGTGTAATGCCGCAGACACGCGAGGCCATCAACCACGCAAAAGCTGCGGGAGTTCCAATCGTTGTCGCCGTTACCAAGATCGACAAACCGTCGGCCAACATCGAGAAAGTCAAACAGGAACTCATTGCCGAACAGGTCGTTCCGGAAGAATATGGCGGCGACACCCTCTTCGCAGCCGTTTCTGCCAAGAGCGGCGAGGGCATCGATGACCTACTTGAAGTCGTCTTGCTCCAAGCCGATGTGCTCGAACTCAAAGCCCCGGTCGACGCCCCAGCCAAGGGGTTGATCGTTGAAGCGCGGCTGGACAAGGGACGCGGCCCGGTCGCTTCGTTGCTCATCCAATCCGGCACACTGCGCCGTGGCGATGTCATTCTCGCCGGAGCCACCTTTGGCCGCATCCGCGCCATGCTTGATGAGAGCGGCAAAAACATCGAAGAAGCCGGCCCCGCCATCCCGGTCGAAATTCTTGGCCTTTCGGACATCCCGGCGGCAGGCGATGAGGCCATCGTACTTGCCGACGAAAAGAAAGCGCGTGAAATCGCCCTCTTCCGCCAAGGTAAGTTCCGCGACGTTAAACTTGCCAAACAACAGGCCGCCAAGCTCGAAAACATGTTCGAGCAAATCGGCGAAGACGAAACCAGAAGCCTGACCCTCATCATCAAGGCTGACGTGCAAGGCTCGCAGGAGGCCTTATCGCAATCCCTGCAAAAACTCTCTACTAACGAGGTACGCGTGCAGGTCATTCACGCGGGCGTGGGTGCGATTACCGAATCCGACATCAACCTTGCGCAAGCTTCCGCCGCGGTCGTCATCGGCTTCAACACCCGCGCTGATACCAGCGCACGAAAACTTGCCGAAAGTTTTGGAGTCGACATCCGCTACTACGACATCATCTACGATGCCGTCGACGAAGTGAAAGCAGCGCTCTCCGGCATGCTTTCCCCGGAAAAACGCGAAGAAACCATCGGTCTGGTTGAAATCCGCCAGGTGTTCGCCATCTCCAAAGTGGGTTCGGTGGCAGGTTGCTACGTGCTTGAAGGAGCCGTGCGGCGTGCCACTTCCGTTAGGCTGCTGCGCAACCATACTGTTATCTGGGCGGGCGAACTCGAATCGCTCAAACGCTTCAAGGACGATGTCAGGGAAGTCAGAGCCGGATACGAATGCGGCCTCCAACTGCGCGGATATAACGATATCCGTCAGGGTGACCAACTCGAAGTGTTTGAAATCCGCGAAGTGGCGAGGACACTCTGAACGATGCCGAAAGAGTTCTCACGCGGCCAGCGCGTAGCCGAACAAATCCGCCGCGAACTGGCCGAACTGATCCAACAGGACGTCAAAAACCCTAAGGTGAGTTTTGTCTCGCTTACCGATGTCGAACTCACCCCCGACTATGCCCACGCAAAAATATTCTTCACCGCGATGGGCGGCACGGGCGCTATCCCGGAAATCCTCGAAGGGCTGCGGCACGCGAGCGGCTTCTTGCGCCGTGAACTTGGCAAGAGGATCCGCATCCACACCTTGCCCGAACTGCACTTCCACTATGATCGCTCAGTGGAAGAAGGCTCCCGTCTGTCGAAGTTGATCGACCAGACCGTGCGCGAAGACGCAGCCCGTGCCCAGGCTACGGACGAAAAACCCGCCTCCTGACCTAGCTGATGCCTGCCGCTCCCCCCCTTCGCTGCGCCGTTAACGGCGTGCTGCTGCTTGACAAGCCTTCCGGCATCACCTCCAATTCGGCGCTGCAAACCGCGCGAAGGCTTCTTGCCGCACGTAAGGCCGGCCACACTGGAACCCTTGATCCAATGGCAAGTGGCTTGCTGCCGCTCACTTTTGGCGAAGCGACCAAATTTTCGCAAATGCTGCTCGACGCCGACAAAACTTATGAAGCAGGCGTCAAACTCGGCATCCAAACCGACACGGGAGACACAGAAGGTACGGTGCTGTCCACCCAACCCGTTGCCGTTGATGAAACCGGATTGCGCGCAGCACTCGTAAATTTTACCGGCGAAATCGAACAAACGCCCCCAATGTACTCAGCGCTCAAGCACAACGGCAAGCCCCTTTATGAATATGCCCGCGCCGGAGTCGAAATCGAACGTGCGCCCCGTCGCGTAACGGTCGCCGAACTCACGCTGCTCCTATTTCAAAAAGACCGATTCGTCATCCGCGTGGCGTGCAGTAAAGGAGCCTACATCCGTAGCTTGGCGATAGACATTGGTACAGCCTTGGGCTGCGGCGCGCACCTCGACTCCCTGCGGCGCACCCGCATCGGAGATTTTGATCTATCGGGCAGCGTCACCCTCGATGCGCTTGAAGCCACCGCCCTGGCACAGCGCGATGCCCTGCTCGCCCCGGTCGACGCGCTGCTGAAAGGTTTTCCGAAACTCGAGCTCGAAAGAGCCAGTGCACGGCTGATCCTGCAAGGCCAACCGCTTTACCTGCCAACGCAGGGGAAAACCGTACCAAGCCAAAACCTCGGAGATTGCGTCCGGCTGTATGGCCCAGATGGATTTTTAGGGCTTGGGCAGCGCAAAGAAGACGGGCAGATATGGCCGAAGCGGTTGATCGACTCCTCTTCCCTCGCTAAATTCCAGTGACATCCGTTCTTTTTGCCTTGAACTCCTGTTCCTCAGTGGATATAATCTGCCGCTTTCTGACGAACTGAACAAGACAAGACGCATATGGCTCTCGACAATACAACCAAGGCGCAAATTGTTGCTGATTACCAGCGCGCCCAAGGCGACACCGGGTCGCCCGAAGTCCAGGTCGCGCTCCTGACCGCACGCATCAACGGCCTGGCCGGCCACTTCAAGGAACATGGCAAGGATCACCATTCCCGCCGTGGCCTGTTGAAAATGGTCAGCCGCCGCCGCAAGCTTCTCGACTACCTGAAAGACCAGAATGCCGAGGCTTATCGCAGGCTGATCGAACGGCTGGGTCTGCGCAAGTAAGGTTCTTGCACGAGCAGGCTCGCAAAAACAACTGACCCAACAGTGCCCCAATGGCAAAATAAACAAGCCGGGACGGCTCCACACAATGGGCTTCCCGGCTTTTGTCATTTTTGCCATTCCTGACCCAAACAACCCCATTGCCGCGCGGCCCACGGCAATTACGCTCAAAGGAATTCCCCTTGCCTACTTCAACAAAAAAAACCTTCACCTGGGGCACACAGACCGTCACCCTGGAAACTGGTGAAATCGCACGCCAAGCGGACGGCGCCGTCGTTGTCAGCATGGACGATACCGTAGTGATCGCTTCTGTCTGTGCATCGAAGGATGTCAAACCCGGACAGGACTTTTTCCCACTCACTGTCGATTACGTCGAAAAATTCTATGCCGCCGGACGCATTCCTGGCGGTTTCTTCAAACGCGAAGGGCGCCCTACCGAAAAGGAAACGCTCACTTCCCGCCTGATCGACCGTCCCCTCCGCCCGCTTTTCCCGGACGGTTTCTATAACGAAGTCCAGGTCATCGCCCTCGTGCTGTCCCTGAACCCCGAAGTCGACGCGGACATCCCGGCAATGATCGCCGCCTCTGCCGCAATGTCCATCGCGGGCGTCCCCTTCAACGGACCGATTGGCGCGGCACGGGTCGGCTACGCCAATGGGCAGTACCTGCTCAACCCTACTGCCACCCAACTTGCCACCAGCGAACTCAACCTCGTCGTCGCCGGGACGGAAACGGCGGTGCTGATGGTCGAATCCGAAGCGCAGGAGCTCTCCGAAGAAGTCATGCTTGGCGCAGTACTCTACGGTCACGAACAGATGCAGCACGCGATTCGTGCCATCAATGAACTGGTGGAAGTCGCTGGCAAACCGGAATGGGACTGGCAACCGCCTGCCAAAAACGAAGCGCTCATCGCGCGCGTCACCGAACTGGCCTATGCCGACCTTGAACGGGCGTTTGCCATCACCAGCAAACAGGCACGAAGCACACGGTTGGCTGAAATCGAAAAGTCGACGCTAGTTGCCGTCATGGAAGGCACCGACACGCCCCCCTCCGAAAACGAAGTCCGGGAAATCCTCTTCACCCTGGAATCGAACATCGTGCGTGGCCGCGTCCTCAACGGCGAACCGCGTATCGACGGACGCGACACCCGCACCGTGCGCCCGATCGAAATCCGCACCGGCGTATTGCCGCGTACCCACGGTTCGGCTCTGTTTACCCGTGGCGAAACGCAGGCTCTGGTCGTTGCCACGCTCGGCACTGGCCGCGATGAACAGATCATCGATGCCATTGCGGGCGAATACCGCGAAAACTTCATGCTGCATTACAATTTCCCGCCCTTCTGTACGGGTGAGACGGGTCGCTTCGGCGCGACCAAGCGCCGTGAGATCGGCCACGGACGGCTTGCCAAGCGTGCACTGGTTGCCGTGTTGCCCAAGCCGGAAGACTTCAGCTACACTATCCGCCTTGTTTCCGAGATCATGGAATCCAACGGTTCCTCCTCAATGGCTTCGGTTTGCGGCGGCTCGCTCGCGCTGATGGATGCCGGAGTTCCAGTCAAGGCGCACGTCGCAGGCATCGCGATGGGTCTCATCAAGGAAGGCAACCGTTTTGCGGTACTTACCGACATCCTGGGCGACGAAGACCACCTCGGCGACATGGATTTCAAAGTAGCGGGCACGGAAAACGGTATCACCGCGCTACAAATGGACATCAAGATCCAGGGCATCACCGGTGAAATCATGAAGGTTGCCCTATCGCAGGCAGGCGAAGGCCGCCGCCACATTCTCGGACTGATGAAGCAGGCTATCGAGGGCGCACGCGGCGAAGTTTCCGAGTTCGCCCCGCGCATGATTACGATGAAGATCAACCCGGAGAAAATTCGGGATGTCATCGGCAAGGGTGGCGCCATCATCCGCGCCATGCAGGAAGAGACCGGAACCGTCATCGAAATCGCAGACGACGGCAACATCACCATCTCCAGTATCAGCGCCGAAGGTGCACAGGAAGCGAAGTCACGCATCGAAGCGATTACCGCCGAGGTCGAAATTGGCAAGATCTACGAAGGAACCGTACAGCGGCTGCTCGAATTCGGTGCCATCGTTAATATCCTACCAGGGCGTGACGGCTTGCTGCATATCTCGCAAATTGCACACGAGCGCGTCAACAATGTGGCCGATTACGTCAAGGAAGGTCAGAACGTGCGCGTAAAAGTGCTCGAAACCGATGACCGCGGCAAGATCCGCCTCTCTATGAAAGCGCTGCTTGAAGCTGCCAAACCGCCACAAGCCGAGGAAGTATGATCCAACTTTCTTGACGGGTAAGCGCGTCCTGATTAGAATGCGCCCCTCCTTTCCTCGATAGCTCAGTCGGTAGAGCGACGGACTGTTAATCCGCAGGTCCCTGGTTCGAGCCCAGGTCGGGGAGCCAAAAAAATCAAGGGGTTGCAGCAATGCAACCCCTTTTGATTTGTGCGCCCAGCATGGGCGCACTCTAGCGGGTGTAAGTCCCGCCGTAAGTTGGTTACAGCGAACGAAGTGAAACGCAACTGCATGAGGGCGACTGATTGTGGAAAGGAAGCGTGTAGCGAA
>WQYV01000060.1 GCA_009781085.1 Betaproteobacteria bacterium
CAGCGCGGCCACGTCCAGCACGCTCTTGGCCTGGTGCATCAGGCTCAGCTCCGCAATGGCGAAGACGAACAGCACGAACATCGGCAGCGCAACCAGCAGCTCCGTCATGGAAACGCCGCGCTGGGAGAGGCGGGTATGAGGGTTGTTCATGACAGAGGGGTTTCGTGCCGGGTTTGGGCGGGGGGGTTATCTGTATCGGTAGTTAGGACAAGAGCGTTGTTCACTACATGTGAACAATAATAAGTTGTGATGTTCTAACAACAAAAAAGTGTGTGGTCAACCCCCGTGAGCATAACTTTCTGTTCATGGACGAAAAAAAGGAATTCGCATCGCGGCTGGCGACCGCGATGCTTGATGCGGGCTACGAACCCCGGCCTTCCGTGCTGGAAGTGCAGTTCAATATCCGTTACATGGGACGGCCTATTACGTATCAGGCCGTAACACGCTGGCTCAAGGGCGAAGCCATTCCCGCGCAAGACAAGTTACAGGTTCTGGCCGACTGGCTCAAGGTGGAGCCGCACATCCTGCGTTTTGGTGGACAACCACTGCTTTCAATTCAGGAAAGGAAAAAAC
Organism: Betaproteobacteria bacterium; assembly: GCA_009781085.1. Taxonomy (GTDB): domain Bacteria; phylum Pseudomonadota; class Gammaproteobacteria; order Burkholderiales; family Rhodocyclaceae; genus WRNU01. Next base: position 574 of record WQYV01000060.1, read on the forward strand.
GTTGGGACGCTGCTCTTTCCGGGCCGGAGCGTGAGGTGCTTGAGGCGTTCATCAATCTTCCCCCTGAGCAAAAAAAGATCGTTCGATCCGTTATTTTGACTTTCGCTCATGTCCATGCGGGAAAAACGCCGCACGACCCATGAGATTAATACCCGTCAAAATTACTGGGAACGCTTGAAAAAAGATGGAACCCTGGAAAGTGACATGGCCGCTGTTGATGCCCACCCTCTGCTTTATGTTGGTAGCCTGTACCATGCATCATGATTTTGATTAGGTTACCTAGGGAGAGTTGACCTTGTCCCGGGACAGAAGCCTTCTATATGCTCCTCATTGCCATGAACATAGCATTCAACCCCTAGAGCGTTTTCGGTTTAAGTGGATACAAAACTCCCCTCTCCCACTTGTGGGAGAGGGGAATGAATGTACAGGCTTAAATTGAAAACGCCCTAGAGCGATTTTTGTTTAAGATAACATCCTTGGAAAATATCCATTGATGGGTCAAACAAACTTGTTTTAATATCCAAAAAACCAAGGATAGAATGAAAGATATAGTCATGCGAAACAGGTTCATTGGCTGCTTTTTTTTCAAGGCAAACGTAATCTACTCGTTTTTGTAGTAGATCCGATAACCACAAGAAGAAAGGAATATGCTTTTGTTCCTGCGGTGCAAAAGCATAGGGTAATCCGTGCAGATATACACCATTTTCTCCAAGTGATTCACCATGATCCGATACGTAGAGAATGCTGATTTCTTTGTCTGGAAACTTCTTGGCTATATCAATAATCGAAGAAAGAAAATAATCCGTATAAAAGATTGTATTATCATAGGTATTGACGATTTCATCACGCGAACATCGATGAATATCGGCTGTATCGCACGTTGGCGTAAACTTTCTGAATTTTTCCGGGTAACGCTGGTAATAAGAAGGGCCGTGACTACCCATCGTATGTAGGACAATCATTTCATTTTTATCATGATTTTTTATCCTTTCTTCTAATTTCAACAACATAACTTCATCACGACAATAATTTTTTTCACAATATTCTTTGCTTCCAGTTTTTACGACATTTTCCGTTGGTACACGCTCACACACTCCTTTACATCCATCGTCATTTTCCAGCCAAAAAATTTCATACCCTGCAATTAATAGGGTATCCAGTAAATTTTGGGTATACTTTGCATCATTTACATCGAAATTCTTGCGATCCTTAGGTGAAAAAATACAAGGGACAGAAACCGCTGTTGCTGTACCGCATGAAGTTGCATTTTTGAAATTGATGATTTTTTGCTTTGATAACAGAGGATTGGTTTCGCGCTCATATCCATTCAGGGAAAAATTCATGGTACGCGCAGTCTCCCCAATCACAAGAATTATCAGGTTTTTGCTGTCTGTGCTTCCGGACGTTACGTCCCGATCCAGCCAAACAAACTCTCGATTTGCAAGCGAAGCTTTCTGAAAATATTGAACGGTAGAATAAATATAATAAAACGTATTCAACATCTTTCTTGCTTTGTTATGGTTACGCAAAAATGAGGCATACTCTTTGGTTAGAGTAGCTGAAAAACCACCAATCACTACTATACCAATAAGGAAAAAAACTATTCTAACTAATAATTCTTTTTTACCGGATTGGTACTGAATTTTACATAATATCAGTAAAATCGCAGGCAATACACCTGTTACGGTAATCCAAAAAATATTAGATAGTGTTATAAAATCAGAAGCTTCGCGTAAATTCGTTTCGAACACATTACGAATCATATCTGAATCAATCACAGTACCCATTTTATAGGTAAAGCAATTTACTGCACTGGAAATCAGTAACAAAACAACAATGATTGGCTTTCCAATAACTGGAATGAGAAGTAGGCTGAAAAACCAAATAAAAAATATCATCAACACACAAAACAGGGAAACCATAAACAGAAACATATTGCCACTGGTAATCTCAACCTGTTCGAATACAAATCGCCAAAACCCGAGATTCAATACAAACGCGAAATAAAACGCTAGTATTAAGATTAACCAACGACTTTTGATCGCACGCAAATCTCGCAAAAATGTCAACATTAAATTTCCTTTTTCACATTGTACTGCTGCATAATTCAGGCAAAATGAATTTTCCTGAAACTGAAACAGTTTATTATCTTGACTTTTTACATGTCAACAACCTGTTCTCAAAAAATATTTGTCGAAACTGTTTGAGCACACACCGAAGGAAATCCCCGTCATTCAAGACGGGATAGACGAGGCAATAATTTATAGAGCCGAAGACATCCCTGCATCGTATCGAAGAACCCCGGCCTGAAGGCCAGATAACTCATGCCCCACCATCAACGTTTCCTTTCAGATGATTGGACGTTATTTCCCATCGAATGCGCCGCGAACCCACTGCGGTTCGTCTGCATTGTCGAACAGGACGGCATCGAAGCGGCAAGGCCGGTCTTGATACGCACGCCCAGTTCGGATGAGCCACCATTTCGCGGCAAAGATGATACGCCGCTGCTTAGCAGCCGTAATGCTCTCCGCCGCACAACCGAAACGAGGATTCGTGCGCAGGCGCACTTCGACAAAAACCAGGGTATCACCTTCCAGGCAAACCAAGTCGAGTTCCCCACCCTGGCAACGTACGTTGCGGGCGAGGGTTTTGAGTCCATGAGTAGCCAGCCACGTAACGGCACGTTCTTCAGCCAGTTGCCCGCGCGCTTGCGCTAGAGGGGCAGGCGCTTTCACAATCTGGTTTTGTCGGTTTTCTCTTGTTTTCCATCTCATGAACGAGTTCATCGTTTCACCCCTACAAGATATGCCATCATTGTACGTGGTAGCGACCCCACTTGGGAACTTGCAGGATTTACCACCCAGGGCGCGCGATACGCTGGCGGCCGTGAACGCGATTGCCGCCGAAGATACTCGCCATAGCCAAAGGCTGCTCGACGCTTTCGGCATCCGGGCAAAACGCTTGCTGGCCATGCATCAACATAACGAGCAACAGGCAGCCGGGCAGGTCATCGAATGGTTGGCACAGGGACAACATGTTGCGCTGATTACCGACGCGGGCACACCGGCCATTTCCGACCCCGGTGCACGCCTGGTGGCTCGGGTACGGGAAGCGGGCTACACGGTGTCACCGGTTCCTGGAGCCTGCGCGGCAGTGGCGGCACTGTCAGTGGCAGGAATCGCCGAGGGCGGTTTCCGTTTCATTGGTTTCCTTCCTGCAAAGGCACAATCACGGCGCACGACGCTTATGACTCTGGCCAACGAACGCAACGCGCTGGTATTTTATGAAGCGCCGCACCGCATCACGGCATGCGTAGCCGACATGGCGGAGATTTTCGGTGGCGGACGCAAAATCCTCATTGCACGCGAATTGACCAAGCTGCACGAGGAAATTGCTGCGATGCCACTAAGCGAAACCGGGGTATGGTTTGCTACCGACGCCAACCGCGTTCGCGGCGAGTTTGTGTTGGTTGTCCACGGCGCGGACGTGCCTAATGGGGTTGATGCTGCCGCTTTGCGTGTCCTTGGCCTGTTGCTGGATGAATTACCGCTCAGGACGGCGGTGCGTTTAGCTGCCGAAATTACTGGTGAACCGCGCAAAGGACTTTATGCACATGCTCTGGAACAAAGCCGATGAGATAATTTTCCCGTAACCACGAACATGACGAAAGAGACGCTTATGCACGGAACGGACCGCGCACCGACGCAAGGACCGGTGCTCTCTCCTTTAGGGAGTCTTTCTTCCCTGACATTAACCCGTCCGGATGATTGGCATTTACATGTGCGCGACGGCGATAGTTTGGATGCCGTCGTACCGCATTCCGCAGCCTGTTTCGGGCGGGCGCTCATCATGCCCAATTTGCGCCCACCGATAACGACTACGGTACAGGCGCTAACCTACCGGGAGCGCATTCTCGCCAGTGTCCCGCAAGGCATGGCTTTTGAGCCGTTGATGAGTTTGTATCTCACCGACAATACGCCGCCGGAAGAAATCGACTGCGCAAAAGCGAGCGGTTTCATCATCGCGGCCAAGTTATACCCAGCGGGCGCAACAACCCATTCCGATGCAGGCATCAGCGCAATCGACCTCATCCATCCCGTGCTCGAACGCATGGAAAAGCTTGGGTTGCCGCTATGCGTACATGGCGAGGCTACAACACCAGACGTGGATATTTTCGACCGTGAACGGGTATTCATAGAAAAAACGCTCTCGCCGCTGGTTCGGCATTTCCCGGGGCTCAAAATCGTGTTCGAGCACATCACCACGTCTGAAGCGGCTCAATTCGTGCGTGCAGCCGGAACTAATGTTGCCGCCACCGTCACCGCGCACCACCTGCTTCTCAACCGCAATGCGCTTTTCGCCGGGGGGCTGAGGCCACATCATTATTGTTTGCCCGTGCTCAAACGCGAAAAACACCGTCGGGCACTCATCCAGGCGGTATGCTCGGGGAACCCGCGCTTTTTCCTTGGAACCGATTCCGCACCGCACGCCGCCGATACGAAAGAGGCTGCCTGTGGTTGCGCAGGCTGTTACACCGCGCCGTTAGCGCTTGGCCTATATGCCGAAGCGTTTGAAACCGAAGGCGCGCTCGACCGCTTCGAGGCTTTCGCCAGCCTGAACGGTGCGGCGTTCTACGGATTGCCGCCCAACGAGGACAAAATCACGCTCCAGCGCAAATCATGGAAAGTGCCGGACTACTATGCCTATTTAGACGATAAACTGATTCCATTGCGCGCTGGTGAAACCGTTGCGTGGAAGCTGGCCCCAATGTCCGACGGAGTGCCGCCATGACCTCTTCACATCGACATGCTTTGTTCTGTGGCCTCATATCGCTGGCTGTGCTGCCACTGCTTACTGCCTGCGAGAACAGTGCAACGTCGATGATTGTTGAAAACAAAGATCATGCGCTAGTGCTCATTCGTGAACAGCCATATTTCTGGAGCGACAAAGTAGAGCAATATATCGTCGTTTCCCGCTTGCCAACCTGCCAACGCCGGATAAAGATTCATCAAGACAGTGTGGCAATGAACCCTGTGGACGTATACGACGCAGGTCCCCTGTTGTGGGCACTACGTCAAGGGGGACAGTGGTATCTGGCCAGCACTGAAAGATGCCAGGTACAAGACTGGAATAATTCCGGCAACCGCCCTCCTGGCCCGGCAGTGGGCAACTTCGAGCGGCGTGACGGCAAAACCGTTTTCACCCTCATCGCTGACCCGGCGCCTTCACCGAACCCCTGAACGCGTGTCAAGCCTTGATCCCCATAACGAGTGGCGGGATAGATAAGGCATGCTTTTTACTTCCCCAGATATCTTGCTGTGATTATCCGGTACGGATAGTAATCCTATTCCTACAACCTTATGCGATGACAGAAGGGATATGGAGAATTATGTAACAGCTGCTTATGTGGCAAGAGTCTAAAGTGAGGCTACATAGCGTAACTGATTGCAGGCATTGAATGCGGATCAGGCAAAGCTTCTGCCGTATCACGACGATAGTATGAAACGGAGCGTGCATCTGTAGGGCTTGAGGTTCCTCCGAACCGTATCGAAAGTTCCCCGGCCGGAAAAATTGGGTTGACTCAAGATGCCGGAGTTTTCCCAGCAAGGTGACAGTGATCGCTGCGAGTGAAGAAAGATGTTTGGTAATGTGAAAATATCCATCCGGGTGAAAGTGGCTCTGGTGCTGATTGCCATTGTCATCATAGTAACGTCAGCGCATGTAGGAATGACCCTTCTTTCCATGCAAGACAGGGTGGTTGAAACGTCCAAGGAAAACATCAGTGTAATTGCCGATGTTGCGGACAGACTCGTCTCAACTCACCTCGGATTACTGGAGGCCGAAACGAAATATGTCGCTGGGAAATTGACAGATATTTCAGATTCGGAAATCAAGTATTTTTTAGAAAAAATCCCTCACGTAAATGGAAATATTATTTCTTTGACGGTATTTAGTCGTCATGGAATTATTGCCTCTCAAGGTGATTTTCCTGCACCGGCTTCTCTTTTGCAGACGAGTCGGCATTTGCCGAATGCATTTACAGGAAAATCAGCCATTTCCACCACACGTTGGGACGAAAAGACGAAAAAGTTAGTGATGTATTTTTATACTCCAATCGATAAAGATCGTGTGCTTGTGGCAACCATTCCGGGAACATTTTTTAGTAATCTTATATCCGATATTAGAATATGGTCTACAGGAAATATATTTATTATAGACGATCAAGGTACAATAATTGCTAACATGCGATCTAACTACGTTCTTGGTAGGGTAAATTTCATTGAACATGCAAAAACAGATCTAAAATACAAGAGTATTGGTGATTTTTTTGTCAAAATGGTTCATGGAGAAAATGGGTTTGGTTATTATTATCTTGAGGGGGTCAAAAGACTTTGTGTTTGGAAAAAAGTGGCAAATTCATCAATAGGTTGGACTTTAGGAGTTGCTGCGCCATTGGATGAAAGCCCGGTGCTTTTAATGCAATCCAGAACACTTGCCTCTGGAGTGATTTTCATGTTTATTGGAATTTTTATTGTCATTTTTATTTCCGATAAAGTTGCCCGTCCGTTCAAGCGAATCGAGGAACAAAACAAAAATCTCGTTGAACTCAATATGGAAGTTAAGGCTGCAAATGAGGCTAAAAGTAATTTCCTCGCCAACGTTAGCCATGAAATGCGTACACCGATGAATGCAATTATCGGTTTATCAGAGCTGATGTTGGGTGAAGATGAAGTTAAAGGTGAATTCCTGGAAAAACTGGATAAGATATATGGCGCTGGTGTAACGCTATTACATATCGTCAATGATCTCCTAGATATTTCCAAGATTGAGTCTGGAAAATTCGAACTTCTGACAGAAGTCTACGATCTACCAAGCTTCATCAACGACACGGTAACGCTCAACATCATGCGTATCGCCGAGAAACCTATCAAATTTAAATTGTCGATCGACGAGTTTCTGCCAAACAGATTGATGGGTGACGACTTGCGGGTCAAACAAGTGTGCAATAACCTCTTATCCAATGCCTTCAAATACACCAGGGAGGGAACCGTAGAGTGGGGGATTTCCTGTGAACGGGACGGCGACTCCATATGGATGACCTGTATAGTGAAAGATACGGGCATCGGCATCAAACCTGAGAATATCAGTAAGCTGTTCTCCGAATATAGCCAGGTAGACACCAAATCGAACCGAAAAATCGAGGGAACGGGGCTGGGACTTGCATTGGCAAGACGCTTGGTGGAAATGATGGACGGCAGCATCTCGGTAGAAAGCGAATATGGCAAGGGGAGCACGTTTACGGCGCGTTTTCGTCAAAAGTTCGTATCAGGCACAACGATCGGATCAAAGGTCGTAGAAAACCTGAAATATATGAACTTTTTCAAGAACCGGCTCGAAGCAAAAACCCGGTTCGTCCGAGTACAACTGCCTTATGCTAGGGTGCTGGTCGTCGACGATGTACAGACCAACCTGGACGTAGCGCGGGGCATGCTGAAACCTTACGGGATGAAAGTGGATTGTGTGACCAACGGCCAAGAGGCGATCAGACTGATTCGAGGAAAAGAAGTTATATACAATGCTATTTTCATGGATCACATGATGCCGGAGATGGATGGCATCGAAACCGTGCGAGTCATCCGGAACGAGATTGAAACAAGTTATGCTAAAACCATACCCATCATCGCGATGACGGCCAATGCGATTGTTGGCAACGAAGAGATGTTCCTGCGTAGTGGTTTCCAAGCTTTCGTTACCAAACCTATCGATGTCATGTTACTGGATTCGGTCATCAGGCACTGGGTACGCGATAAACGCATGGAAATCGAATACTCCAACTGGCAGGCCAATGCGGGAACGGAAGGGCAGAAAATAATCGATTTGAACTCCAAGAAAGGACAAGAACTGGGAGTCAGTGCGGAAAGTAGGGAGCAGGGCGACAAGGGGGAGCCCAGCAAAGCTACGTTAATCCCTGGACTTAACTTAGAGGAATTCCTGGATCGCCTTGGCGGAGATGAAGAGTTATTACGGGATATTCTCGATTCTTACGCACAAAGTACACCAGCCGTGCTAGAGAAAATCCGCACCGTAACGCGGGAAGAGCTTGCCAATTATGCTGTGTTTGTACACGGTATCAAGGGTTCCAGCCGCAATATTTGCGCGGAAGCCGTTGGGAAACTTGCGGAAGAACTGGAGCGCGCAGCGAAGACGAATGATTTTGCCTTTGTCGAAGCAAACAACGATGCGTTTTTACAGGCAGTTGAAAAACAAATCTTGCAAATATCGGATTTCCTGTCCAAGACGCAGGTTTTAGCGTCCGACACAAGCCTATAATCTATCTTTGGGAAGTTCGCTAGGCAGTCGCTGCGCATGATTTGCGTGGAGGAAAGTCCGGGCCCCATAGAGCAGGATGCCGGCTAACGGCCGGGCGCCGTGAGGCGACGGAAAGCGCAGCAGAAAATAAACCGCCGATGGCCCGCTTGAGGCGGGATCAGGCAAGGGTGAAATGGCGGGGTAAAAGCCCACCGCGGGGCTGGTAACAGACCCGGCACGGCAAACCCCATCCGGGGCAAGGCCAAATAGGGAAGCCATGGCGTGGCTCGCGCCGCTTCCGGGTAGGCTGCTGGAGCGTCACGGTAACGCGACGCCAAGATGAATGACTGCCCAATGCCCTCCAGGCATTCGACAGAACCCGGCTTATCGGCGGACTTCCCTTTTTTGAAGCGTCGGTTCAGTCGCCCCCCGCCCGGCCGTCACTGCTGATGCGGAGCGCCACTATTTAGTGGTCTGCAAAATAGCATGGCATGCTCACCTAGGATTCCGACCCCGCATCAGTTCTTCAATGCCTTCAATCTCGCGTGGTACGCCTTCGGTCAATAGTTCGCAACCCTCGGGGGTAATCAAAACGTTATCTTCAATACGGATGCCAATGTCCCAGAAGGCTTCCGGCACGTCGTCCGCCGAGCGGACGTAGCAGCCCGGCTCGATGGTGAGCGTCATGCCTGGCACAAACGGACGCCATTGGCCACCAGTTTTGTATTGGCCTGCGTCATGGACATCCATTCCGAGCCAGTGCCCAGTACGGTGCATGTAGAAACGGCGGTAGGCTTCCGTTTTTATCAGTTCCTGCACTTCTCCCTTAAGCAACCCCAGGTCGATGAACCCCTGCGTGAGCACGGCCACAGCAGCTTCATGGGGGGCATCCCAGTTGTTTCCGGGGTACGCTTTGGCGCGCGCGGCGTGATTGGCGGCCAACACGAGTTGGTAAAGGTCGCGCTGTGGGCCACTGAAGCGGCCATTGACCGGAAAGGTACGCGTAATGTCAGAAGCGTAGCCATCGAGTTCGCAGCCTGCATCGATCAACAGCAACTCGCCGTCCAGCATACGGCGGCCATTATCGGTGTAATGCAGCACGCAGGCATTCAAGCCGCTGGCGACGATGGGCTGGTAGGCGGGGAATTGGCTGCCTGCAGCACGGAAAACGTGAAGCAGTTCAGCTTCGATTTCATATTCGAAACGACCCGGGTGCGTGGCGCGCATCGCCCGGCAGTGGGCGGCGGCAGAGATTTCGCCCGCACGGCGCATGACCGCAATTTCAAACTCATCTTTGATGAGGCGCATTTCGTCGAGCACGGCGGAGATTTCATGCACGGTTCCCGGTGCGGTGCCACCAGAGCGAACCTTGACACGCACGGCCTTGATCGCAGCAAGAATCCGCCGGTCCCATCCCTGTCCAAAGGCTAGATTCGTCCAGAGCGCGGGCTGGTTGATGAGCAGTTCAGGTAACTTGCGGCCGAGTTCGTCGATAGGCCAAGCCGAATCGAAACCAAAACGTTCAGCGGCGGCCTCCGGCCCGTACCGGTAACCTGTCCAGGCTTCCTGTTCTTCATTTTTAGCGCGGCAGAAAAGGAACTGGCGCGGCGAACCGTCCGCTATGAGGACGAGCACGGCTTCTGGTTCGCGGAAACCACAGAGATAGAAAAAATGGCTGTCGGCGCGGTAGGGGAAGTTCGTTCCCCGGTTGCGCTCACGTTCGGGAGCTGTGGGGATAACCGCCACGCCGCCACCTTGTGCCGCCATGGAGGCGAGCAGGCGGGCGCGGCGGGCACGAAAAACATCCATCGAAATCAATTCTTGGCCTGCCAGAGTCGGATCAACGCGTCTCGCGATTTGGAAATGTCGGCAATCGACACATTGATGAGTGGACCAGAAAGTGTGTGCCCCTCGCAATTGCCAGTGATCCGCACGGCTCCATCTGCCGCTATCAGGGTAACAACCCCAACCCCTTGCTGCAAATGGCTCTGGCGATAGGGTTCATCAATCATGACGCTGCCGTTGGTGAGATTGAGCGTGGCACTGACTGTGACATCCGTAAACGCGCCACCCGATTTCAGCTTACCCTCGACCTGGCAAGGTATGAGACGGTATTCATTCGCCATCGCCAATGCGCACCGTCGCAAAAGGCGCTGCAATTCAGCAGGGTCCCCGGGCGTTTTACCAGCGAGTTTGCTGGCCAAGTTGTCAAACTCTTCGTCGGTCAGATGGGGCGCTGTGGCAACCATGACCGCCCGGTCAATCGCTGGGAGAGAGAGATTTTTTGCATCGAGGTGGCAATGATGCCCAACGATGCTAGCACCTGCCTTGGCAAGCTGGGTTGTCGTGACCTTGGGCATCCCCTGAAGCACAAGCGGCCCGAGCATGTCGTTAAGTTTTTGGCACAAGGTTGCATGGTCATATGCCAGCAGCGCCTCGGGCGCAGTGATTTCAAACTCAAACGCAATGTGCAATTTCAGGTTGGCCTTGGGCATTGCATGGAACTCCTAATACTCGCACGCACATGAAAAACCGACACCGGCTACGAAACCGCGCCGAGTCAGCGAACGATCTGAGCTAGTTCGCCATTCTTGTAACGTGAGGCCATTTTTTCGAGCGAAACCGCCTTAATCAGGGAAGCTTGTCCAACACAGCCAAAAGCCTCGTACCGAGCAACGCAGACTGCCTTGGCGGCTTCGCGTGCGGGTTTGTTGTACTCGCGTGGGTCGAATTTGGATGGGTTTTCGACCATGAATTTCCGGATAGCCCCGGTCATAGCAAGCCGGATATCGGTATCGATATTGATTTTTCGGACACCATACCTGATTGCGACCTGGATTTCCTCGACCGGAACACCATAGGTTTCTTTCATGTCGCCACCGTACTGCCGGATGATTGCCAGCAATTCCTGTGGAACCGAACTGGAGCCGTGCATCACCAAATGAGTATTGGGCAGGCGGGCATGGATGGCCTTCACGCGGTCGATAGCGAGAATGTCGCCGGTGGGTTTGCGCGTAAACTTATACGCACCATGGCTCGTACCGATGGCAATGGCAAGCGCATCGCAGTTGGTTTGCCGCACAAAATCTGCTGCCTGGTCGGGATCAGTCAGCAGCATCGAATGATCGAGCTGGCCTTCCGCCCCGATCCCGTCTTCCTTGCCCGCCTGGCCGGTTTCGAGCGAACCGAGGCAACCAAGTTCGGCTTCCACCGTCACACCGATGGCATGCGAAAATTTCACTACCTCGCGGCTCACAGTAATGTTGTATTCATAGGAAGATGGGGTCTTGCCGTCTTCAAGCAACGAACCGTCCATCATCACGCTGGAAAAACCGGAGCGGATCGCCCCCATGCACACCGCCGGGCTCTGCCCGTGATCCTGGTGCATCACCACCGGAATGTGGGGCCATGCTTCTACTGCCGCGTCGATGAGGTGGCGCAGGAACGCCTCCCCCGCGTATTTACGCGCCCCGGCAGATGCCTGCATGATGACTGGGCTATCCGTCTGCGCGGCTGCCTCCATGATGGCCTGAACCTGTTCAAGGTTGTTGACATTGAAAGCGGGTAGGCCATAACCATTTTCGGCTGCGTGATCGAGCAATTGGCGCATGGATACGAGAGGCATCGTTTTTCTCCATACCCCGGCACTATTCAGCCGGGAGCGATACGTTAATTAAAAACATACGGATTGGGGCAGCATTTTATCCTGCAAATAGATCCTTCTGCGAGCTACCCAAATCGAAATCCGCCTGTGAGGGATATATCACGCGGAAAGGAGAGGTGAATCGATATAATGATGCTGCCTCCCAAGAATATGACGTGTGAAAAATGAACGCTGTCGCTTGGATGTTCCCGCTCCTGCTGGTTGTCCCGCTCCTGCTGGTTAGTGGATTGGCTTACGTAATAGCGTCCCACACGGGTGTGCGAGCAGAAAAACGCAAACGCAAGAGCCGACATGACGTTACGTCGCTTTCCAGAATGAGCAAACCCCCTTTGCGGGTGTACAAATACCGCGCTGTAGAACTACGGATTTGTGACGATCCCTGCGAATCCGCACTGGCCATTGCCGGCAGACGTTTGCTGAAATCGGAAGCACCCGCCCTGCCTTTGGTCGGATGCCCCCACAAGAAATGCATGTGCGTCTATACCCAGTATGACGATCGCCGCTTCATAGAGCGCCGAACCGAGTCTTACCCGTATGGGATGCCAATGGGTAGCTCTGGACGAACCAGGGGAGAGCGGCGGAAGACTACGCAGGACAGGCGCAGGAGTAGTACTGGCTGAGCCCTCAATAGCGCTGCACTGCCGACAAAATCGCAGAAGCGAACTCCCCCGTGAGTGCGTCGGGAAAATCGTGCCCCATCCCTGGAATGGTGCGAAATTCCGCGTTGGGGATGACTGCCGCCGTGTCACGCCCACAGGCAACGTTGATGAGCGGGTCGTCGATACCGTGCAAAACGACGGTCGGAACCCGGATCGTCATCAACTGCATGCGCCGGTCGCCTGCCGTGAGGAGCGCAAACAATTGGCGGATGACACCCGCCGGGTGAAAACCGCCGCGTCGGTACTCGGCGGTGAACATGGCACGCAATTCCTCGTCCGGCGTGGGGTACGCGGGACTCATTAGCACCTTCTGCCGCCAGATGCTGTCCTTAATCAGCGAAGCCTCATCGCGTTCGCCCGGCAACGGCGCGAACAGCGCATGCAGGGCGGCAGGCGTAGGGGGCGGGAGCAAGGGGTTGCCACTCGAAGACATGATGGAAGTCAGCGACAGGCAGCGCTCCGAATGATGGGTAGCGACTAGTTGTGCCACCATGCCGCCCAGCGATGCACCGACGATGTGTGCCGCACTGACCCCAAGCGCGTCAAGCAGGCCCACCGCGTCGGCGGCCATATCGGCAAGCGTATAAGGAAGGGAGGTGGGCAAGGCAGACAACGCAGGCAACATCCCCGGGAACGGCAACGCGAAGGATTGGAGCCCCATCATCTGCTGGACATCGGGCAGGCCGAGCGCATCCATCCGGGAAGAGAGACCAATATCGCGGTTGTCGAAAGCGATGACACGAAAACCAGCTGCGGCCAGTTGCTCGATCAAGGCCGTTGGCCAACGCGTGAGCGGCGTGCCGAGACCCTGGATCAGCAGGATCACGGGCGAACCCGGCGTGCCGTAAAAAACGGTTTTCAGTTCAAGCTGGCCGATACTGATGAGACTCATAACTGTTTGTCCATATGTACTGCGCGTATGTTTCCCATTAACCTTGGTAACGCGCTTCCAGTGCAGCGATGGCGGGCAGAACCCGGCCTTCGAGGAATTCCAGGAAAGCACCGCCGCCCGTCGAGATGTAGCCCACGTCATGGGCAATGTCGAATTTGGCGATAGCTGCCAGCGTGTCGCCGCCACCTGCGACCGAAAACGCCTGAGAATGCGCAATAGCAGAAGCGAGCATCTTGGTTCCGCCCGCGAATTGCGGGTGTTCGAACACACCCACCGGGCCGTTCCAAACGATGACTCCCGCGTTGGCAACAATCTGCGCCAAATGCGCAGCGCTCTTCGGGCCAATGTCCAAAATGCGGTCGTGGGGGCCGACTTCATCGATGGAAACCTTGTTGGCGCGGGCAAGCGCCGAAACTTCGTCAGCGACGACCACGTCCACGGGAAGCGGCACTTCTGCACCGCGCACGCGCATCAAATCCATGACGGTATGCGCTTCTTTCACCAAATCGGGCTCGGCAAGCGACTCCCCGATACGCTTGCCCGAAGCCAACAGGAAAGTATTGGCGATACCGCCGCCGACGATGAGTTGATCCACCTTTTCGGCAAGCGATTTCAGGATAGTGAGCTTGCTTGAAACCTTCGCCCCGCCGACGATGGCAACCAGCGGACGTTTAGGGTTGCCGAACGCAAGAGAGAGTGCATCGATTTCCGCGCTCATCAACAGCCCGGCACAAGCGGCAGGCGCGAAACGGGCGATGCCGTGCGTGGTGGCCTCGGCGCGGTGCGCGGTTCCAAAAGCATCGTTCACATAGACATCGCAGAGCGCCGCCATATTTTTTGACAGCGTCTCATCGTCTTTTTTCTCACCGATGTTGCAGCGGCAATTTTCCAGTAACACTACCTGTCCCGGTTCGACGGTGAAACCACCATCGACCCAATCTGTGACGAGTTTCACGGGCTGGCCAAGTAATTGCCCAAGGCGCACGGCCACTGGGGCGAGGGTATCTTCGAAACCGAGCTTGCCTTCGACGGGACGGCCAAGATGGGATGTCACCATCACCGCCGCGCCATGATCAAGGCAATATCGGATGGTTGGCACGGAGGCGCGAATACGGGTGTCTTCCGTGATGTTGCCCGCTTCGTCCTGCGGTACATTGAGATCGGCACGAACAAAAACTCTCTTACCGCGTACATCGAAGTCAGCGAGTTTTTTGACTTGCAAATTCATAACATTCATTCCATGAAAACACAGATATCCCGGCTTGCAAGCGTACTGTAGAAAGCGCACCACCCACCCCAATATGATTGGGGCAACATAATATTATATGAGCTAATACGCCAGTTTCTGCGGACAAATGCACGCTGGCTGGCTGCAATTTAATGTCTTCGACGTTAGGTAGAGCCAGTGGAAGCAATAAGTCGCAATGATCCACATGAACATCTTCAGACACATAGTGTTTCCGCAACGCTTTCATAACATTACGATGTTTGCAATAAATGATTTTATGTTATATAACATAA
>WQYV01000061.1 GCA_009781085.1 Betaproteobacteria bacterium
GCACATGATCCCGTGACCATTTGTCACGACTTTGCGCCATGCGGTTCAAGCTCTCGAAGGATTGCCCCGCGATGCTGAGTTTGCTTGTTTGTTTGGCAGTCATCCCCGCGCCTCCTGCCGCTGTGCCAGCCGTTGCAAGGCCAGTTCGCGTTCGCGTTCCAGTTCACGTTTAAGTTCTTCCTCGCTCGGCAGATAGGGCAGGTATTTGGCGGCAAACAGTTGCTGCTGTTCGGCCAGCACGGAATAGCGCACCACGGCTTCGCTTTTTTCGCTGCACAGAACCAGGCCGATGGTGGGATTGTCGTCCGCGCCCCGGATTTGCTCGTCGTAAAGCCGCACATAGGTGTCCATCTGCCCCATGTCTTGATGCGTCAGCTTGCCCAGTTTCAAGTCCAGCAGCAAAAAGCATTTGAGCTTGTAGTTGTAGAACACCAGGTCTATGTAGAAATCGGCGTCGGAAAAGCTGATGCGCTGCTGCCGCGCGACAAAGGCAAAGCCCCGCCCCAGTTCCAGCAGGAAGCCTTGCAGGTTGTCCATGATGGCTTGTTCCAGATCGTCCTCCAGAAAATGACCGGCGTTCAGATTCAAAAAGTCCAGCACATAGGGGTCGCGCAGGAAGTCCTTGCGGGTCTCGGCGAGCGGGGCGGTATGCTGTACGGCTTCTGCCTCCACCAGCGCTTTGTCTTTGCTGCTCAACAGGCGCTCGTAATACAGCACGCCAATTTGCCGCTCCAAGGCGCGGCTGCTCCAGTTCTGGCTGATGGCTTTGCGCAGATACCATTCGCGGGCCGCTGGGTTTTCCACCCGCGCGAGCGTGTTGTAGTGCGTCCAGCTCAATTCGAGAGGCACTGCCTCTCGAATTGGAAAAGCCAGATAGAAGCGGCGCATGTTGCGCAGGTTGCTGGCATCAAAACCCTTGCCGAACAGCTCCGTGAGCCGGGCGGACAGCTCGGCCAGTTGACGCTGGCCGTAGGCGGCGCGCGTCTGCCCTTGCTGCTCGTGTTCCACGATCAGGCGGCCAATTTTCCAATAGCTCGCCACCATCGCCTGATTGACGCTCTGACGCACATGGCCACGGGCTTGCTCGACGACCTCGGCAATCTGACCGATCAGCGTGGTCAGGGATGGGGTTTCGGGAATGGCGGGGTTTCGTGTGGTGTTCATCAGTGATATTTACCGGAGCGATTGTCAAACGCGGGCTTTGTTCCCTCTAGCACAGTCACGACAGCGCCGTTCAATGAGGAGTTCTCGATTGAGCCGGATTCATAGCTGATCGTAAAATTTGCTGCCCGGTCAAACTTCGCGTGGATGATCTGCTCTGCATCGCACACGACAGCCAAATTCGGGTTGTGCGTGACCATGATGATTTGCCGTTGCTTTTTGGCCTCAGAGATAACAGGAACCAGCAAGCGAAAAACTGTTTCGTTGTCCAAGTTTTCTTCAGGTTGATCAAGGATGACGGGGGTTTTTCTTTTATCCACCAGTAGGTAGAAAATTAACAGCAACGCACCTCGCTGCCCTGGTGATAGCTGCTCAATCTGCGTATCCTGGAACAAGAGGGAGTATCTTGGTTCCAGAAAATTCAAGCCGAATATCAAGTTATATACCGACGCTGCTGATTGCCCCTTCTTCAACACATTGAAAATACCCACTCCACCAGAGTCGTTCGTCTTTGCAGCATTCGCTATCTTCTTGTGTAAAGCCTCAACGAACGCAAGCGCTCCATCCTTCGCGTTAAAATCATGGCTATCAAGTAACCTTCTGATTACTAAAGGTGCCTCATCTAGTCCACGGAATTCGCCGATGTTCTGCTTGATTAGGTTAAACAACAAATCAGAAATGGCATCCACGGAAACGTCCAAAGTCGCTTGAAACTGCAACTTGTAGTGCTCGCGTATCAAACTGTTATTTTGAATCAAATCTTGAACAGGCTTGAAAAGCTTTTCGCGCGCACTGCGCTGAGCATTAAGGGTCTCAAATATTTCGCCAGACAGGTTCTCTTTTTTCTTCCAGCTCCTTGAGTTGTGTCGGTAAATCCTTGATCTGCGCAATACGGGTTTCTAGCCCCGCCTTGGTTTCAGGCTCGGTTGCCGTCCCGTTTAATTCGGAAAGTTTCTTGTTCCAGTCTGTAAGCTGGCGCTGATATGCTTCAAATTGTTGTTGCGGTGCGTTTAGCTTCGCGGTGAAGCTTCGCTGGTTAGTTGCAAGGGCTGTCAACTCAGTATTGAGTTTTTCAGTCTCAATCTTAAGTTCATTCTGTCTTGCTGTAATCTGGTTTGATTTTTCATCAAGCATGGCCGTCTTGACCTCTAGAGTAGCAAGATCAGACCATGAGATCCCAAGCGCATCCAGGTCATCAGTTGATTCCTGTTGGGCTTGGTCAAACGTGCGCCGAAGCAATCTCAACCTTTCGTGAATATTCGCTATAGCTTTCTGCTGCTTGGCAAGCCCTGTAATCTCAGCGGTAGTTTCTTGTAGGCACTTCTTGGCAGTTTCCGTTCTCTGATTGGTTGAGGCCAAACTTTCCGCAGCTTGTTTTTGTTCTGGGTCGAGCGTTTCTGTCGGCTGAGCAACTTCTACGGGTTTCAGCTTTTCATGCTCTTTGATTTCCTTTTCCTTCAGCAAAAACAAGTCAGTCAACTTTTTCATTTCAATTGGCTGAAGTTGTTCCTCAACGCGCACGATTGAGGCATTAAGTGAGTCAAGTTCCTTGCGGTATTCTCCCAGTCTGTTCCTAAGCGATTGCTCTTGCTGCTCCGTTAGTTGATCAAAGTCGAGTGCGCCAAGCCTCATATCTTCACTGGTATGTGAAAAGATAACTGACTGGAGCTCTTTTTCAAGTACATCTGATTTTCCGGATACATGCTCATTGCATAAATCTTCAAAATGTCCTTGCGGGATGTATCGAACTAGTTCGGCTTTCTCTTCCGGGGGGGACTCATTCAGTCTGCGCTCCTCCGTACTTGTATCACACCAAGTCAGCGTTCCCGTGAAGTGACAAGCAGGCTCCCCAGCTTTTCCCAAAAACCGGCCACGTTTCAAAAAGCTGAAGTACTTTGATTTCTTGAAGTTTCCGAGCATGGCAATTACATCAGTCAATGCACTCTTCCCGCTGCCTTTATTGCCAATGATGGCAACCAGATCAGGATTTAAGAGGATGTCACAACCATCGAGCCATTGAGCTGCATTGGTGTTTCCCGTTTTCTTGATTTCCACCGAGTCAATGTAATAGGTTTTGTTGGACTCAATTTCTTGTAGTTTCGGTGGAATTTCTCCAATGAAAGAGCGTTTTGCTGGCTCAAGAATGGCCTGTTTAAGTCCGCGAAACGAGGGGTCTGCCTTAATCCAAGTTTTTTTGCCCGATGGAAAATCTCCGTAACCACGCTTGTCGTTATCTTCCGGAGTGCCAACGAAGCAATGGGCATCACTACCTGCAACCACAAGCCTTGGGACTCCGTCTAAACCATGCCTAAAGTTTGCCAGCCAATCTCTATTATTTTCAGTTACTTCGCAGAGGAAGGCAGACCGCAACTCTAAATTTCTAGACTCAAAAATTGGGGATGATTTAAACAGGCTCAGAAAATATGCGTAATGTTCTTCCCATTTGACCTCATCAAGACCATCGCTTGTGTCGTAAGGCATGAACCCAACAGCTAACCCATTTGGAACGTTTGAAATGGCATGCTTGTAACTATCACAATTAATTTCGGCCAATTTGTAACCGGCTAGCAGTGCGTCTGCATCGTTACTGGCAATAGTTTCTTTCTTGTGTCCTTTTCTTTCCAACATGTCCGGCGCAGTTGCTCTTGCTAAAGCAATAATGGCATCCTTCGAGACAGGACGATTAATACTTTCTATTTTTAAATTACTAAGAAAATCTTTTAATTGTTGATCATGAGTTTCATCTGAAAAAATAACGTGCGCGTTAAGTCTTTTTTTTGTTGGCGCAGAAAGACGTAGTTCAATTCCTGGGAAAACCTTTTTTGTGAGTTTTGGTGCATCTGATTCAGCAAGGCGTTGCTTAAGAGCAAACCAGCCATCAAAAGTCCAGTAGTCCATGATGGCAAAAACAGCAGGCTCGGCCTTGTTCATGGCTTCGATCATTTCATCAACCAATTTCTTATTTTTGTCGGATGACAGATCATCATCGAATTTCTGACCATTCCAATGAAATGAAGCTGGCGTATGCACATGCAAGTCCCACTGGTTCCAAAGCGCTCCTCGTGCAAGTTCTCTTTTGCCCATTACGCCAACTCCCACTCAATGGTAAATAGTGCGCACTCCTCTACCCGCTGCTCAAGCTGCGCCTCCAACTCGCTGATGAGATCGCTACGCTTCGCCTCAACCTCATCCTGCCGCACAAACAACTCCCGCCGCAGATTACTGCGCTTACCCTCCAGTTCACGCTGTTTCTTCTGCCATGACAGCTTTTCTTCCAACGTGGGCGAGATCGCAGCAGTGCGGCGCACTTCCTTGATCTCGCGGTCGATCTCCTTGATTTCCTGCTCCAGCCCGAGCTTGAGGTCGTCCGCCCAGGCATCGAGCTTTTGGACTTCCTGCTCGAAGTAGCCAAGGTTGCGCTGGTTGATTTCTCGCAGCAACGCGGCCTTGCGGGCTTCTACATCGGCTACCAGTGTTTCCGGCAACTTACCCTCTCCCCCGACCCCTCTCCCGCAAGCGGGCGAGGGGAGTGTGTGTGCGGGCAGGCGTAGCAGTTTTTCCGGGTCATCCTCGGCAAGCAGTGTGCCGTCTGCTGTAGTTGCTGCAATGACTAGGTGTTGCTCCAGGCTGTCAAACGCTCTAACTTCGAGCAGTTTCAGCAAGAGCCATCCGCTCTTGCCACGATACGGCTCAATCGTACTGATCTTCGTGCCGTAGGCGTCATAGTCGAATACCAGTCTGGCTCCATCAAGTGTACGAGTTTTGGCTCGCTCAGTGATCCACAGCGCCAGCGGATGATTGACCCGGTACAGATGCGCGTCGCCAGAACGGCGCGGCAATTCGTAGCGGCCAAGCTTGACTTCGTCAAGGCTGGCATCGGGCAGGTGTAGAAGTGAGAAACAGCCATCGTCGTCGAATACGGCGCAGTCGCCCAATTCCGTACGGGTCAAATCCATCAGCATTTGCTCGAACCGGCTGCGAACGTTACGGCTGTCCTCGGCACGAATGCGCAACTTGTCTTGCACTTCTTCATCGAAGTTTTCCAGCAATATTTGGCGCGTCTTGACCATCGCTTCGTTGATTTCGCCAGACAGATCGAGTTGGAGTTGCTCGAAGCTGGCCTTGATATCGTCTGGATCGCGGCAATTCCGGTAAATCTCCGCGATGCGCCGCTCGAAGTCCACGCCGGAACCGATGGTGCCGAGTACTTCGTCGCTGGCTCCGAACACACCTTCGAAAAGCTGGAATTTCTCCGCCAGCAATTCGTAAACGCGCCTGTCCGCCTCGTTGCTGAAATCGACAAAGTTCACCACCACTACATCGAACTTCTGCCCGTAGCGATGGCAGCGTCCAATGCGCTGCTCGATACGTTGAGGGTTCCAGGGCAGGTCGTAGTTGATGACGAGCGAGCAGAACTGAAGGTTGATGCCCTCGGCTCCAGCCTCGGTGGCAATCATGATCTTGCCGCGCTCTTTGAAATGTTCAACCAGTGCCGCGCGGGTGTCGGCGGTCTTGGAGCCGGTGATGCGGTCGGTGCCTTCGTGCCGCTTGAGCCAGTCCTTGTAGATGGCCTGTGCGCGAGAGTCGCTGTTGCTGCCGTTGAACAGGACGATGTCGTCACCGTAGGGGGTGTCGACCAGCAAATTGAGGAGGTATTCCTGGGTGCGTCTGGATTCGGTGAAGATGATGGCTTTTCTGGCCGCACCCAGCCGATCCAATTCGGCGAAGGCACGATCCAGCGCGGTAAGCAGTGCCTTGCCTTTGGAATTGTCGCGAATGTTGGTTGCCAGCGCCTTGAAGTGGCGAAGTTCTTCAATTTCCTGCTCGATGACGTCACGTTCGTTGCGGCTAGGCTCTGTTGCCTCCGCATCGTCCCATTCGTCGGCAGTCTCATCGAGCGATTCGTAATCTTCATCCAGTGCTTCGGCCAGATCGTCCGCACGACCTTCATCGAGCACGCTTTGGAGGCGCTTGGCCATTGTTTCCAGTGCGCCTGCAATTGCGTGCGTGCTGGAAGCAAGCAGTTTCCAGAGCACGAGCGAAATCAGTTGGCGCTGCCCGTCGGGCAGGGCTTTGAGGTTAGGACGGCGCAGGTAGTCGGCAACGAGCCTGGATAATTCCTGCTCTTCGCTCGATGGCGTGAACTCTTGGACGATGGCGCTACGCGCCGTATATGAAACGTAGGGCTGCACCTGTCGGCGCAATGCGCGCTTACAGACGGGAGCCAATCGTTTTCGCAGGCTGTCAAAAGTCTGATTTCTGCCTTGGGCGGTAAATTGTGCGCGGAAGCTGTCGAGGTCACCGAAAACCCGGTCGTCGATCATGCTGACGAGGCCATAAAGTTCCAGCAGCGAATTTTGCAGCGGCGTTGCGGTGAGCAGCGCCTTGGACTGAGCTTTTGCCAGCGCGCCCTTCAATGTTCTGGCGATGACGTTGCCGGTTTTATAGACATTGCGCAGACGGTGCGCTTCATCCAGTACAACCAGATTCCAGCCGATATTTTTGATGTCGTCGGCCTTGGCCTTTGCAAACTGGTATGAACAGATCACAGGGCCTGATTCCCACAGGAAAGGGTTCTTCGCCTCGTTTTTGCGAATTGCGTTGTAGTTTTTGGCTTCCAAAATCAGCCCTTGCAGACCGAATTTGTCCTGCAATTCCTGATGCCATTGTTTGCGCAAGTTGGCTGGAACGATGATCAAAATCTTGCGCTGTCGTTCAGCCCAACGCTGCGAGATGACCAGCCCCGCTTCAATGGTTTTGCCGAGGCCCACTTCATCAGCGAGGATCACCCCGTTCGAGAGCGGGTTTTGGCAGGCGAAGAGGGCGGCCTCGACTTGATGCGGATTCAGATCGACCTGTGCATCGACCAACGTCGAAGCCAGCGATTCCACGGAATCGCCTGCTGCGCGGCGAGTGAGAAGCCAAGCGACGTACTGGCTCTGGTGAGGCGTCAGAAGCTGTTGCGTCATCTACGGCGTTTCTCCCTGTGCATGGGCTTCGAGCCCATGTTGCATAGGCAGACTGTATCAGCCGCAATACGTTGCGACAATCCCGGTGCGATGATGTGTAGGGAGCCTGTTCCAGGCTCCAGTAAGCAGTAACGTTACAGCCGTCGATACTGCTGGCCCTCCGTCCGGCGCAGCCCTCACACGGGCAGGTTCCCAGTTCTTGCGCCAAGGCCCTGTGATAAGTCGGCTGTAACTTGCGCCAGCAATTCCCCTCCCTGGTCACAATTCCCCCGCCCGCCGCAAGTGATACCATTATCATTTTGAAGTCGGATGCGGGCGATTACTGGAAGATGGATCACCGGAAATCAGCAAGGATGCTTATGTGACCGTGGATAAGTTTGGAATAAGGCATGTGAGCGAGGCTAAGGCATCAGAAGAGTCCATGCCTGTCACAGAATTTCTTGACCTGGACATAGCTCCCAAAGCACTTCCGGGAACCATCAGGCTTATTCTCAAGCGGAGTAATCCGCCTGTGGGTGATGGGAATAACGGGCCGACAGACGATAAATCCACTGAGTAATTGTCATGACAAAAGTATTTTCTAAACTGACCCGCCCCAGCATGAGGAAGCTCGCGCCGGGCGGGAAGATCAGTGAGCACGGGATTACATACGAGCGCCAAACCAGTGGGGACGGTGTATTCACGGTCAACATCATGGTCGACGGCCAGCGCATCCACCGTGTAATCGGGCGAGAGTCCGAAGGCACGACGCGCGCACAGGCTGAGGAGTTCATTGCCAAGGTTCGCAACGATGCCAAGCATGACCGGCTATCCCTGCCCAAAGGGCGCAAGGTAGCACTGTCATTCCGGGATGCGGCAGCGAAATACTTTGAACGGCTGGCTGAATCAGGTGGCAAGGATTTGAAGATGAAAGCCACGCGCCTGAACCTTCACCTTGTTCCCTTCTTTGGCGACATGCCTTTATTCAAGATTAGCGCATTCGATGTAGAACGGTACAAGCAGCAGCGCCTGCAAGAGCCTGTTGTTTACCGCCCAAGAGGCAAGCCAGCCACACGAGAAACGGAATCAACGAAGCACGCGACGATAAACCGGGAACTTGCCGTGCTATCTCACCTGATAAACAAGGCTATCGAGTGGGGATGGATAGACCGCCGTCCAAAGCTGAGTCTCTTCAAAGAAGGGCAAGGGCGCATCACCTACCTGACTGTTGAACAGGTGGCGCGATTGGTCGAATGTGCAAAGGCAGATGCCAGCCCTGCCATTTACCCGTTTATCGTCATTGCCGTGGAGACATCTATGCGCAAGATGGAAATCCCCTCTATCCGGCGGGAACATGTGGACTTGAATCGGCTTGTGATCTACATCCCAAAGGCAAAAGCAGGGGCACGCGAGTAACCAATCACGAAACACCTTGCCGACTTCCTTGCCGGGTATATCGATGCTTTACAGCCGGGATGCCCGTGGATTTTCCCGTCGTGCCGTACAGTGTCTGGTCACACGATGGACATTCGCACGCCCTTCACGCGCGTGGTCGAAGCCGCAGGGTTAGACCCAAAACAGGTTGTTCGGCACACCCTGCGCCATACCGCTATCACGCACCTTGTTCAAGCTGGTGTAGACCTCCCGACCGTGAAGCGGATCAGCGGGCACAAGACGCTGGCGATGATCGAACGTTACGCGCACCAGAACGGTGAACACATCAATGAAGCGATGGACAAGCTGCAAAACCGCTTCAAGCTCGCATCCTGAAAGGCGAGTTTTTTGCACGATTACACAGGAATTACACAAAACAAAAGGGCTTGTCAGGTTGGTTGCCTGCAAGCCCTTGATATTTCTGGAGGCGCGAGCCGGAGTCGAACCGACCTACACGGATTTGCAATCCGGTGCATAACCGCTTTGCTATCGCGCCTTTAAAAAAAGAGACGCATTATAAACTAAACGCACTAGCCTGCGAAGGGCAACGGTTCAGACGGTAAAGCGCGTACCGCGCAGTTTTTCTTCACCCGTGGCGGTATCCAGCCCATAGAACGCGGCCAGTTGCGCGTAGACGGCGGGAAAGTCAGCGCGCAGGCTCATGGGAGCCTCGAAAAAAGTTTCGGAGGCGACGGCGAAGAACTCGGCGGGGCTGGCTGTGGCGTAGGGGTCGAGGATGGTTTCGATCCCGGCATCGTCCAAACGGCATAAACGTTCGTAAGCGGCAGAGAAAGTTTCCACCCATGCTTTCCGGGACATGCTGGACGGCAGGGCAGGGCAACCGTTGGCGTTGCCGCCGTTGCTTACCATGTCGAGTTTGTGGGCGAACTCGTGGATGACGATGTTGACACCGGCGGGCGGGTCGTTATCGAACCAAGCCAGCAGTACCGGCCCGTCCGCACGGGCTTCGCCAAGGAGGACTTCTTCGTATTCGTGCACCACACCGGTTTCATCCATGATCCGTTGCGGGACGACGAAATCGCCTGGATACACTACGATACCTACCCAATCGTGATAGGTGGCCAATCCACGGTGGTTGAGGATGGGCAGGCAAGCCTGCATGGCAATGGTTAGTATGATTTTGTCATCAAGACAAAAGCCTTGCGCGCCATAGAACTCTTTTTCCGCCAAGAAGTCTTTACTAAGAACACGCAGCCGGAAACGCGCCTCATCGGGGAGCCAGGCGAGGAAAGGCAGGCGCGTTTCAATGCACGCCCACAGTCCGTCAGGTATGGGCATGTCCTGCCTATCGGGCAAAGCCAACCAACGTTTAAATTTGTCGAGCATGTGCTCCTATATCAATGCGGCAGAGGGGAAAAGCAAAATGATACAAACCTTATGGGATAATGATAGATATGGTTTCTGTTAGACATGCCGTTGACCGTGACGCGACTGCCCCCCCCATTGACCTGCTTGCTGAAGGGATGACCCAGGAGGAGCGGGTTGCTATCGAACGTGCGCTAGCGCTTGCCAGGGAGGTTTACGCAGATCATATACTTGAGATTGGGGAAACGGTGTGGACACATGCGCTCGGTTGCGCACTGATCGTCTCTTCCCTGCGGCTGGACGTGGATGCCCGTATTGCTGCGCTACTGTTTTCCGTCGAAGAATTTGCCAAGGATGCGCGTGATCAAATCGAAGCCGACTTCGGGTCTCATGTCGTCAGGTTGGTAGCGGGGCTACGCAAGCTCGATAGCCTGCGGATACCCTCTCGGACGGCTTCCGTGGCCTCTGCGTCGGAAGCACGTACCCAAATCGAAACCCTGCGTAAGATGTTGCTGGCGATTGTCGAAGACATTCGCGTCGTGTTGCTGCATCTAGCTTCGCGCACGCAGGCCTTGCGCTATTGCACCAATGTGCCAGACGAACAGCGGCGATGCGAGGCGCGCGAGACGATGGATATTTATGCGCCGCTCGCCAACCGCTTGGGGGTCTGGCAACTCAAGTGGGAACTGGAAGATTTGTCCTTCCGTTTCCTTGAGCCGGAGACCTACAGACGCATCGCAAACATGCTCGATGAACGCCGCTCCGAGCGCGAGGAATTCATCCGGGACGCTATCGAGCGCCTACGCGCTGAACTGGTAGCGGCGGATATCTGGGCAGAAATTCAGGGCCGCCCCAAACATATCTACAGCATCTACAACAAGATGCGATCCAAGAAAATCGGCTTCTCGGTGGTCTACGACATCCGCGCCCTGCGGGTGCTGGTCGATGAAGTTCGGGATTGCTACACGGTACTCGGTATTGTGCATCAAATCTGGCAACCAATACAAAACGAATACGACGATTACATCTCCCGTCCCAAAGGGAACAATTACCAATCCCTGCATACCGCTGTGCTGGCTGGTGACGGCAAGGCGCTGGAAGTGCAGGTGCGCACCTACGCCATGCACCGGCATGCCGAACTGGGAGTGGCGGCGCACTGGCGCTACAAGGAAGGTATGGGTATTGGGGGGAACGAGTATGACGATAAAATTGCGCTGTTGCGCAACCTGTTGTCGTGGCGTGATGAGGTGGCGGGTTCATCGCAGTGGGTCGAACAGTCCAAACTCGCTTCCCTTGGCGACACCATTTATGTGCTCACGCCGCAAGGCAGGGTGATCGATTTGCCGCGTGGGGCGACTCCGGTCGACTTTGCCTACCGGCTGCATACCGATCTCGGCCGCCGTTGCCGTGGGGCCAAGGTCGACGGGCATCTCGTGCCGCTCAATACCCGGCTGGAGAGCGGGCAGACGGTGGAAATCGTCGTTACTAAGGAGGGCGGCCCGTCGCGTGATTGGCTGGACCCGCGTCAAGCTTATGTGGAAAGCGCACAGGCCAAGCGCAAGATACGGCAATATTTCGGAGCGCTGGACGAAGCGGAACTGCTTACGCGTGGACGCAATGCCGTGATGCGCGAAATACAGCGCGATGGCCGTACCCACATCAACATCGAGGCTCTGGCAACCCGTCTCGGCTTCAAGGATACCGACGCGTTTTATCTTGCTGCTGCCCGGGGCGAACCAGGCCAGCGTGCTTTGCAGACGGCAATGCGCGAAATGGATGCAACCTCCGGCACGGCGGAAACCGGAAACGATGACAAGCCAGAAATCGTCGTCAACCGCGCACGTGCGGGCAACACTTCCGGCAGGGTGTTGGTCGTTGGTATGGGTGACTTCCTGACCTCGCTTTCGCGTTGCTGCAAACCGGCTCCGCCGGATGCCATTAAGGGGTTTGTCACGCGGGGGCGGGGGGTGTCGATCCACCGCATTGATTGCCACGATTTCCGCAATCTCGCCAAACAACATCCCGAGCGGGTCGTTGTTGCTGAATGGGGGGAACGGGCCCATGACAAAGAACAATCCACCTTCTCGGTCGACGTCCTTGTTCAGGCGATGGATCGTCAGGGGCTGCTGCGCGACATCTCCGAGGTGTTGCTGCGCGAAAAGCTCAACCTGACGGCGGTCAACACCCAGAGCAAGCGAAACGTAGCAAGCATGCGTTTCACCCTGGAAGTCGGCGGTATTACGCAGTTGCAGCGGGCGCTAGCGCAAATCCGGGAAGTGAAAGGCGTGCTGGAAGCGCGGCGGGGGTAGGTTTACGCTACTGTTGATATTTCCATTTCTGCTTGAAGCAAGGCATCATGATCTGTTGCTCTTTTAAGTTGCGCCGCCTTCCCGGCCAAGGGGTTCCCAATGCGGTTCAGGGACTTCGATCCTATGGGCAGGGTGTTCGTTATGGCCTACTATTCGCCCTCTGCCTGTTGCTTAGTGCTTGCGTGACGCCACCGAGGATGGGCAGCGATTGGGCGCAATGGCAGCCATCGCCGAATTTCGGGACGCGCAAGGCCAATTACGTCATCCTACACCATACTAGCAGCGACACGATGGAACGTGCGCTTGCGACCCTGAGCAGCCCCCGCACCGAGGTTAGCAGCCATTATTTGATTGACCGTGATGGACGGGTAGTGCAGTTGGTCGACGAGAACCAGCGTGCCTGGCACGCGGGAGAATCGTATTGGGGCGGACATTCAGACATGAATTCCGCATCTATCGGGATCGAACTGGTCAACAACGGTAGGGAGCCTTTTGCGCCTGCTCAGATCAAAGCCTTGCTGTCGTTGCTGTCTGATATTCGGAATCGCCACAAGATTCCGCGCGCCAACTTTATTGGTCATGCCGACGTCGCGCCGGGCCGCAAGACGGATCCAAGCGGTTTTTTCCCATGGCGGCAACTTGCCATGTCGGGGTTTGGTTTGTGGTGTGACCCGCCTTACGAGACACCGCCGGAGAATTTTGACAATCTTCTTGGCCTTGCGGCGCTCGGTTACGATGTTCGTGACCCTACCAAAGCGTATTCTGCCTTCAAGCTGCATTTTTCCCCAGCCGGGGGGGGCGATTTCGATGAAACGGATCGTGGAATGCTGTATTGCCTGGTGGGGAAGGTTTTGACCGTTGGGCGCGAGTGAGGTGTTTTGCGCGGGCAAGTTACGTTTGGAGCTTGCAAACGTTTCGCTTTTACGGATATACTCATTAGCTTTTCGGGGATTGCCCGGTTTCGGGCAATCCATTATCAGGTTCACCGTTGGCCAACCGTAGCCGGCGATGAGGAGAACTATATGAGTCTAGGCCTTGTTGGACGCAAGGTCGGCATGACTCGCATCTTTGCCGAAGATGGAGTATCCATCCCGGTGACGGTGCTTGACGTGTCCGATAACCGTGTGTCCCAAATCAAGACGGATGACACCGACGGCTATGCCGCGGTTCAGGTTGCGGTCGGCAAACGCCGTCCCAGCCGGATCGGCAAATCGCTGGCGGGGCATCTTGCCAAGGCGGGGGTCGAACCCTGCCGCATCCTGCGTGAATTCCGGGTTGAAGCCGACAAGCTCGTTTCGCTGAAGGCGGGTGATGTCATTGGGGCTGACCTTTTTGCTGTCGGCCAGAAGGTCGATGTCACCGGAACCAGCATTGGCAAGGGTTTTTCTGGCGGCCAAAAACGCCACAATTTCTCTTCCCAACGCGCTTCACACGGTAACTCGGTTTCGCATAACGCGCCGGGTTCCATCGGTATGGCGCAAGACCCAGGGCGCGTTTTCAAAGGGACGCGCATGGCCGGTCAGCACGGCAACGTGCGGCGCACGATCCAAGGGCTCGAAGTGGTTAGGGTCGATGTTGAGCGCCAGTTGCTGTTGATCAAGGGCGCAGTGCCCGGTTCCAAGGGTGGCGACGTGGTCGTCCGTCCCGCAGTGAAGTCATAAGGGGGGCGCTATGGAACTTAAACTCTTGAATGCCGAAGGCCAGGCCGCATCGACGTTGCAAGCGTCCGATACGCTTTTTGGCCGCGACTACAACGAGGCGCTGATCCACCAGGTTGTGATGACCTACATGGCAAATGGCCGCTCCGGCAACCGCGCCCAGAAAACCCGTGGCGAAGTTTCGCACTCGACGAAAAAACCGTTCCGCCAGAAGGGCACGGGCAACGCCCGTGCTGGTATGTCCTCCAGCCCGCTGTGGCGCGGAGGTGGCCGGACTTTCCCGAACAAACCTTCTGAGAACTTCTCGCAGAAGGTCAACCGCAAGATGTATCGCGCTGGGATGGCTTCCATCCTGTCGCAACTCGCACGCGAGGATCGGCTCGCAATCGTCGAGGATTTTCTCATCGAAGCGCCGAAAACACGCCTACTGGTGCAAAAGCTCAAAGGCATGGGGTTGGATTCCGTGCTCGTGATTACCGATGTCGTGGATGAGAACCTATACTTGTCTTCGCGTAACCTGTACAGCATACAGGTGCTCGAAGTCGAAAGGACCGACCCGGTCTCGCTAGTGCGTTTCCCGAAAGTGCTTGTCACCAAGGGGGCGCTCGCCAAGATGGAGGAGGCGTGGCAATGAGCGCTGTGAACCAGGAGCGTCTGCTGAAAGTGCTGCTCGCTCCGCAGATTTCAGAAAAGGCGACCTATGTCGCCGACAAGTTTGGCCAGGTTGTCTTCAAGGTGGCTCCCGATGCGACAAAGCCTGAAGTGAAAGCCGCCATCGAGGCGCTCTTTAAGGTCAATGTCAAATCGGTGCAAGTCCTGAACGTCAAGAGCAAGGAGAAGCGTACCGGCCGCATCGTTGGCCGCCGTAAGGGCTGGAAAAAGGCTTTTGTCAGGCTCGAATCCGGTCAGGAAATCAACTTTGTGGCCGGGGAGTAACAGATCATGGCACTGGTAAAACTTAAGCCTACCTCCGCCGGCCGCCGCGGGATGGTGAAGGTAGTCAATCCCAATTTACATAAGGGCCGCCCGCTTGCCACGCTGACAGAGAAAAAGAACAGCAAGGCCGGGCGCAACAACTCAGGCCGCATCACTGTCCGTCACCAGGGCGGTGGCCACAAGGCGCACTATCGCGTGATCGACTTTCGCCGCAGCAAGGACGGTATTCCAGCCAAGGTGGAGCGTATCGAATACGACCCGAACCGTTCCGCAAATATCGCCCTGCTCTGCTATGCTGATGGCGAGCGCCGTTACATCATTGCGCCGCGTGGCGTGTCGGTTGGCCAAACGCTATTGAGCGGCTCCGAAGCGCCGATCAAATCTGGCAACGCGATGCCGATCCGTAATATCCCGGTTGGTACGACGATTCACTGCGTCGAGATGCAGCCCGGCAAAGGCGCGCAACTCGCCCGTTCGGCGGGAACCTCAGTGCAACTGCTCGCCCGTGAAGGCACGTATGCCCAATTGAGGCTGCGTTCTGGCGAGATCCGGCGCGTGCACGTTGAATGCCGCGCCACGATCGGCGAAGTCGGTAACGAAGAACATGCCTTGCGCAAGATCGGCAAGGCCGGCGCGAACCGTTGGCGCGGCATCCGCCCGACGGTGCGTGGTGTGGTCATGAACCCGATCGACCACCCGCACGGCGGTGGCGAAGGCCGCACTGGCGAAGGCCGTGTGCCGGTCAGCCCGTGGGGCACGCCGGCAAAGGGGTATCGGACGCGCAACAACAAGCGCACCGATGCAATGATCGTGCAGCGTCGCAAC
>WQYV01000062.1 GCA_009781085.1 Betaproteobacteria bacterium
CCCAGTCGACTACCACGCCATGATCCTGCACTTGCGGGAAGGCCAGTGCATCAACCGCCGCGACATGATCGCCCGGCTCGTGGCGATGCAATACACCCGAAACGATACCGATTTCCATCGCGGTACTTTTCGCGTGCGCGGCGATGTGATCGACGTTTTCCCGGCGGAAAACGCCGAATGTGCGGTGCGCATCGAGATGTTCGACGAGGAAGTCGAGCACCTCACCCTGTTCGACCCGCTCACCGGACATATCAGGCACAGGCTGGGGCGCTTCACCATCTACCCTTCCAGTCACTACGTCACCCCACGCGCTACCGTCCTGAAAGCGCTGGATGCCATCAAGGAAGAACTTGCCGCACGCATCAACTTCTTTCAGGCCGAAAGCAAGCTCGTGGAAGCGCAGCGCATCGAGCAGCGCACCCGGTTCGACATCGAAATGCTCAATGAAATGGGTTTCTGCAAGGGCATCGAAAACTACTCCCGCCACCTTTCCGGGCGACAGGCGGGCGAGCCGCCCCCTACCCTGATCGACTACCTGCCCTCCGACGGGCTGCTCTTCATCGACGAATCCCATGTCACCATCGGCCAGGTCGGCGGCATGTACAAAGGCGACCGCTCCCGCAAGGAAAACCTCGTCAACTACGGGTTCCGGCTCCCCTCCGCGCTCGACAACCGCCCGCTGGAATTCGAGGAATTCGAGCGGCTCATGCCGCAAACCATCTTCGTCTCCGCTACCCCAGCGAAATACGAACAGGAACACCAAGGCCAAGTCGTCGAACAGGTCGTGCGTCCCACCGGGCTCGTCGACCCCGAAGTCATCGTCCGTCCGGCAAGCACCCAGGTCGACGACCTCCTCAGCGAAATCCACCGCCGGAGCGACGCCAAGGAACGGGTACTCGTAACCGTGCTCACCAAGCGCATGGCCGAAGAACTCACCGATTACCTGGCCGAGCACGGCGTCCGGGTGCGCTACCTGCACTCCGACATCGACACCGTAGAGCGGGTCGAAATCATCCGCGACCTGCGGCTGGGCGAATTCGATGTCCTCGTCGGCATCAACCTGCTGCGCGAAGGGCTGGACATCCCCGAAGTCTCGTTCGTGGCGATTCTCGACGCGGACAAGGAAGGGTTCCTGCGTTCCGAACGCAGCCTCATCCAGACCATTGGCCGCGCCGCCCGCCACATCCACGGCACGGCCATCCTCTACGCAGACCGTGTCACCGACTCCATGCGCGGTGCCATTTCCGAAACCGAACGCCGCCGTACCAAGCAGGTCGCCTTCAACACCGCCCACGGCATCACCCCCCGCACCGTTACCAAGCGCATCAAGGACATCATCGACGGCGTTTACTCCGGCGAAGAATCCGGCAAGCACGTTCGCGCCGCCGATAAAACCCGCGAGGCCGATTACGCGGCGATGGATGAAAAAGCCTTGGCCAAGGCCATCAAGAAACTCGAAAAAACCATGCAGGAACACGCCCGCAACCTGGAATTCGAGCAGGCCGCAGCGGCACGGGACGAATTGTTCCGATTGCGGGAACGCGCCTTTGGCGCGGACCGGCATGGGGAAGGATGAACACGCGTCGAGCGCAATCCCCGCCATTTATGGCGGGGTCAAGCGAGACAAAGCGTTATGGGAGCCGAAGGCTCACCAAGACCGTATCGAGGAATCCCCGGCCTCTAGGCCGGGGTGACTCAAAAAACACGTCACCGGTTCCGCCCATGCGCGGAACCGGTGACGCAACCAGACGCTACCGCGCCTATTTCCCGATCTCGATCGAACCGATTTCGAGCGACTCCTTTCTGTCCACAAGGCGCACGGTAATAAGCTCCTCCTTTTCCTTCGATGTGCCGAAACCGGTAACCAGCCGGACCTGCGCCGTCACGGGGCCAAGGGCCGTCTGGCGGCTATCGCCGTAGTAATTGATGCGCACCGTGTATTTGCCGGGTTTCGGCTTGCGCACCAGGAACTCTTCCGGCCCGTAGCCGCCGGTGAAATCCTTCGACATACGCCCGCCCTGATGGGTAAGAGGATGGCTATACATCGCACGTTCGCCGTTCGGGTCATCAACCCACAGGTCGATATCGCAGTTGTCGGCATCCCATGTCAGGATGGCGCGCAACCCGACAGGCATGCTTTTGAGCAGGCGCGAATCGATTTTCGACAAATCGAGCTTTTCCTTGCTCGTCGCCGCAATGGCGTTCAGTTCTTCAAGCGCGATCAGCTCGATTTCGGGGAAACGTCCATCCCACGAACGGCTCACGACTTCCCAAAGCAAATCGACTGCACGCTGGGGATGCCCGAGTTTCGCGTAGACAAGCGCGAGGTCGCGGCGGCTTTGCGGTTCCTCGCCACGAATCTTCAGCACATGCTCAAACACCGGCAAGGCCAAGTCGGGCCGTCCCGCCTGCACGAGACGGTAACCGAGCACACGCAGCAAGGCAGCGTCCTCAAGTCCAAGCTCGGCAAGGTTCGACAGGATCTGCAACCCCGTTGCGGCATCCTTGGCTTCATCGAAGAAATACCCCGCGACATCCAGATAAAAACCCGGCTCGCGTGCATGGTCAGCACGTTCTTCAAGATAGGCTTCGAAACGCTTCGAGCTTGGCACGCGGCGCAGATGGTCGAGATAACCTGCCGAAGGCGACCAACGCTGGAGGGCAATGGATGCAGGCGTGGCAACGGGCGTAGCGGGCACTGACGTAGAAGCAGCACCACTAGGTGCACTTTCCCAATCGCTCTCTGGCAGTGCAGCCATTAGTGGTTGGGCTGACGGGGGTGGCGGAGATGGCTCGTTTGCCCCAGAATCGCCCCGCCCACGGATATCTTTATTTTCTTTGCGAGATTTGGGCGGTGTGCTCTTCGGGAACTCTTTCTCCCACCACTTCACACGCTCGTTGAACTGTTGCACGACACGTTCGATTTGCCCCTGGCGGCTTTTGTCGAAAGCGGCCTCGGTGGTGCGGCGGTATTTCAGCAATCCGTCGCGCAATTCGGCGGGCGGCTCGATGTCGTAGCGGATGTAGTCTTCGAGCGTTTCGAGCACGATCAGCGAGGTATCCGCGGTAACGATACGGAATTCGCGGCTCGTGCGGCGAATGTCCTCACGGTTGTCCCCCGCAGTAGCTGCAAGGGTGTCGATCTTCGTTGCAGCCCACGCCCGAGCGGCAAGTGTGCTTGCCCCCTCCCCGGATTTGACGGTAAGTTCAAGCGTCTGCGCGTCCGCTTCGGAAAAGCCCACTTTCACCTGCACGGTTGCCGAAGGTTTACGCAGGATGCCTGTCACAATCAGCGCGCCGCTTTCAGTGTTTACCGTCATGCCCACTTCGGGGAACACCTGCGCGACAGCTTCCGGATCCCGTTCGACAGCAATCACCCGCGGCGAAATCTGGCGCAGGTGTGCGGTGGCAGCTTTGGCGTCAATTGCCAGCAAATCCACGTACTCGCCACTGCCACGCGCCGCCAACCCGCGCAGGAACGCGGGCGCGGCGCTTGTGCTGGCACTTACCATGTGTACAGGGGCGCGAAGCGGGAGCTTTTCGAGGTTTTGGGTTACCCCGAAATTCACCAGGCCGTCGGAGAAGAGCAGCCATTCGCTCACGGCGGCATCATCTTTGAGCCCGTCAAACGACGTGGCCCCGTCGTAGGACATCTTTTCGAGCGCGGCACGCAGCTCAACCCATTTGCCACCGCGCACGTTGAACGCAACTGGGGCAGCAGCGGTGTTGCGGAGGCTGACGAGCTTCACGTCAACGTCGCGCACCGTGGCAAACCATGCGTCGAGGAGCGCAAATTCGCGTTCGTGGTCGCGGGCGCTGCCTGAGCCGGAAGCGTCCCAGAGGATGCCGACAGTTTTGGGCACGGGGCGCGGTTTCGCTTTCATCGCTGCGGCAGGCAACACGGCTTCGGCATAAAAATATTCGCGGCCGTTGAAGGTTTCCGTGATGACGGCCGGGCGGGCATCGGCAGGCGTTTGGGGAAGTTCAAGTTCAAGCAGGCCGCGTGCGGTGAAGTTTTCCTTTTTCACGCTGAGTATTTTCGCGTCGCGCCATGCGGGCAATTCAAGCGCGAGCGTGGTCGTAGCCTTCGGCGGAGCCGTGCCGGGTGCGGAAAAAACCTTTGTGGTGAGGTTGAAGGTTTTGAGCGCATTCGGGAAATCGAGCGCAAGCCGGTAGCGCGGCGCAGCCTTTGCTGCCGACGCAACGAGCAAGTCCTCCTGGTATGCGATGACGATGCGGCGCGTACCGTTGGCAGGGATTGGGAAAACACGTGCGCGGTAGTTATTGCCCACGGTCTGTTCGAGCAAGCCGGGGTCGACGCGGTGGCGCTGGATTTCCTCGAACACGGCGCGGCCTTTTTCCTTTTCGACGGGCGTAGCTTCGCGGAGCACGCCATTGATGTCGAGCGCGAAACGCACCACACGCTGGCCATCGAGCAGGGGAAATTCGAACGTGCCTTCGAGTACGCGGCTGTTGGGGTTGGCAAAGACGAGGTCGAACGTCGTTACCGCAAAACGCCCAGTGACTTCGGTCGTAATGTCCGCTGACTGCACGGTGACGGCTGCGGCTTTCGGGTCGGTGACGTTGAGGGCGACCTGCGCATGCGCCACCGGGAAAATGGCGGTTGCCAGGATAACCAGGGCATACAAAAACAAGGATGGTTTCGCAACGCGGAACATGGACATGACACGGTGCGAGATGTTCATAAGTTCTCCAAATCGATGGGATTGAAAGGCGGCTCAGAAACGGTTCCAGGAACTTCAGCCAGTCCCATAGTGCGCTTCCGTCCGTATTGTGCGGCAATTTCGTTAATTCGAGGGTATTGACGAAAAAACCATAGAACCGAACCCTCCCGCCCAAAATCCGCCCCCGTCGCTTGGTAGTTGATACGGTTCTCGGGTAGATTCGTGGGCAATCTTTCACCTCCCGCCCTGCCCGCTTCCACAAAACCTCCTTCATGAGCCCCACGACAATTCAGGCTATCGGCACGCTCCTGTTCGCCATCGCCATCCTGCATACCTTTTCCGTCGGTTTTATCGCACGGCTGGCAGAGAAAACCCCTTCGCATGCGAAGCTATGGGGATTGTTCGCTGAAGTGGAGTTCGCTTTCGGTTTCTGGGCCGGCGTATTGATCGTTTTTATTGCCCTGACTGCCATTGGATCAGAAAAAGGTTCTTTTCTCGCCGTCACGGAATACCTGGAGAGCCTTAGCTTCGCAGAACCCCTGTTCGTGCTGGCTATCATGATCGTGGCGGCAAGCAAGCCCGTGCTCCTCTTCGCTTCTGCCATCGCACAGACCGTCTCCGGGCGATTGCCCCTGCCGCGTGGCATCGCGTTCCATTTCACTATCCTGACCGTGATCCCATTGCTGTCGTCCCTCATCACCGAACCTGCCGCCATGACGTTGGCCGCGATGATCCTGAAAGAGACGTATTACCGTAAAGGAATGTCCCCACACTTGATGTACGCCACTATCGGCGTTTTGTTCGTCAATATTTCCATCGGCGGCACGCTCACCAATTTCGCGGCCCCGCCGGTTCTAATGGTGGCAAAAACTTGGCAGTGGGATAGCGGATTCATGCTTTCACAAATTGGCTGGCGCAGCGCGCTGGCCGTATTCATCAACGCGCTGGCCGTCAGCCTGATTTTCTGCAGGGAACTGCTCAGATTCGAGGCCGAGGACCGAAACAAATGCCATGATGTCCCCGCCCCGGTCATCGCCCTTCACTTGGTGTTCCTGAGCCTGATCGTGCTCTTTGCCCATCATCCGTCCGCCTTCATCGGCATCCTGCTGTCTTTCATGGCGTTTGCCCACACCTATCCACGTTTCCAGGATCGCTTGATCCTGCGCGAAAGCCTGATGGTGAGTTGCTTCCTGGCCGGGCTGGTGACGCTTGGCGGGCAGCAGTCGTGGTGGTTGGAACCGCTGCTCGAATCAATGAATTCTTCCACCGTATATTACGGAGCCACAGTGCTGACAGCGATCACGGACAACGCCACCCTCACCTACTTGGGTTCATTGGTGCAGGGCTTGCCGGGCGAATTCAAGCATGCGCTGGTGACGGGTGCGGTCACGGGCGGGGGTTTGACGATAATCGCAAACGCCCCCAACCCAGCCGGGGTGTCGATACTGCAAGAGCATTTCAAAGACAGCAAGGTCAGCCCGCTCGGCCTGCTTGCCGCCGCCGCCCTGCCAACATTGGTGGCCATCGTTGCGTTCCGGTTCATCTAATTTTTTCTTTCCAACTCATACCGATCGCATACTTTAGGAATTTCTCCCTAACATATGGGCAGGCTATCAAACAACCCAACCTGCCCCTCCCCCCCGCCCCCTCTGCTGCCATCTTCAATATCCGCGAAACGCACGCCCACCCCCAGCAAACGAACTGCTTTTCCTTGCCGGGCATATGCCTCGTCGAGCAGCACACCCCAAATGCCTTCCTCAGGGGACGCACACACGCATTCGGCAGTAGTCTGGGTAAAATCAGCGAATTTG
This sequence comes from Betaproteobacteria bacterium, assembly GCA_009781085.1. Lineage (GTDB taxonomy): Bacteria > Pseudomonadota > Gammaproteobacteria > Burkholderiales > Rhodocyclaceae > WRNU01. Next base: position 6,497 of record WQYV01000062.1, read on the forward strand.
ACCTTCACCGTCGCATTGTGTACGGACCTCGGAGCCGACAGGTTGGCAAAACGGCGACGGAATTCTGCGATCAGTGGTGACAGTTCGGTATGGCAGGCGGCCAAATCAGGCAAATCATGGGCGTAGGTACGTTCCACCGACAGGGATTTGCGGATGCGGTCCGGCCGTACAGGGCGCTCATCAATTCCACGGCAAAGCTGGTAGAGCGCGACGCCAAAACGTCCGAATTCGCCGACGAGACGAGCCATATCCCAGGCGCGCAGGTCGCCGCAAGTTCGCACGCCGCACTTTTGCAACCGTGCTGCCGTAACCTTGCCGACCCCAAAAATATTACCCACTGGCAAAACGGCAACAAAGGCATCGACATCCTGCGGGCGAATGACGAACTGCCCATCGGGTTTGTTCCAGTCGCTTGCCACCTTGGACAGAAATTTGTTTGGCGCAATACCCGCCGACGCGGTAATGCCCACTTCAGCGCGAACCCGGGTACGGATTTCTTCAGCCATCCGCGTAGCCGAACCCTGGCAGAGGTTGATGCCACTCACATCCAGATAGGCTTCGTCGAGTGAAAGCGGCTCCACCAACGAAGTATAATCGCGGTAAATGGCGAGGATCTGCCGGGAGGCTTCACGATAGCGGCGAAAATCCGGCGGCAGCAGGATGAGTTGCGGGCACAGCCGAAAGGCTCGCGCTGTCGACATCGCAGAACGCACGCCAAAAGCACGCGCCTCGTAGTTGCAGGTCGCAATGACCCCTCGCACCTCAGCCTGCCCGCCCACGGCAAGCGGTTTGCCACGCAACGTTGGGTCGTCGCGCATCTCGACCGCCGCGTAAAAGCAGTCGCAATCACAGTGAATGATCTTGCGCATGAGGCCAAGCTACCCGGAATCTACGCGTCACATCATCACACAACCGCCCTAATCGGCCTTCACGCAATCGACGTAATACTTGCCATCCTCCCCTTTCACTAGCCCGTGAATATCCGTCTCGAACCCAGGGAACGCGGCATTGAAGTCGCGTGCAAAGGTGAGGTAACGGACGATGATAGCGTTGAAACGCTCGCCCGGAATGAGTAGCGGAATACCCGGCGGATAGGGAGTCACCAGCATTGCCGTCACCCGCCCTTCCAGATTGTCTAGCATCACCCGCTCAATTTCGCGGTGCGCCATGCGGGCGAAAGCATCGGCAGGCTTCATGACGGGGATCATGTCGGAGAGATACATTTCGGTGGTCAGGCGCGCGACATCGTTCTTCTTGTAGAACTGGTGAATCTGGCCGCACAGATCCTTGAGGCCGATCCGTTCATACCTTGGGAACCGCGCAATGAACTCGGGCATCACGCGCCACAGAGGTTGGTTACGGTCGTAGTCGTCCTTGAATTGCTGCAACTCCGTAAGCATCGTATTCCAACGGCCCTTGGTAATGCCAATGGTAAACATAATGAAAAATGAATACAACCCGGTTTTCTCGACAATGATCCCGTGCTCAGCCAGATACCTGGTGACGATTGCGGCTGGAATACCGGTATGGTCGGCAAAATCGCCATCAACATCCAGACCCGGCGTGATGATAGTGGCCTTGATCGGATCAAGCATGTTAAAACCCGCCGCGAGGTTGCCGAAGCCGTGCCAGCGCTCGTTGGCGCGCAGCGTCCAGTCCTCTTGGTTGAGTTGGCCGTCGTCGTCGAGATGCTCCGAACCCCAGACCTGGAACCACCAGTCATTCAAACCATAATCGCCGCCCACCTTGCGCATGGCGCGGCGGAATTCGATGGCCTCGGCCAGCGATTCATTGACCAGCGCCGTACCGCCGGGCGCTTCCATCATTGCTGCCGCCACATCGCAGGATGCGATGATTGCGTACTGCGGCGAAGTCGATGTATGCATCAGGTACGCTTCATTGAATATATCGCGGTCAAGTTGGCGGGTCTCGGAGTTCTGCACGAGGATTTGGGAGGCCTGCGACAGTCCGGCGAGCAGTTTGTGGGTCGATTGGGTAGAAAAAACCATCGACTCCCAGCATCGCGGACGGCCCTCGCCAATAGCATGGAAATCGCCGTAGAAGTCGTGGAAAGCCGCGTGCGGCAACCAGGCTTCATCGAAATGCAGGGTGTCGATATGGCCGTCGAGCATTTGCTTGATGGTTTCGACGTTGTAGACTACCCCGTCGTAAGTCGATTGCGTAATGGTCAGGATGCGCGGCTTCTTGTTCTTCGCCTCACGCGCAAAGGGGTTGGCTTCGATCTTTTTTCGGATGTTTTCGATGCGGAACTCTTCCAGAGGAATCGGGCCGATAATGCCGTAGTGGTTGCGAGTCGGGGTCAGGAACACCGGAACCGCCCCGGTCATGACAATCGAATGTAATATCGATTTGTGGCAATTGCGATCCACGACCACGATATCACCAGGTGCGACCGTGGTATGCCACACCATTTTGTTCGACGTCGACGTGCCGTTGGTGACGAAATATAGATGATCGCAACTAAAGATGCGCGCCGCGTTACGCTCGGAAGCCGCTACCGGACCGGTGTGATCGAGCAACTGGCCGAGTTCGTCGACCGCGTTGCATACATCAGCGCGCAACATGTTTTCGCCGAAAAACTGATGGAACATCTGCCCGACCGGGCTCTTCAGAAAAGCGACCCCGCCCGAGTGTCCGGGACAGTGCCAGGAATAGGAACTGTCTGCGGCATAATGGGTCAGCGCACGGAAAAAGGGGGGCGGCAGCGAATCGAGATAATGCTTGGCCTCCCGCACCACGTAGCGGGCGATAAACTCCGGGGTGTCCTCGAACATGTGGATGAAACCGTGCAACTCGCGCAACACATCGTTCGGGATATGCCGGGCGGTGCGGGTTTCGCCATAGAGGAAGATAGGGATGTCGGTATTGCGCTGGCGGATCGCCTCGACGAACGCACGCAGGCCGTCGATGGCCTTGTCAGCGGCCTCGCGTGAAGTAAATTCATCGTCGTCGATGGACAGGATGAAGGCTGAAGCGCGGCTCTGCTGCTGCGCGAACGCGGTCATGTCGCCGTAGCTGGTTACGCCCAGCACATCCATGTCTTCTTTCTTGATCGCTTCGACCAAGGCACGGATGTCCAGCCCGGAAGCGTTATCGGATCGGAAGTCCTCGTCGATGATGATGATCGGGAATTGGAATCGCATCTCAGTGTCCCCGGCGGGCAGGCTATGCTGCCCCCAAATGTATCTTAAATCTTCGGCAGGGTAACGCCGACCTGTCCCTGGTACTTGCCGCCACGATCCTTGTACGAGGTTTCGCACACCTCGTCGGACTCGAAAAACAGCACCTGCGCGCAGCCCTCACCTGCATATATCTTTGCGGGCAACGGCGTAGTGTTCGAGAACTCCAGGGTAACGTAACCTTCCCACTCTGGCTCAAACGGCGTCACGTTCACGATGATGCCGCAGCGCGCATAGGTGCTTTTCCCCAGGCACACCGTCAGCACGTTGCGCGGGATGCGGAAATACTCAACCGTGCGCGCCAGCGCGAAAGAGTTGGGTGGGATGATGCATACCTCGGCATCGATCTCGACGAAAGACTTCGGGTCAAACGCCTTGGGGTCGACGACCGTAGAATTGATGTTGGTGAAAACCTTGAATTCCGGGGCACAGCGGATATCGTAGCCGTAACTCGACGTGCCATAGGAAACGATCTTGCGCCCCTCGACCTCCCGCACTAGTTGGGGCTCGAACGGCTCGATCATGCCGTGCCGTTCGGCCATGCTGCGTATCCAGCGGTCGGATTTGATGGACATGCGGTACTCCGGGGCGGTGGTGAAAGGCGCGTAGTTTATGCGCAAGAGCAGGGAATGCAAGGGAAAAACGTTGCGTTTAGCAAACCTTTGACCTGCGAGCAACACCGTTCGTTTTGACATGATGATGATAATATTATGATAGAATTAGGATAAAATAAACTGCAAAAGGTGAATAAAATGATCCAAATCAGACCAGTATCCGACCTGCGGAACAAATTTCCCGAAATTGAAAGCATCGTTAACAGCGGGAAGCCTGTTTACTTAACGAAAAATGGCTATGGTGCAATGGTTGTCATGAGCCTCGAAAAATACGCGGAGCTTACGGACGACCTGGCACTCAGGCTGGATGAAGCCGACCGTGCCGCCGCCGTTTCCGACAAACGCCTCACGCATGAGGAAGTTTTTTCGAGGCTAAAAGGGATGCACGATGGGTAGTCTGAGGTAGACTGACTCATGACTTCCCCCGTCACTCCATTCCATTTGTCCAAATTTTATCTGGATTGCATTACGAATGCCGACCGTGCGCTCATCATTTATGCAGCCACGCTGCAATGGCGACGTCTGAAGATTTCGTATGTTAACCTGCTAGAATCCGCGCCAGATTCCCCGACGCGCACGCATACATCGTTACGCGCCTACACTGCTCCGGCATGGCGCGACAGCAGCCTGTGTTTTGATTTTGCGCCGCTGAAAATATCCGCGAAATGGCAAGCTCCCGACGCCCCGCTTGAACATTCGCTCCTCAAAACCGATGTCGGCGAGGTCATCTGGACGTGTCTGGCCCCACGCGCCCGCGCAACCATCGCGCACCGTGAGCAGCACGTCACGGGAAGCGGCTACGCAGAACATTTGTCACTCACCATTCCGCCCTGGCAACTTCCGATCACAGATCTGTATTGGGGGCGTTTTCACTCGGCCACCGATTCGCTTGTCTGGATCAAATGGCTTGGTGGACATCCGCTCGATCTGACGCTGCACAACGGCGTTGCGTTGGACGCGCCGTCCGAAATCTCCCGCGAGCGCATCAGGGCATGCCCGATCACGCTGGAAATGACAAACGCCCGCGAATTGCGCGCGGGCAGCCTATCGGCAACATTGCTTCAACCACTGCGTAAAATCATCAGCGCTTTTCCTTCCAGCATTCTCAATCTCCACGAAACCAAATGGTTGAGCGAAGGCGTGCTCTATCATGATGCCGTTCCCGAAAACCCATCGTACAGCGCCACAAACCGTGGTTATGCACTTCACGAACATGTCGTTTTTCCTCAACACGACCCATGAAAAACAACCTCATCGGAAAATTCCTCTATGCGGTGACTTTTTGCGTCGTCCTTCCCGCTGCCCTCGCGTTCTGGGCATACGCCGCCAACGCGTTTTTGCCGCCGGTCCCGTTTGAAAGCGCCCCCATCGGCGCCTTTCTGCTCGCGGCAGGCATGGCGTTGATGGCCGCCGCCATTCTTGCGTTGCGCATCCACGGGCGCGGCCTACCGATGAACGGGTATCCCCCGCCCGTCTATGTGGCTCGCGGCCCTTATCGGTTGATGCGCCACCCGATCTACGTCGGCTTTGCCGCCGCATGCGCCGGCGCCGCGATCATGAGCGGCTCATCTGGTGGCTTCTGGCTGGTGCTGCCTGTCACCATCGCGGGCGCTGTCGCCCTCGTTCTGGGCTTTGAACGCCCCGACCTTCGGCGTCGTTTTGGCCCCCTGCTGGATGAACACAAACCGTTTTTCCGCATCCCCGACAACACCCTCGCCGCTCCCGACATCGCTGATCGCGTATCGGCTTTCGTTCTCGTCATCATCCCGTGGGTCGTGCTCTACACCATCATCGGCTGGCTCGGGAGCCGTGCAGAAACCGTCAACATTTCTCTCCCCTTCGAGCAGGGTTGGCCTGTTCTTGTCTGGACGGAAATTTTCTACGCATCCGCCTATGTGATGGTGCCACTTGCCGCACTTCTCGCGCCAACGCAGGCGGCGCTGCGCGAGTACCTGCGCGCCGCCATCGCCGCCATGATCGTGTGTTTTCCCCTCTACCTTCTTCTGCCGTTTACCGCACTCCCACACGCTTTCGAGGGCAGCGGCTTTTGGGCCGATCTGCTTCATCTCGAACGCACCATCGATGCGCCTGCGGGCGGCAACGCTTTTCCGTCGTTTCATGTGTTGTGGGCATTGATCGCGATGGCCGCGTTGGCGAAACGCGGCGGTTGCTGGCACTGGCTCGCGCCGGTATGGGCAGCCGCCATCACACTCAGTTGTTTGACGACGGGGCAACACGCCATCGCCGACCTCTTCGCCGCCGCACTCGTGTACCTTACCATTCGCTACCGCGCCCGATTCCTTCGCGCCTGCATGGATGCCGCCGGGCGTCTTGCCAATTCGCTGCGTACCTGGCGCATCGGTTCGCTTCGCATTTTCAATCACGCGGTTTACTCGGGCTCTGCCGCCTTCGTCGGGGCGTTAGTTGCGGCCACGTTTGCCGGGACGGACGGGCTTTACGCCGTCGCCATCACCGGCGTTGGCACCCTCGTCGGCGGGGCACTCTGGGCGCAATTCATCGAAGGTTCGCCGACGCTGCTTCGACCCTTCGGCTACTTCGGCGCAGTGCTCGGCGGCGCACTCAGTACATTCTTCGCGCCGCTCGCCGGAGCCGATACCCTCGTGTTGCTCGCCGCTTTTGCGGTCGCTTCACCCGTCATCATGATCCTCGGACGCCTGCGCTGCCTTGTTCAAGGCTGTTGCCATGGGCGTCCGCTCGACCCGGGCATTGACGCCGCCCTCGGCTTGCGCGTGACCAACCCCTCCTCGCGCGTCTGCCTCATGAGTTCCTTCGGCGGAAGACCGATCCACGCCACACCGCTTTACGCCATTGCCGCCAACTTCATCATGGCGTTGATCCTGTTGCAGCTCTGGAGCCTCGGCGCTCGCTTGACACTCATTTTGGGGCTTTGCCTACTGCTCGCCGGGTTGGCGCGATTTGTCGAAGAAGCTTACCGTGGCGAACCTCAAACCCGAATTTGGAAGCGCTTGACCGAATATCAATGGTACGCCATCGTTTTTGTGATCGTCGGCGCCGCCGTCACAGCGCTCCCCTTCCCTGCCACGCCGCCGCCCATCGCTTTCACATGGCACACCGTTGCCGCTGCCGCCGCACTCGGCCTGCTGGCCGCGTTTGCGATGTCGATGGATTTTCCAAACTCTTCCCGGCGTTTCGCCCGGCTTACAGGCTAGAGCGTTTCGATTTAAGCCTGTACATTCATTGCCCTCTCCCCTGCCCCACTCCCGCCCCTTCGGGGCACCCTCTCCCACAAGTGGGAGAGGGGGGTTTTGTATCCACGTCAAAATTTCCTCTCATCTCAAGACTCACTATTCCGTCATGACATAACGACTGTCGGTATTATTTACAACACTATATAAGTGACAGCATAGTATCTATAAAAATACAATTATTCAAGATGTTACGATACGTAAAATATATGGCATGAATTTTGCTTATGTGCATTTCTACAAACTACAACATGCACAACACGGGGAAACATGAAACTATTCACAAAATATCGAACCGATCTGTTTTTTGCTGGCATGCTGTTTTGTACAGCTTGTGCGATTCTAGTGAGTTGCTCTTATTCATTAGAGTCGACAGTCTTCGCTTGCAGTTTTTTGTTGCTGCCATTTTCTTTCTTGCTTAGTGTAACCGGACAATTTTTACGCAGTATTGCGTTCGCATCAGCGATTATTATTTCAGTATACATGCTAGATAGATTAAAGGATCACTATTATACGAGTCCACTATTATTTCCTGATTTTCAAATATTAATGGATAGCAATAATTGGGAAACAATGGTGCAATATCCTTGGGTTGGTTTGGTATTTATATTGCTTTTTGTATTATTAGCATACAGTGTGTCACTATCTCGTAAGAAAGATAAACGTTACGGATATATGATACGTAGCAGCGGGGTAGTGGTAATAATTTTATGTGTAATGTTAAGCAATTATTTTTCCCATAGCGAGCTTACAAAGCAAGATTGGGAAAAAAACTTAACTGTCAGAAGATATAATAATACTTTTTCAAATCTGATCATGTCTGTAAATGGATTTACCTATCAATCACCAAAAATAGTGGCAGATGATCGATTGTTTAAGCAATCACTTGCTGCACTACCTGTTAGCGTGCTTTCAGAAGGTGTAGATGGGAAATTACCTAATATCATCGTTTGGTTGCAAGAATCAACGGTTAATCCACAAATTTTTGATATACCTTGTGCGCAATGGCCTAAATTAACCATGTTTGAACCACAGTCGGATACAGTGGTGACAAACTGGTTGAGAGTTCACACTTTTGGTGGTGGTACATGGAAATCTGAGTTTACATTGCTTTCCGGTTTACCTAGCACCGATTTTGGTTCATCAGCTGAGACTGTTTATTACAATGTCACACCACACTTATCATATAGTTTACCCAAATTTTTAAAAGAAAAAGGTTACTATACTATAGTGTTAATAGCTACTGAGAAGAATGCTTATAATGCTAATAATGCTTATCGTGATTTGGGTTTTGATCTTGTGCTTCAGCCACAAGATATTGGATTAAATGTGGATAAAAACCAAAATTTGTGGAAAACATCATCTAGTGAAATGGCGCGGTATACAAAAAATGTTCTATCGGTTTATCCGAATAAACCTGTTTTTATATTTATGCTCACTGTGCGAGAACATGGGCCTTACGATAGCACTAAGATACCTGCATATGGGTTGGATCAATGCATGAACACTAAAGCAGCAGGATCGCTTAG
>WQYV01000063.1 GCA_009781085.1 Betaproteobacteria bacterium
CCGAAATAAGAAAACGGATTAACTAAGTGGTTCATAGAAAAATAAACGTTAAATAGCGAAGTTAAACCTATAAATACGATTAAAGATAAGGTTGCACTCCGAATAAGGGTTTTGTTTTGCGATGCAAACAAAATAAATGTAATAAGCAATGCAAATGATAAATAGAGTAAAGCATTAACAAACGAAAGGCAGAAACGGTGCATGAACGGCTCTTTGGATAAGAAGGAGAAAATAGATATCTCATTTTTGGATAAGAAGGAGAAAATAGATATCACATCTACTGCACATGATACAAAAAATATAGAGGTTACTATCAATAGCAAAATGATAGAAATTTTTCCTTTTCCTCGTATATCGTGAAGCTGTTTTTCGTTTAATAGTAAAATGCCCGCTATTAATAGCATAGCGTATAGAATAATATTGAATGATATTGATATATAATTTATATATCCCTTATTAAAAATTTGCACAGTCAGCACAATAAAATTAGCTATCGACGCAATAGAAGCGATTATCAACATAATACTTGCGCTTCTCAGCTTCACCGGGTCGTCGAATATTTCCGGCGACGTTTTGGGATCTGGTCCGTATTTATTCTCTCCCTGCTGCCCATCGGTTAGCATCAGTACGAACAACCAGATTCCACCAATAATGGGAATCAAATTAATGAATAGCATCCAACCGCTTTTACCTACGTCGTGCAAGCGGCGGACGGTGACTGCCAAGCCCGGTAGCAGCATTGCAAAGGTGTAAAAAAAATTAGCTATCATTCCTGCATATCCAAGCACAGGATATCTACCATTGGTAAACCCATATACGGATATTGCAAAAAACATCCATACGAAAGAAAAAATGATGTTAAACAGCACGAACATCCAATATTCTTTCCGCCGTGCTCGTCCACTGAAGTCGGCGTAATGCTTCAGCGCTTTAATAAACCATTTCATGTTTCCTCTTCCCACATCATTTACGTTTACGCTCTCACAGCTTATGGTTAAAGATTCCTTTCCCTCTCCCACAAGTCTTAGTGCTTGCCGCTCAGCCGATCCATCAGCGCATAGAAAATACCAGAGAATAAAAACACCACATGAATGACAACCAGCCAGATCAGATAATGATTCTCGATTTGAATGGCCTGCTGGTCAACTTGCGTACCTGAAATCTGTGAAACCCTTTGGCTGATGTGCATAAACGCCTTGAGTAATTCGATACCGGAAATCGCTACCATCGAGCCGATCAGCTTGATTTTGAGATCGGAAAAACCGATATGCCCCATCCAGTCCGGACGGTCTTCGTGGTCATGTAAATCGCCCATCCTGGAAACGAAATTCTCATACCCGCTAAATACGATGATGATCAGCAGGTTCATAATGAGCGCCACATCGACCAGCGACAATATAACGATAATCAATTCACCGCCGGAGATGGTGGTCATCCCTGCAAAAAGGCCATAAATATCCTTGCTGAACTTGTAAAGCAGCGCCAGCATCGCCACAACCAACCCGAGATAGACCGGAGCCATCAACCAGCGGCTGGTGAATAGGAGGTGTTCAAAACGGTTTTCGAGTTTCTTCAACGCCGTTTCTGGCTTATTTTGCAGCGTCATATCCCACCTCCACCTTTCTTACTGTTGACACAAACGGGTGAGCACGTTGCGCACCCGTAACATCGCTTCCTGCAATACCTGCTCGACACGCTCAAAATGGATACCCTGCACACTCGTCCCACGGCCTGCGGCGAAGTTGGCTACTACGTTGATTGCGGCATAGGGTAGTTCCAGTTCGCGGGCAAGCACAGCCTCGGGCATGCCGGTCATCCCGACCACGTCCGCGCCGTCACGCTCCAAACGGTCGATTTCCGCCGCCGTCTCCAGGCGCGGACCTTGCGTGGCCGCGTAGACCGCCCCGTCGATCACTTCTTCGCCCGCCTCATGCGCCATATCGAGGATCCGGCGGCGCATCCCCTCATCGTAAGGATGGGTAAAGTCAATATGGCGCACCGACGTATGAAGGGCGTCGAAGAAAGTATTGGCACGGCCCCATGTGTAATCCAATATCTGATCGGGTACGACCAGCGTACCCGGCACACAATCCGGGCGGATACCGCCGACCGAGGCCACCGAAACGACGCACTCCGCCCCAACGGCTTTCAACGCCCAGAGGTTGGCGCGGTAATTGACCCGGTGCGGCGGGATGGTATGCCCGTAGCCATGCCGCGCCAAGAAAACCACTTCGCCCCCAAGCAGCCTGCCAAACGTCAGCGCCCCTGAAGGCTCGCCATAAGGCGTGCGCGATACCTCGCGCCGCAGCACTTCAAGCGTGGATAACTGGGTCAGCCCCGACCCCCCGATGATTGCGAGCAAGGTTTCCGACTCCTTCATTTTTCCGGGCACAGGCACCTCCTGTGCGCCGTGAAAAGCGTCGGATGATAACACGCCATCTCCTCTGTTAGAATATAAAGCTTTTTTTTCAGTAGCGCGCCTTTCATGTCCCATCCCATCCGCAATATTGCCATCATCGCCCATGTCGACCACGGCAAAACCACCCTAGTCGACCAACTCCTTCGCCAATCCGGCACGTTCCGTGACAACCAACAGGTTGCCGAACGGGTCATGGATTCGGGAGATATCGAAAAGGAGCGCGGCATCACCATCCTGTCGAAGAACTGCGCAATCCGGTACGGCGACACCCACATCAACATCGTCGACACGCCGGGCCACGCGGACTTTGGCGGCGAAGTCGAGCGCGTACTCTCGATGGTCGATAGCGTGCTGCTGCTCGTCGATGCCCAGGAAGGACCAATGCCGCAAACCCGATTTGTCACCCGCAAGGCGCTTGCCCAGGGGCTGCGGCCCATCGTCGTCGTCAACAAGATCGACCGTCCCGGTGCACGCCCGGATTGGGTCATCAACCACACGTTCGACCTCTTTGACAAACTCGGGGCAACCGAGAAACAGCTCGACTTCCCGGTCATCTACGCTTCTGCCCTCAATGGCTACGCCTTCGTGCACCCCGGAGACGAGCGCAAGGACATGCGCCCGCTGTTCGACGTCATCCTCAAGCATGTCCCGCCCCCCACAATCGACGTCAACGGGCCACTGCAACTCCAGATCTGCTCACTCGATCATTCAACCTACATGGGTCAGCTTGGCATTGGGCGCATCAAACGCGGAAGCATCCGCCTGAACCAGGAAATCACCGTGATGTACGGCGACGAAAACCGTGGCAAGAGCAAGGTCAGCCAGATCCTGACCTTCCAGGGGCTCGACCGCCAGCCCGCAGAGACCGCCGAAGCGGGTGACATCGTCCTCATCGCTGGCATCGATCAAGTCAACATCGGCGTCACCCTTTGCGACCCGGAAGCCCCCGAAGGGCTGAAACCGATTGCCGTGGACGAGCCCACGCTCACCATGAACTTCATGGTCAACACCTCACCGTTGGCCGGGCGCGAAGGCAAATACGTCACCAGCCGCCAGATACGCGAACGGCTGGAAAAGGAACTGCTCAAGAACGTTGCCCTGCGGGTCGAATTCACCCAAGACACTGACGTATTCGAAGTCTCGGGCCGTGGCGAACTGCACCTCACCATCCTGCTCGAAAACATGCGCCGCGAAGGGTATGAACTGGCCGTTGGACGCCCCCGCGTGGTCTACAAGGACATCAATGGAGCCAGGAGCGAGCCTTACGAGCTGCTCACCGTCGACGTGGAAGAAGCTCATCAGGGCAGCATTATGGAAGAACTCGGTAGTCGCCGGGGAGAATTGCAGGACATGCAGTCCGATGGCAAAGGCCGCGTGCGGCTCGAATACCGGATTCCGGCACGCGGCCTCATCGGTTTCCAGGGTGAATTCCTCACCCTCACCCGTGGTACGGGAATCGCCAGCCATGTCTTCGACGATTACGGCCCGCTTGCGGGCAGCATGTCCGAGCGCCGAAACGGCGTGCTCGTTTCCCAGAACGACGGCACGGCGGTCGCCTACGCGCTCTGGAACCTGCAAAACCGGGGACGCATGTTCGTCAGTCCAGGCGAGGTGCTCTATGAAGGCATGATCATTGGCGTGCACAGCCGCGACAACGACCTCGTCGTCAACCCGATCAAGGGCAAACAACTCACCAACATCCGCGCCTCAGGCAAGGACGAAGCGGTCAACCTCACCCCTCCGATCACGCTCACGCTGGAGTCGGCAGTCGAGTTCATCGCCGACGACGAACTCGTGGAAATCACCCCGAAGAACATCCGGCTACGCAAGCGCCACCTGAAAGAAATCGACCGCCGCCGGGCTGCCCGCGCCGAATAACTCTCTCTCCCGCAGACAGTACGGTAGCTGGCAATTTTTGTTGAATCAAAAAATTACGTAATCCGATTTCGCGCAAACGTGACAGAAATTGACAGAAAACGGGCAGGCTATGCCGGAGTGTGTTACAAAGCAGTCACACAAACCTGAAATCTAATACTTCTTTGCGCACATTCTCAGAGGACAAGTTTAACCAACACGGACTAGAGCGGTTTCGGTTCAAGTCTGTACAGATCAAAGATGCTCTGATCGTGAAACCCGTAGGGGACGATAGCAATCGTCCCGCCGAATCACAGGCAGATTGTGTGAAACGACGAGCGGTTGTTGTATGAGACAACGGGCGGATTGCCATCCGCCCTACAAGAACCCGTCTCAAAATAGAGTAAAAAGTGTATGCACTTGAATCGAAAACACTCTAATTGCGGAGTATGCCAAATACTTTCTGCGCCAGATTGCCGGCTGCGTTAAGCGGATTCTTGCGAATGGCCTTCTCCTCTTCCGCTATCATCATAAAGAGGCCATCAAGCGCCTTGTTTGTGACATAGCTGTCTAAGCTGGCATCCTCCTTGCTGATTAACCCGAATCTGGCAGCACTACCGGCAAATTTGTCGTATTGTTCGGCCAGTTTCACTTTGGCGATTGCCTGCTGTACGATGGGTCGAAATCTGTCGCCGAGCGGAGCCGACGTGGTTCGGCGAAAATACTCGGTAGCGGAATTGTCACCGCCGACAAGAATGCTTTTGGCATCCTGTACGGACATGTTCTTGATCGCGTCCACCAGCAGCTTCTTCGCTTCGGGCACGGCGGCTTCGGCGGCGCGGTTGAAGGATGTTTCCAACTCATCAACCTGTTTACCCATACCAACAGAGCGCATCATTTTCCCCGCCCTGTCCAATTTATCGGGTAAGGGAATCCGCACCTTGGAATTGCCGAGAAAACCGTTTTCCCTGCCCAGCAAATCAACGGCCTTGTTTGCCCCCTGGGTGAGCGCCTCCTTAAGACCGGCGGTTGCGTCATTGCTGGTGAGTTGATCGAGAGAGAGAGCATAAGCCGCCCCCGACAGCAACAGGGCAGCAAGAAGGATGAATTTACGCATGACAAACCTCAGAAACACAACGGGATTTGATTCTACCTCTTGGTCAGAGCTGCAGCGAATCTGCCCGTCGAACCGGAGGCAAAGAAGCAAAAGCCGTACAGTCTGTGTAGATACTGTTATCAGAGTCAAGCCCCATGCAAAGCCGGGTTGAAAGGCACTCCTGATTTGAGTTCAAACGCCCGATTACGCACAGCCTGTTTGCCGGACAGTCCGCACCGCGTTTTACCAATATCCGCCACGTCGCGGAACGCAAGTTGCAGATGCTCCACCGCGCCGCGTATCAACGACATAGTGCGGGAACGCCGCGCCGTGACGGCGGATACCGCACTGCGTCTGGCAAAATTCTTCGGCACCAGCGCGGAATTCTGGACAGGCTTGCAGGCTGATTACGATACGGCGTGTGCCCGCATGAAACTGGCGGATGTCCTGCCACGTATCCAGCGTTTTGAGGAAGCTGTTCCGGCGTGATTCAGAAATTGCGATGGGTTCCGCTTCGTGTATGGACTGGGTACATGGCTAACGTTGGAGTGAGCTCACGAACCCCAACATCGCAACATATCCTTGTTCCTACACGCTGGGGTTGCTATGCACACCCCAGCGTATCGGTTAAAAAGAATACAGATCAGTGTGAATTGTAGTAATACGCATTCACCGGCACTTTCGCAACTGCAAAGCGACGGCTTGCCTCGGGGTCTTGCGGACGATCCCACCACAGGGCTTGGCCTGTTTGCTTCACTTCATTTTCCTCGGGATGCTTTTCCAGCCATTCGCGCATGAAAATGGTGAGTTCGGATTCGTAGTATTTGGCCATGGTGAGGTTCCTCTGAGGTGGAGACATCAAACAGTTGCAATACTACACCACCCTACCCGCTGACCACCTCTCACCGCTGCCTACTCTCCCATATCTTCTGCAAACGCTTCACCGAAACCGGCATCGGGGTTTTCAGGGTTTGGGCGAAGAGGCTGACGCGCAGTTCTTCGAGCAGCCATCGGAAATCTTCCAATTCGGGAACAGGCGTGCCGCTCCGGGCATGGGCGGCGGCTTCGCGTTGCCAGGGTTGAGCCAGCGATTTCCACTCGGACAAAAGTTTCGCGTCGCGGGCGGGGTCGTCGCGCAGTTTGTCGAGGCGCATGAGCGCAGCCTTGAGATAACGCGGGAAGTGGGCGAGGCGTTCCCAGTCGAAGGCTGTGAGGAAATCCTTTGGCAAAAGCGCGGCGACTTGGGTGCGCATGTCGGCCACGGCATCGGGAAAAGCCTTGTTCAGCGCGGCGATGCGTTTCTGGAGAGGGGCAGTATCTGCCAGCAGTTGCATGGCAAGCCGCATGAACTCCTGCGCGACTAGCGTCAGGCGCGGGCGGGCTTCCTTGCAGCGGCGCTCGAAGGTTTCGCTGTCCTCCGGCAACGAGCCGCCGAGGCAGCAGCGGGCGAGGCTGGCTTCGACGAGGCACACCTTGAGTTCGGCATCGCTGCCGAAATCGCGGTATTGCAAAGCCAGTTCGCGCAGTCCCGGCAGGCGTTCGATGGCTTTGACCTGATCCTTGAGCGCAAGGGCGAAAAGCCGCAGCAGGCCGCGACGATGCACCCGCGCCGCTTCCTCGGGAGAATCGAACGGACGCAACGAAACACTGTCGCCATCATCGCGTAAGGCAGGAAAGCCGATGACCTGCTGCCCGTCGATATTCACTTCGAGCAATTCGGGGAGCTTGCCGAAGTCCCAAGCAGTGAAGCCGGGGCGTTCTTCCCATCGCCCGCTTGCGGGAGAGGGGCTGGGGGAGAGGGCAGCCCGTCCGCCCTTTGCCGCCTTACCTCCCTCTCCCGGCTCTTCGAGCCACCCTCTCCCGCAAGCGGGAGAGGGAACAACGGCCACATCAAAACGCGCCGCCACACGTTCCCTGAACCGGACACGCAGTTCGCTCAACTGCCGGGACTGCCCGAGCACGCGCCCATGCTCGTCGATGACCCGAAAATTCATGAAGCAGTGCGGAAGCAGGTTTTCCGGGCGGAAACTTTCCAGCGGCAATTTGAGGTGCACGCGCTCTTCGACGAAATGCTGGAGCGTTTTCAAAAGCGGCTGATCACCGCCCTGCCCCAATTCGCCGTCCTCGACAGCCGCCATGAACGCCGCCGCACTTTCTGCAAGCGGTTGCAACCGGTGGCGGATTTTCTGCGGCACAGTCTTCAGCAGCGCAGTCACTTTTTCTTCCAGCAACCCCGGCACCAACCATTCGCAACGGTGGGCATTCACCTGATTAAGCATCGCCAGCGGCACGGTCAGGGTCACGCCGTCATCGGCGTCCCCCGGCTCGTGCCGGTAATCGAGTTTCAGCTTCTGGCCGAGTACGTCGAATGCGGGCGGGAAGCGTTCGCTGGTCACGCCCCCGGCATCGTGGCGCATGAGTTGCTCGCGTGTGAGGTGAAGAAGTCTCAAAGCGTTCTTTTCGGCCTGTTTGCGCCAATGCTCGAAACCGGCGAGATCGACGATATCGGCGGGAATCTTGCTGTCGTAGAAGGCTTCGATCAGGGTTTCGTCGACGAGTACGTCGGGGCGGCGAGTCTTTTGCTCCAGCCTTTCAATTTCCGCGACCAACCCGAGGTTATGGTTCAAAAACCCCATCGACCGCATTGAGCCTTCGGTGATTTCCCCTGCCACCAGCCCCTCGCGGATAAACAGTTCGCGGCACAGCGCCGGGTCGACATCACGATACGGCACGCCCCGGCGCGGCCAGATCACCAACCCATAAAGAACGCCCCGCTCCCACGCCCGCACGCAGCCCGCACTCTTCGACCAGTGCGGCTCGAACACATGCCGCCGGATGAGATGTGCGCCGACCTCTTCCACCCATTCCGGCTCGATATGGGCGAGGCAGCGCCCGAAAAGCCGTGAGGTGTCGACCTGTTCGGCGGCCATGATCCATTTGCCCGTCTTTTTCGCCAGCATCGAACCCGGATGCGGCCAGAATTTGATGCCACGCGCCCCGAGATAGCTCCCCGCCTGTGCGCCGACGGTTTCTTCCGACAGGCAGCCGATGTTGCCGAGTAGCCCGGCAAGCAACGATTTATGAATCGCCTCGTAGTTGGCAGGCACGGTATTAACATGCCAGCCATGCTCCATGCACAGGGCATGAAGCTGGTTATGGACATCCCGCCATTCGCGCATCCGCATCCAGGACAAAAAATGACGGCGGCACCACTGTTTCTGCTGGTTTCCGGATTCGTGGCGCTGCACTTCGTTCCACGCTTTCCACAGGTTCCAGTACCAGAGGAATTCCGAACGCTGATCCTGCTCCACGACACGAAACTTCGCGTGTGCCTGATCTGCCGCAGTAGGGTTTTCCTGCGGGCGCTCGCGTGGGTCTTGCGTGGAAAGCGCGGCGGCAATCACCAGCACTTCTTCCAACGCCCCACGCTCGCGGGCGGCCAGCATCATCCGGGCGATGCGCGGGTCGAGCGGCAGTTTTGCCAGTTCTTGACCAATCGAGGTTAACGTACTGCCCCCACGCTCGCTTTGCTCGCTGCCCCCCGAGGGGGCGTCGCCACCCTTGAGGCGGCTCGGCGGGTGGCGAGCACTCCCACCATCTTCCATCGCACCCAGTTCCGCCAGAAGCGCGTAACCGTCACCGATCAGCCTGGAACCGGGCGGGTCGATGAAGGGGAAATCCTCCACCTCTCCCAGGCCAAGCGCCTTCATCCGCAGGATTACCCCGGCGAGCGAAGAACGCAGGATTTCGGGATCAGTATGCGCGGGGCGGCGCTTGAAATCTTCTTCATCGAAGAGCCGGAAACAGATCCCGTCCATCACGCGGCCACACCGTCCGGCGCGCTGTTGGATCGACGCCTGCGCGATCTTCTCGATCCGCAACTGCTCCACCTTGTTGCGCGGCGAATAGCGTTTGATCCGCGCCAGCCCTGTATCGACCACGTAGCGCACGCCCGGCACGGTAAGCGAGGTTTCCGCCACGTTCGTTGCCAGCACCACCCGCCGCCCCCCGGAAGGCGCAAACACCCGCGCTTGCTCCTGCGCCGACTGTCGCGCAAAGAGCGGCAAAATCTCGCTGCCGGAAAGCAACCGGGACTTGGCAAGCGCCTCGGTAGCCTCGCGGATTTCCCGCTCGCCCGGCAGAAAAACGAGCACATCGCCAGCACCGCAATGCTGTGCCTCGTCAACGGCATCAACCAGCGCATCGAAGAGGTCGCGCTGCTTCTTCCCGCCCCCTTTCCTACCCATATTCCCCTCTCCCACTCGTGGGAAAGGGTGGCGCGAAGCGCCGGGAGAGGGTGTTTCCGCCCGCACACCGTTCTCTTCTTCGTCGTCGTCCCCATCATTGAGCGCAACAGGCCGATAGCGCACCTCGATCGGATACAACCGCCCGGAAACCTCGATCACCGGCGCGGGCGACCCCGCCGCATCCGCGAAATGGCGGGCGAAACGTTCAGCGTCGAGCGTCGCGGAAGTGATGATGAGCTTGAGGTCGGGGCGGCGTGGCAACAGCGCCTTGAGGTAGCCGAGAAGAAAATCGATATTGAGCGAGCGTTCGTGCGCCTCGTCGATAATCAGCGTATCGTAGGCCGCAAGCCGCGGGTCTCCCTGCGTCTCCGCCAGCAGGATGCCGTCGGTCATCAGCTTGATGCGGCTCTCCACCCCCACACGGTCGGTGAAACGGATTTTGTAGCCCACGACTTGCCCGAGCTGACTATTCAATTCCTGCGCGATCCGGCTGGCCGTCGCCCGCGCCGCCAACCGCCGTGGCTGTGTATGCCCGATCAGCCCCGCCGTCCCGCGCCCAAGGGCGAGGCAAATCTTGGGCAGTTGGGTCGTCTTGCCGGAACCGGTTTCCCCACAAACGATGATGACCTGATGCGCCGCGATGGCAGCCGCGATTTCATCGCGGCGGGCGGAGATAGGGAGTTCGGGGGGGAAAGTGGGCGTAGGGAGTGGTGTGGAGGAGCGCATGCCGGATTTTGGCATGGCGGGAGGGGTGAAGTCAGCCTGGGTTGGGGGGGGGACGTAGGGGCTTGGTGCCAACCACAAACATCCGCCCTCTGGTGAAGTCAGCCTGGGTTGGGGGGGGACGTAGGGGACGATGGCAATCGTCCCGTCAAACCGCAGGTATTCACTTAACAAGCCCCCCCATTTTCAACCCAGTGGCAGAAAGTAGCTGCGCAACATTTGCACTCCCAAACTTTTTCGCGGACATTGTTACCAATTTCCCACAGGTCATGGCATCGTCAAGAGCGTTATGGGCGTTGTAGTGGATATTGAATTTTTTTGCCAATGCGGTGAGTGCGTGGGATTTTAGTTCTGGCCATGTACGACGGGAAAGGTTACAAGTGCAAAAATATGGCAGATTAGGGATATCCAGTTCATACCAATCAAGAACTGCCAAAAGTACGCCCATATCAAACGAAGCATTATGTGCCGCCAACGGAAAACCGCCGATAAATGACCTTACGTCGCTTTCCCAGATATCTGCAAATTTGGGCGCGTCCCGTACATCATCTACAGTCAGCCCATGAATTTCTGTAAAATCAGGCCGAATGTAAAGACTGGGTGGTCGTATCAATGAATAAAAAGTGTCTACCGCTTTTCCATTCTGAAACTTGACCAGCCCCATAGAGCAAGCGCTTTCCCGCGAATATTTCGCGGTCTCAAAATCGATGGCAACAAAGTTCATATGTTCTGGACGAATGGCATCGGGTTCATGCGGAAAACAAGTGGATCGAGATTTGCGCATGGTATACCATCGTCACCATCTTCCGCACAAAATTCCGGGGGCCGCATGGTTCGCGTTTGTGGTTCGATCGAACCTGTCACCAAACAGTTGTCTCCTGGTACCATTGAATCAATATGAAAAGCTGCAGCACGAGACCATAGGGGTTACTTCACAGACAACGGTTTTATTCACTCTTCAGGAGACACATCATGGGGATTACCCTTGCCTATGCCGCTCACAGCGCCACCACTCCGCTTAAACCGTTTTCATACAACCGACGCTCTCTTGATCCGAACGACGTATTGATTGCAATCCGTTACTGCGGAGTCTGCCATTCCGACTTACACATGGTGAGAAACGAATGGGGGCAAACGATTTATCCCATCGTGCCAGGGCATGAAATCGTCGGGGAAGTGCTTGAAGTTGGTAGCGCCGTGCGCACGTTCAAACCTGGAGACATGGCCGGGGTCGGCTGCATGGTCGATTCCTGCCGGGCTTGCCCGGAATGTAAAGAAGGCCTGGAACAGTACTGCCAGAACGGGATGACCCTCACTTACAACAGCCCAGATAAGCATACTGGCGGAGTAACTTACGGCGGCTATTCCACGCATATTGTCGTTGATCAGAACTTCACGCTACGCATACCGCCAAATCTTGACCTGGCCGCGACCGCACCGCTCCTTTGCGCTGGGATCACCACTTATTCGCCGCTACGCCATTGGGGCGTAGGCAAAGGCTCGCACATCGGTATTGTCGGCCTGGGTGGACTCGGGCACATGGCGCTCAAGCTTGCACACGCCTTTGGCGCGCATACCACGCTCTTCACCACCAGTATTGGAAAAGCCGAAGACGCCCGGCGCCTTGGCGCTGACGCGGTCGTGGTATCGAAAAACGCGGAAGAAATGAAAGCGTATGACAACAGCCTCGATTTCATTCTCGACACCGCCGGTGCATCGCACTCGCTCGACCACTATCTGCCACTTCTGAAGCGCGACGGCTCGCTCTGCCTTATCGGTTTGCCCGAACATGGTCACCCATCACCAAACATTGGCACCCTAATCTTCAAACGCCGCCAAATCGCAGGCTCGTTGATTGGAGGTATCCGCGAAACACAGGAAATGCTCGATTTCTGCGCAGCACACAACATCGTTTCCGACATCGAGTTGATTCCGATACAAAAGATCAACGAAGCCTACGAACGCATGTTGAAGAGCGACGTCAGATACCGTTTCGTGATTGATCTGGGATCACTGCAATAGCCCGTAACAAATGAAATGAGAGCCCCCCGCAAGATACCGTCTTTTCGGTCAATGCTTGCGCTATCGCTGGCGGGTATCGTGGAGCATAATCTCGCGCCGCACATGGTCATGGACTTCGCCCAGGGCGTTCGTGCTGGTCTTGCCGTCGGGCAGCGTGGTGCTGGTGCGGTTGCCCAGGGCGTCGTAGGCGTGCTTGAGGGTGTGCCGCCCGTTTTTGCCGTGGCGGCGCTGGGTTTCGGCGACGAGGTTGTTTGAGGCGTCGAAGCCGAATTCGAGGCTGTCGATGGGTTTCCCGGCAAGGTCGGTGCGGTCGAGCCGGGTCACGCGCCCAAGGGCGTCGCGGGCGTAAATGGTGATGCCTTCGGGGGTGGTCTTTTTGAGGAGACGGCCCAGGAGGTCGCGGTCGAGCCGGGTTTCGGTGCGCTTGCCGTCCAGCCCGATTTGGGCGACGGGGCGGTCGGCCGCGTCGTGCTCGAAACGCACGGGCTCGCCGTTTTCGTTAGAGATGGCGGTCAGGTTGCCGGGGGCGTCGTAGCGGGTGGTGACGGTACCGTTCGCCGGTGCGGCCAACGGCAATGCGAGGATGACCCCGGTCAAGGCGCGGAGGATGCGGTGGCGGAAGGAAGGCATGTCAGACAGGAAGTGTCGACTGATCCTCGTCAATTTGAACCCCCCGGGCATCAAAAAGAGCGGCAATACGATTTGCCTCATCAGCAATAAAATCCTCTATTGATTCCCAAGATTTTAATGGTTTCGATGATTCTGGTGAGCAGAAATATATTTTTTCGTCTTTCTCTTTCGTATAAATAAGGCTTCCATCCCAACTATATCCACCAATAAATATCATATCATCATTTGCATCTCTAAGCCTTTCGTTCACGTTCGGAATTTCTATACCATAAGGCTGCGCAACTCCGTTAATCCTCAAACCATCTATAGAGAGCGTATCAGAAAAATAGTGAAACCCATTACATTCTTTATAAAAGATTGTCAAATGACCGGGTATTTTTTTTCCGATTGTTTCGCCCAATAATAAAACCTGATCGTCTGTTAATGGTGGATAAAGGGTATGTAAAAACGCTGCTGGAGCAACATGAGGAGCTTTGCCGTAGCGTTTTGCTCCGCGCCAATTCTCTTCCCCAAGAGCAGAAAAACGGCTCATCTGCTCATATACAGGAGAAATCATCTTGAATTTATGCATCAGTTACCCCTATTTGATTTTAGCAGCAGCTTTTGCTGCATCAAGCATAGCACTACGATCAAGCAGATCCCCTGTTGTGGTGTTCTGAAAACTCCCACCATGTTGCGCTATATGTTCAGCCCTACCCTGTACAAACTTAAACCATCAAGGGAAATCCCCCGGCTCTGCCGGGGAGGCAGTAGAAGTTTGACGTATTCGGGAGTCCATCGGAGGACACTCCATCTCGTGAGCCGCCAAGCACACGAAAAGGAGAGTCACGATGGACGAATTGGAAAGCCTAAGCCACACGGCGTGGGAGTGCAAATATCACGTTGTGTTCATACCGAAGTGCCGAAGAAGAACCTTGTACGGACAGTTGCGTCAGCACCTTGGGGAGGTATTTCGCAGGTTGGCGATGCAGAAGGAAAGCCGGATTGAAGAAGGGCATCTGATGTCCGATCACGTGCACATGATGATCTCGATACCGCCGAAGTATGCGGTGTCACAGGTGGTCGGATACATCAAGGGCAAGAGTGCGATCCATCTGGCGCGGGTGTATGGAGAGCGCAAGCGGAATTTTGTCGGGCAGCACTTCTGGGCGAGAGGGTACTTCGTTTCCACGGTTGGTCGTGACGAAGCCGTGATTCGGGAGTACATCCGACGTCAGGAGGAAGAGGACAAGCGATTGGAACAGATGAACCTATGGCGCTAATCGGCCACCGTTACGGTAGCCCAAGAAGTTCGGGGCCGCGTTAGCGACCCCGGAATTGCCGCTTTGAGCGGCTCACAATCTAAAGCCCCCGGCTTTGCCGGGGGATACTATTATCTGGGTTTGAAGCTAAATGCGGGTGAGCTTCCGCACTGTTAATATGATGTCCTTCAAACCCTTTGACTTTACCTTTTGCCAATAGTTCTTTCTTTTGTACTGGTGTCCAACAACGTGTTCCACCACCCGTTAATTCAACTAACCGCCGTTCTTGCCTCCAAGCCTTAGCAACCCCTGCTCTTCTATCTCTAGCAAGCTGTGGACAACCCCTCGCCCACCCCCACGGATCAATCCACCCATCCGCATTCGGCGCATACTGATAAAAATTCAGCCCCCCCCACAGCCCGATCGGGTCTTCGCTGACGAACCTCCCAATATCCGGATCAAAATACCGGA
>WQYV01000064.1 GCA_009781085.1 Betaproteobacteria bacterium
ACGGGACGCCGAAGGCGGCGTCCCCTACGGAAACGTTTGCCCAATTTGTCGTAGGGGTCGCCGCCCTCGGCGACCCGCCTGTATCAAACGGCGACCCGCTTGCCGTGAGCCGGTTGGTCAGGCTCTGCGGCAGGTTGTTGTGCGCGATGAATTTTGCTTTGCAGACGACGAATTCCCGCTCTTCCTGCGCATTGAACCGGTCGTAGTAGGGGTGCCCCGTGAGGCTGAACCACTGCCCGGCCTGCAATTGCCGCACGTTGCCTTCTCCACGGCAACTCATCTTGGCCCAGTCGTGCGATTCCTGGCGGCGGCTCGCGTAGCGGTTCAATTCCTCCGAGTCGGTTCCGTAGTAGAGCGTCTGCGGCTCGTAGTCTTCCAGCGTGCTTTCGGCTTCCAGCCCTTCTTCGCCTTGTTCGATACAGCCTTCTGCCCCCGTCTCGTTCGTGAGTACGGGCTTGTAGTCGAAACTCGCCAGCGTCGTGCTGCCCGAACCAATCTGTCGCGCCTGCTGCCAGTCGGTCAGGCTGTCCTCTTTCTCGGTGGCCTCCGCCCGGTGGAAGCGGATCGTCTTCTGGCTCGATTGCGGTAGCCCGAACGGGTCGTCGAACACGATGAAGGTCACGCACGGCGCTTGCCCGCCTTCAAACTCAAAGCGGTACGGCAACCCCTCCTCGAAGAGCAAACGCTCGATGAAGGCCAGATCGGTTTCGCGGTACTGGAGGCAATAGCTGCGCGGGGCGTATTGGCGCATCAGGTCAAGTTTAAGTTTTAACGCGCCGCCGATGGCCTTGTTGGCGTTGATGTGCTCGTTCAAGACCTGCTCGACGATCTCCGGCACGCTCAGGTCCTGGAACACCCGGCTTGTGACACGGTGGCGAAGGAGCGCCACGGGCGGCTCGATGGTGAGCTGGTACTTGGCAAAGCCCCCGTCCGAGGGGAGCATCTGCGCCTGGGTGATGAGCCCGCAACGGGTCACGTTATCCGTCGCATCATTGTCCGCCCCCAGCCCAGGCAGTCCGCCGCCCATCCCGGTGAGGATGTCCAGTTGCGCGGCTTGACCGAGGAGGCTCTTCAAGGGGATAAAGGCATCCGGCGAGAGGCAGATGACCTCAACCTTGTAGCACTTCGACAGGCTCTCCGTGCCTTCTACGCTTTGCGGCAGCAGCCGGTCGCCGAAGGTTGTGCCGTCGCCGACCTGGAGCGTAAAAAGCCGGTTGCCCTGCGTGAAGGCCGAGGCAAAATCGGCCAGCATCGCCTCCAGCGACTCGAACGGGGACTCCGGCAGCATCGCCGAGAGCTTCTCCAGCGGGTTCAGCCCACTGACGCTGTTCTTGACCTCTTTCAGGCAACTAAAGTCCATGAGAGCCTCGGTATTTCAATGACAATATCAATCATGTTTGTTTTATATCCGCCGGTTTGTCCTTGGAAATGGGACGTGCCAAGCTGATATCAAACCTTTTTTCAGCGTTGTATCCGGCCATCAACACCGGCTTTTGCAGTTGCGCCGCGCGGATCAGCGCATCGGCCAGCATCAGTACATTCTCTGCCGTGCCGACATCGCCATATTCTTTTTTCAGGTTGCTGGCATCAAGATACGGATCGATCTCGCAATCACACTCCCTCAGCGCGGCAGACAACGCGCCGATTCTGCCAGAAGCAACGTCATGTACCAGCCAGCCAATGAGTTCCGGCGGATCAGCATCTTCTTCGGGTTTTGGTTGTGCCGGGGCTGCTTCCTCCTTGGGTGGAGCCTCGGACTCGTCCGTTTTCTTCTTGAACGGTAAATCGAGCAGCCCGGAATCGATGAGCGCATCATGGATCGCGCCTTTGAGCCTTCGTTCCTGGGCTCTGCCCTGTTTCGATTCCAGATCGTCCGTCGTGCGCGATCTGTGCAGCGCAGCAAACGGCGAAAGGTTCCAAAAACCCGCCCTGAGCGGTGGGGGTATCCGCTCCCATTGGGGCAAGTCGGCCCTGCGGTGATCCCGTTCCCAGAAAGGCGTATAGGGGTCATCGTCTTCTTTGCCGCTGAAACCAGTTTGCCCCTCATCCGGAGCAGGCAACCCTGGACGGTTCAGCATCATGGCGATCACCGCATGCCCCGGTTTAACCGCATCTGCGGAAATCTGCCCTGCGGCTACCTGTGGGGCAGTCACAGCCAGAGGCGAATCCATGCCGACGACGATCACCGCTGGCAAGGCAGGGTCGTCCTCAAACTGCTCGATGACGTAATCAACAACCCTTCTGGGGTCGGACAGGGTGAAGCAATCAAAACCCTGCGGGAAACGCTCGATGCCCCTGAGCGCCACGGCTTCGCGCCAAGCCCGCTCAACCATGCTCTGTTGTGTCGAATTGGCAGTAACAAGCACCACCGGAACCCATACCGAGGCTTCGCATTGCTGAAACGCCGTCTCGAACACCCGTTCCAGCGAAGCACGCAGCGCCACCTCCCGTCCGGTTCCCTGAAGGTTTTCTGAAGCCTGTTCCAGCAAAACGCACTGCTTTGCCCCGTCTACAGCCCACTTCGGCATTTGGGCGAACTCTGCCCAGACCGCCCGGCATTGCACATGGGCGCGGCGGCGATCCAACGTCGCTTGATGCTCGGCTTTGTCAGCCGCAAGCTGGGCCTCTTTTTCGGCGGCATCGGCAGCTTTTGCACGATTTTGGGCGCTCTTTCTGTGCCAGACCCATGCCCGCTTGCTCATCCACCCTGCCGCCATCAGCAGAGGGGGCGGGGCGACATGAACCGACACGAGGTAAGGCAGCGTGCCTTGCAGCCATTCGACAGGCAGCACGAGCCAGAGCAGCCCCCACCACAGGATGACAATGAGGGCAAAGCACAGAAGACTGAAAGCCAGGCTGCTCTGCTTACGGGGTGTTGGTGTGTCAGCAACAGCGTCAGCCATTCTCGCGTACCTGATAGGCGTTTGAGGCCAGTTGCAAGGTGGCATCGAACGACACCGGGGGGCGGCGCGGGTGAATCTTCAGCGTACCGTCGACACGAAAGCGCAGCATCTTCCCAAAATGGGTTTTCGGTGCCGAAGGCATATTGAGCGTCACCTTGACTCCGCTGAGCCGGGTCTCGAAACGCTCAATGGCAACCTGTACCGCCCCGCGCAACAGCTCCCGGTTGTTCGGGCTCAAGAGGGTCAAGCCGCTCAGGTCGGGGATGCCCCAACGGATCACGGATTGGGCGGCTTCCGGGTAGTTCTTGAAGAGTTCCTCCTGCTCCATCACGCGGGTATTGAGCAGGGCTTCGAGGTCGCGTGCGAGTGCCGCCTTGAAGTCAGTCAGGTCGAAATACAGCGGCGGCGCGCCCGGTTTGTCCGGCTCGTCGTCCAGCAGCCGGTCCAGCACCGAAGGCAGCGTCAGCGTATGTGCTTGTGGGCGGCGAGACATGCTAACCACCGGGGATGATGAGGTTGACCTGATTGTCGAGGATCACCCGGTAGGCCACGAAAACGGTGACAACAACCAGGGCCAGCAGCGCAAAGTAAAACCACATGGGCAACTCGTTGCGCACGAATTCCTGAAAACGCTGCGGCAGCTTCCAGTTCGGGGCGAAATCGGGTTTCCCGCCGCGTATCCTCTGGATTTCCTGCCCCAGTTGGTGTGTCAGATAATCGCGCTTCTCCAGCCCTTCAAGCAAAAACTTGCCCTTGAACCCCAACAGCAGGCAGACATGGAACACCTCCAGCGCCTCGATATTCTTGACGGGGTCGGCGCGCAGTGTTCTGAGCCGCTCGAAAAAACCCTCTCCGGCAAGATGTTCGCCAAACAGGCGAAGTTGCAGCGGCGCGCGTGCCCATTCGTCGTGCAGCGGAAAACCGGCCTCCAGCACGATTTCGTCGAGCAGCGCGCAGAAGGCATAACGGGAATGCTCGGCCAAATCCACGGGTTTCCCGAAATTGCGCGCCTGCTTCTCAAAGTTGGCAAAAAACTGGTCGAGACGCCGGTTGAACTCGGCGCTGGAGTGAGGCGCGTTCTTGTCGCGCAGCAGGAACAAGAGATAGATGCCGTCTTCGAGCAGGTCGCGCAGGGCCGGTGGCGTCACGACAGGCTCAGTGACGGGCTTACTGGAGGAAATGGAGGAAATATCAGGTGCTTTTGTCATCATTTTGGTGGTAACGCCTTCGTAGGGGACGCCGCCCACGGCGTCCCGTTGGTTCAACGTAGGGGACGCCGCCCACGGCGTCCCGTTGGTTCAATCTTCTCTACCGGTTTTGAAGTCATCTCTACCGACTATGAAATCATCTGTGGCTGGAATACGGGACGCCGTGGGCGGCGTCCCCTACTAACGAAATACGGCGAACAGCTGGAATACGGGACGCCGAGGGCGGCGTCCCCTACCGAAATACGGCGAACAGTTCGAGCTTGAACTCGGACAGCGACTCCGGCACGTAAATGCAGATGGAGCGCGCCTTGAGCATGTTCTGGAAAATATCGCCGCGCGATTCCAGGGCAAAGTAATGGTTGCCCACCTGTGTCGGCAGGCCCGAAGGGGGTTGCGCGGTATAGGCCAAGGGAACGCCGCGCATGGCGGAGTGAAGGATTTTCTCCACGTCGTCCGGTGCCCCCACTTTGAACCGGGACGGCACTTCCTCAAAAACACGGGAAAACGTCGCTTCTCCCTGAACCGACAGATAGTAGTCGACGTTCTCAACCAGTCGGTCGCTCTCCAGACGGCCAATGTGGAACGAAGGCTTGTCGGAGGTAAGCGGAATCACCGCGTAGCGCGAGGAAATGACGGTGTCGAGCAACTCGCGGATGATTTCGTCGAGCTTGGGGAAAGTTTTAGAAGGCTCTTCGTGGCAGTACTGGGGCAGGTTTGCGAGCGTGTAGTTTTTGGAAAACGTAATCAGTTCGCCGCAGAACCCGGCCAGCGCAAGATACAGCTCCTCGGGATGCAGCGGTTGCGCATGGACCAGGTGGTTCAATATCGCAAAGTTGCGGTTGACGGTGTGCAACATCCAGAATGAAGCAATATCCGCCGTGCCGTAGCCGGAGATGTTTTTGGTGCGCTCGCGGTGCGAGCCCGTCAGCGCGGTGCTTTTGACCTGCATGATGTCAAGCAGCCGCTGGATCATCTCCAGCAGCGGCGGCGCGCCGCTGACCGTGACCAACGGCGGCAGCCAGGCTTCATCCTGCCTCCAGCGGCCAGAGGCGTTTTTCAGCAGCTTGGCGATCGGCACGGAATCGTAACCGTCGCGGTTCTCTTCATGCAGCATCAGCCGCACGTCGAGTTCCAATACGCTGAGGTCGGCCTCTATCCCGCGGGTATAGAGATCGGTCGTCATTTCGCGCGCGCTGCGAAAGCGCGCGGGCCGAGGGGGCTGTTCGTCTGCCTTGGCGGTATTGCCCCCAAAGGGACTGAGGTTCGGCAGGCAGGCATACAGCGTGGTTTGCGTGCCGAGTTGCGGCAAATCGTTCAGGTTGCGCGACAAGGGCTGCGGGTCATGTTCGGGCGCGTCGAACCTCGTCCCATCGCGGAAGGTCGCTTCCAGCCGGTTGGCCTGAACCATGCCCTCGCGCAGCAAGGCGGCATCGAGTACGAGATCGCGCAACCCCCAGGCGTATCGCTGGACGGTTTGCAGGACTTCGGCGGCAAGGTTTTCATCCCGCAGCGCTTGCTGCTGGAAATGTTGCGCGCGAAGAAACATCGCGTCGCCCCATAAGATACGTTGAGCTTTAAGCATTCAATGATTCCGGAAAAAGGTGGGTCATCTTCTCGAACGGCTTGGGGGGACCGAACGGACTGGGGGAATGATCCCCGTACATGTCGGGGTGTAGCTTTCCGTTTGCCCCGGCAGCGGCTCGGACTTGGGCGTGATGGCGGTGAAATGACAGTCCTTCGCCACAAAAATCAGTCCTTCCTTGCGAATGGCCTGCGCATCGAAGAGAAAGCGCCAGAACTGCGCGTCGGGCTTGCGGAAGTAACCGACCACGCCGACGTATTTGGTCTCAGGCAACAGCTTGTCCGTGACCTCCTGCATCGTGCCGGGCATGACCACCACTTCACTGGCGGCCACGAGTTCCTTCGGAAAGAGTTCCGCATCGCTTCTGCTCGTGACGGCATCGAACGACAGGCGCGAAAATTCGTTTTTGTCGCGCAACTGGAAGATACGCACCACGACCGAAAGGGACTTGCCGCTCACATCGCGGTTGACCTGCTGCTCCGCCACCCCCTTGACCGCGAAGTCTTCCGTGCCACGCATGATGGGGGCAGGATTGTCGCCGCGTGGGGCGGTTGGAGGGTTGAGCGCCTGCGCCAGCGCATTCGCGGCCTCCTTTTCTTTTGAGGGGAAGACGGAGCAAGCGGTGATCAAAACCGCCATCGCCGCTGGAATCAACACTCTCGGCCTGAGCATAACGGTCAGGCTTGAGAGGGGTTGAACGAATTTGAAACTGCTTTGCATGAATGCTTCCTTCGTTTGGAGGGGTCAAACATTTGGGAATTATTCCCTTAACTTCTAAAACTGCCTGTAGATAGATCCGTAGGGGACGCCGCCCTCGGCGTCCCGTTCGTCAGAATTGTCGCAACGCTTGCCACGGGACGCCGTAGGCGGCGTCCCCTACACCTGTTTCTTTAGAAGTTAAAAGCATCATTCCCAAACATTTTTACTGCCGGGCGGGCATGAAGTTGTGCTCATCGGACGAGGCATACCGTGAAATCCTGCCACAACGGCGCATTGCGGTTTGTCGCCAGGCCGCCTAGAATTATGACTATAGTTTCATGACCAGGGGCACATGATGAATCAAGTATCGAAATCACAATTCAAATCCAGGGCACTGGCGTTTTTCCGCCAAGTGGAAAAGAGCGGCGAGCCGGTCATCATTACCGACCATGGCGAGCCAAAACTGGAAGTCCGGCCCTTCCGGCTGTTACAGGACGACCCCCTGTCCCGGCTGCATGGCACGGTGTTGCGTTTCGAGCGCCCCACTGAGCCGGTTGCCGAAGACGCGTGGGAGTCCGCACAATGATCGTGCTGGACACCCATATCCTGGTCTGGTGGGCCTCCGGCTCCCAACAGTTACCGCCAGCGATGCAAAAAGCCATCAAGGCCCAGCTTGACGGAGGGCGCATTCTGGTCTCGTCGATCAGCGCATGGGAAATAGCCATGCTGGTAGCGCATGGACGCATTGCCCTGTCAATGGATGTCGGGCGCTGGCTGGAGACCGTAGAGCAGATCGAAGCGGTGCGCTTCGTGCCGGTAGATAATGAGATCAGCATCAAATCCTGCCAGTTACCCGGCGAATTCCATAAAGACCCGGCAGACCGCATCATCGTTGCCACGGCCCGCCACTTTGCCGCGCCGCTTTTGACCGCCGACGAAAAAATCCTGGCGTACCCGCATGTGCAAACCATCCGGTAACGGATGCAAGGGGCGGCTCGATCATGTTTGTTATATCCGCCGGTTTGTCCCTGGATGGCTTCAACTGCCATGCGTGCCACTGGACTGCCCTTTTGAGACCAGCTTTGAGCCGTCCGAAACCTCATCGCCCTCGCGCGCGACCGGCCTGCCGCCGAGCGTTGTGCGCGGGCCGTCGTCCCCGGAAGCCCCGGAAACGATGGTGTGCGTACCCCGGCACTTCGGGCACGTCACCTTGTCCCCGATGCAGGCCACGGGGATGCCGTCGATGGTCTGGGGCACGGGGCCGTCCGCCCCCCAGGCGGTAATCACCGTGCCGTTGTGCGTCGTGGTGTCGCCCAAAACGATGATATTTCTTGCCATGATGCTAAGTTCCTTTCTAGTGGGTTGCATTGGATTAAATTTTGATTCTCTTTCAAGTCCGCACAGGCTGAGGTGCGCGTTGCGAATCTCAACGTCACAAAGGAACAGGAATGCTTGCTGAGGGTCACAAGCACACCCCAGCCTGTGGGGGCTTCCGAAATTCAACAACCTGTAAGGCTATATGCCCTAAATTTCTTTATTTACAATTACATAAATAAAGTTCAACCGTGCTTCACAAACATCTTGGTCTTCTTCAATATAATTTGCAGAAAATGCACACGTTGCTCGAACATATTTTCTCCAATCAGCATCAGCATATTCCAACATTGCATTATTGATTGAGATCATCAGTTTAGTCTTGTCAGCGGTAGTTTCAGACATTGAAAGAATCGTGGAAAATTCATCCCGCTCATAATCTGAGGGATCTTTTTTAACCCTCATAATTCGCTTTATTTCATGAATTCTAAGCTCTGTTTCAGTGCGAAGGCATGAATATGTATTTAAAGGAGCAACTGAACTTTCAGAAACTGCATCGTAGTTAACGTTACAATGCTTTTCTTTATACCGTATCCATGCGCGTTGTGCCGTCTTAATGGCTTGCACGTTTTCCTTGCCAGCCGATTTAATAAACGTTGAATATATTTCGTTGAGAACTTTATCTGCTTTTCTATATTCTTCCTCATCCTGTGCGTAGGAAAATACTGAAAAAATAGTCAATGAAACAATAACGCAATACTTCGAAAATTTTTGCATTATCATCTTCATTTTGCCAGACTGTTACTCAATAATGAGGGTTGAATCAAAAGATGCACAAGCAGCATCTGAGCCCTTTTCGCAAACAGTCAAAAAGCGTTTGATATATGGATCTTTATATTTCGCTTTTAGCTGTTCAAGCTTGTTTTGTGCGGCAGAGCAATTAGCTTTCAACCCATTGAGAATCTCTTTATTTCTTTCCACATCGTAAGGTTCTTCTCCTGCAAAATGCTCACAGTCTCTTGCATACTCAACAAAGCGCTGAATGTCCGGAGGAGAGCTTTCAAATTTATCTGAACTTACACCAAAAAACTCCAAAAATTCTTTGCTCGCTGCCTTGCTGAACTCCTTTTCCTCTGGAGATAGGATGTACTCCTCGGTTTGTTCGTCAGCTTGAGAAGAACTGATCTGTCCAGCAGTAATGCCGACTAAACTCAGAATAACAAATATCCGAATGGCTTTATGCAAGGGAGTCATTTTCAATACTTCAATCCGCAGGCTATACGCCTGATGATTCGTTTCTGCCGGGTGACAGTAATATTTATTACGTTTTCTTTTTTCAACTTATACAGGCCATTTTCTTATTTAAGGACATATTGCATTTTTTCCTGTGACCAAACATAGTAGTCTTTTTTAATAGACTTTTTTGTTTCTCTACCTTCGTATTCGTACTGTTCAGTTTTTACAAGATAATCATAAAATCCGTTCGTTTTTGTTTTTAATGCTTGCACGGTCGATTTATTTCCATATCCAAAACGATCTCGCATCCCATCCGGATGTAATTCTCCTTTACTGACTTCAGTTGAGTTGACTCCTAAACTAAAAATTTCTATCAATTTTCTTTCGTGCGGAATAAGCAACAACAAATATTCTTCGTGATTATCCTCTCCTGTATTCCAAGTAAGATATGATCTACGTAAACCAATAGCTGTAGTTTTTTCGTTAACAGTATATGGAGCCAAGTCAAGCTTAATACTATAGCTATCATAATCCATAACATTTTCATTCATTAATATTGGAGAGTTAGTATGATATTCCAAGGTGTATTTCTGTTCCTTAAAACTTATCACGCCAATATAAATATCGAAATTTTTATTACCACAATCTCCTTTTTCTGATTCGCTTGCATCAACACGGTTTTTATTATTCACCACACAAAGCATCATTACATATTTATTTCCACGCCATTTCCGTATTTGAACAAATGGTACGGATTTAGCTGCTTGCTTTGATACAAGTAAGTTTATAAATTCTTCAACACTGACTCCTTCGGGTAAGTTCCCATCAATTCTTGGTATCTGGTCGCAATGCGCGGTTGGAACGAGAGTACAAAAAAACACTACAGTGCTAACTAATACAGACAATAGCTTCTTCATAAGACAGCCTCAATTCTTCCCTCGATTTTTTTATTACCGTTGCTCCACATAAACAGACCCATCGAAAGTAAATGTCTTTGATGATGTTTTGCGTGTTACGCTTTCTTTGCAGTTCCCTGCACCATCTTTTTTTCCATCATAGGCATGACCACTAAACTGTGTCTTTGCAAGAATATTGTTATAATTATTTGTTTTTTTATCTAACATAATAAGAATGGTTTTTGTTTCATCCCAAGCTCCTTCACAATTATCAAACATCTCATGTTTATTGCTTGAATAGACTTCAAAATCATTCAGTACTTTTTTCAATACACCTTCGTGGTAAACGAATAAATTAAATTTTTCACTAGAATATCCAAATGCACGACTAAGCCGCTCCGTCGTCAGACGCACGCCAAAAGCTCTTGTGTTATCGTTAAGTTGATAATTTGCAACATCTATTTTTGCAGCAGATAACTCATCTTCGTAATTACCTATTGTTACGTTGCTGGCTAGAATTTTATTTTCCGTATCCGTTACAAGAATGTGTACAGTATATGTTTTATATCCAATTTTATTTTCTGACATTTTCTCTATTAATATCCATACAGACAATTTTTTGTTTGGAAGACTTGCTTCAGTTACCAGATCAATGCTTTCAATGTGTTTAACCTGCAATTGCTTGACAATTGCTTGAAACTTTAGCGCATCATAAGCCTGCGCATGAACAAAAAACAAAGAAAGAAACAATGAAACAAATAATTGGAAGAGTTTCATTTTTATATCCCCATCAAATTTTTTAAATTGTTAAGGCGCTCCGTTCTGTCACCAAGACCGGTTAGTGCACCATTAACAGCTATTGTCGTATTTGTAACATTGTCACTATCAGCTGCAACTAAAAATCCTGTTCCTATCTTTGTAACATAAATAAACGCTGATGCGATACCATATTTTAAACTCTCGGATATTAAGTGGGGGTTCTCCACAAAATCCTGAATATCATCGGGATTCTTTTCATTAAAGAACTGAGTTGTTATGCGGTAATTTTTTTTGCCCGTCAATTGAATAATTCCACGGCCCCTATATTTATAACCTTCCTGAGATGGTTCTGAGCCATTCTCCATTCTGTCTGCATATACGTAACTCAATAAATTTCTTGCATTGTGTGCGTAATTTCCCTCCTCTGTCCACAATTTAGGTCTTAACCTAGAGGTATCGCAATCATCTGTATTCGGGTTATAACCGCTCGTTTTGTCCGTCTTAAGTCTGCAACCAAAAATTTGACGCATTCTTCGTGGATTATAATTGCCATCTTCCTCACGGGTTTTGAATTTGCTTTCATGCGCTACTTGAGCCAAAAAGTGAGCAATCCTTATGGGAGTATTTATGTCATAAAGAGGGGCATATTTATTCATATGATTTAATATACTCTGATGATACTGAGGAGAACCTTCTGGGCATGCTACATTAAGCATCTCCAAAGTTATTAATTGTGTTTGTTCAGACTCATAAAAATTCTCAATCAACCCCAACGGATGCACATGCCAGACTGTAATCTGATCCTTCGCCGGAAACCCATGATTCCCGGCCACCTTGTCCCACCAAAGCAGCTTCTCGATACGTTTCTTCTCTTCCTCCCACACTTTCTCGGGACGGATATTGCTAAAGGGAATTTTCCCCGCGTACTCAGACATCTCCTTATCCAAGGCATCCCATTCGCTCATCGGCAGACCCCATTCGCTCTTGTGCTTGATGACCTGCCTCGATAGCGTCTGCGCCAGCCACGGTTTTCCCCACCCTGCCTGGATTTCCTTGTCCGTCAACTCCTTGTTGCCGTCCTCATCCAGCAGCTTGAACAACTGGCTGAGCAACGGGGTGCTGGGCGTGTAGTCCTTTACCAACCGGCGCTTGAACCAGTCCAGCGGGTTCAAAGGGTCTTCCTCCGTCGTCTCGAAAGCCGGCCACGACCACGGCGAGCATTTCGTGACTTTGGGGAAATCCTTGTCGCTTATCCAGCCTTCCCCTTGGAAGACGGTATCCCTAAACATCCCTTCCTCGATTGCTGCGTACTTGATTTGCCACCAAGTCGCCGCTTTGTCGCCCTGATCGTCCTTCGCGCTATGGGGGGTGGTGCCCTCGTCGCTATGCACGATCAGCGGGTTGCCTTTCTTCTTGACATCGATCACCTGTACCGCCACGACTGAGCCTTTCACTTCATTTTGACCTGCCTTCAGCGGGAATTCTTTCCAGGCTTGAGTGAAAGCGTTGTTTATTTCTATGATCCTATTTATGTTCCCCAGCCTTTCCGGTCGGCCTTCGTACCAGCTTCGCAGCACCCACACCGCTTTACCCTCCTCGGGGACGAATACCTTGCGGTGTGTGCGGCCTGTCGAAAACGTATTGGCAGACACGGATTGTTCCCCATTTTCATCGACCGCCGCGAAAAAGTAGTACTTCGTGGCCGCGTCGTTCGCTTTCAGGTAGTACTGCTCCGCTTTCTTGTAGCCTGCCTCATTGGGGGCAAAGTCGCCACGGAGTTGCACATCCGTCTTGCCGCGCTCCAGTTTGTTACGCGCCAGTTTGATGAATAAACCCTCTTTCGGGGAATCCTTCGCGGGCATCAACAGTTCGCCATTCACCAGCTTCTCGTCATACCCCGGTAGGAATACCGGCTTGGCTCCTTTGTCGATCTTGAGCAGGTTTTTCTCGCTGAGCGGGGCTGTGGGTTCCAGCTCGCGGCAATCTTCGATGAACTTCTTGAACGTCGGCGAGAACACTTCCAGGTGCGTCACCGTACGGGAATTCCTGGTGGCGCAGTCGATCACTTCCGGGTTGAACCGGAGGTAGTTGCCAAGGTGGCCAACCAGTTCGCCCGCCTTGATGGCAGCGGTTTCCTGCAGGTTCCCTGCAACCTTCTTGTCGTTTGGCACCGCAGGAAAGACATAAACGCCGTCCTTGCCCTTGTCTTGCGGCCCTTTGATGGGGAAGTCGAGCTTGCCCACGTGAACCCGGCACTGTTTGATCAATTTGTCCTTGTTGAAGTCGTTGCGCCAGAAAACATCACCTTCTATGCCTGTAATCCTGTACCAGTTCTCTTTGTCGTTTCCAACCTGAACAAGGGCTCCGAGCTTGATGACTGTGTCACGCGGTGCCCAGCCAACAAGGGTGCCGGAGGGATGATCCCGCAAGTTGATACCCTTTCCGCCAGCAGGCGGGGCGGGGTTTTCAGGAATGATTTCGCAGGTCGGGGCATTGGGAGCGAGAGGAAGGGGTTGCCCATCGGGCCCCAGCTTTGGTTCCGGCATCTTGCAGGTTTGGGGGTCGTGCCCCCAGCCTTCCCAGTTAGGGGCATTGTCTTTGTTTTGCGGAGCAGGGTCGCTGACCCGCTCGCCTACTTTGCATTGCGAGAGATCCCTGACCCAAAACCCAGGCCGCGGGATGCCTTGATCGTTTTCGTAAACATCCCAATGTCTCAAGTGCATGTACAGGCTGTAGAACACGCATGAAGGGGTCGTTTTGCCCGCATTATCCCCCTGCATGAATGTCTCGGAGACTTGCAGCCGGTGGCGCACAAGGGCAAAGCTGGTGGCGAAGTCGGCCTGGACCTGTTCATAATTTTTGTAACAGGACTTGGGCGGTATAACGTCGTAGCGGTAGGCGATCACCTCACCGTCCGCGATGCAGCGCACACCATCGGCCTGGTTGAAGCGTGAACCCGTATCTGCGTCAAAGTGAATGCCCCCGTGCCATTGCCCGTTCAGACCCAGCGGGTAGAAACCGTCACAGGCCGACTGGCCCCAGCTTTTCGTGAATTCTTGCGGGTCATCCTCCTGAGCCGCGACGGACTGAGTGCCCGTGCCAGTCTTGGGAAAGGGCAGCATCCATTTTTTGAGCGGCGCAGGTTCAAGCACAACCGGTGGTTGAGCGGTTGGCGGTGTCTGAGAGGCCGGGGGTTGCGAGGCCGGTGGTTGATTGGGTGAAGGTGTGTTAGCCATTTTTCAACCTGCTTGTCTTTTCTGATCGTATCGAACGGGTCATGCTTTGTACGGGAAGAGTGAGGTCAACCCGAGAAATCCTGTATGGGCAAGCGTTCAAGCTCATCGAGTCGTCCATCAGGCATGCCGGGGAGTTTTTCGTCCAGACTCGTCGGCCCATCGAAACTCTGCCCAGCGCTTTTGAACGAGATGTTGCCGGGGCAGTGGACGTCGATTTTCCCACCTTTGAGCCGGATGTATGCGCCAGCGCAGGTGAGCAGCAATTCTTCACGCGCTGCGGCGGTGAGCTTCTGTTTGTTGGCGGCAATCCGCACGTTCTGCTCGCCCGTGATTTCCACATCTCCCGCTTGAGCTTCGAGTTTTGCGTGCCCCTCGGCGGTGATGAGCTTCAGGTTGAACTTGTCCGCCACGCCCACTACGAACAGACTGATCCTCTTGCCGACGTTGTGAATCCACCGTCTGACTGTGCTCTGCTGCGTGTCCCGCAGGCTCACCGTGTCCAGGTTCTTCTCGGCAATGAGCGCCAGCTCTTTCGGCGTCGTCAGCCCGATACCCTCCGCGCCGCTCATGAGGATCACAGGCTGCTTCCCAC
>WQYV01000065.1 GCA_009781085.1 Betaproteobacteria bacterium
AACTCCCGACTCACCGTCAGCCGCGCCATCCGGTCGGTTTCCCGCTCCTCCCCCTTGAGCGTGTCACGCGCAGGCCCTCCGGCCTTCGGGCATTTCCAGCCCGTCAGTTCCTCGTAGCGCGCCTGCGCGTACTGATGCCGCAGCCCGTGCATGTTCGATAACCCCGCCGCCTTGCACTGGCCGTCGTAGGTTTGTTGCTGTTGGTCGTAGGTCTTGTGCGCAGGAATCAGCGAACGTTTCCCGGCGAGGTGATGCGCGGCGTCAAGCACGGCTCGCTGCTCCGCCGTGCGGATTGGGATCACCCGTTCGAGTCCGCCCTTGCACCATGAGCCTTGCAGGTAAGGTGCGCTACCGGGGCATCGCCAAAAACGCGGTACAGTTCATGATGCTGTTTGCGCTCTCGAACTTGTGGATGGCGCGGAGGCATTTGTTGGCTTTGCCGGGGGACGTGCGCCCATGAAAAGGGAAACCAGGGGGAAAAACACGGTTCCCACGCACAAAGAGCCACAGAGCAGCTTCATTTTACTGTTTGGCAATGCCAAAACAAACCCATGTCAAAAACGCTCAGGTTGTTCAGAGGTTCCCTTATAAAAAATCTAACGTGTATTTAGGATGTTTTTGATTCAGCATACGCATTTCCTTTCCCTCTCCCACCCCTTCGGAAACCCTTCCCCATCGAAGAAAA
Organism: Betaproteobacteria bacterium; assembly: GCA_009781085.1. GTDB lineage: Bacteria > Pseudomonadota > Gammaproteobacteria > Burkholderiales > Rhodocyclaceae > WRNU01. The sequence continues at coordinate 686 of WQYV01000065.1, forward strand.
ATGAATATATTTCTAAAGCAAAGCATCAAAGCAGCCGTTTTCTTGCTGCTCATCATCTCCGGCATGGCCGGTGCTGCCCACTGGGAAAGGGCTGCCGGGAGAGCCGTGCAGGACGCCAATGACCGCACTGCGACAGTTCGGCACAACGGGATCATCGAATACGCATTCTCACCGGACAAAGGTGCCGAGAAACTGGTGCTGAAGGTAATCGATTCGGCGCAATCGGAAATTCGGATGATGGCTTATTCGATAACCTCGGCGTCAGTTGTCGAAGCGTTGACCGCGGCTCGCCACAGAGGCATTGACGTTGCCATCGTTTTCGACCACAAAAGCAATCTCGTCCATGACCAATCCGGCAAAGCCCGAGCGGCGCTATCGACCCTGGTCAATGCCGGTTGCCAAGTGAGGACGGTGTCGGCCTACCCAATCCATCACGACAAAGTAATCATCGTCGACCGCGAGACGGTCGAGACCGGTAGCTTCAATTTCAGCAAAGCCGCCACCAAGAACAGCGAAAACGTGCTCGTAGTCTGGAAAAATACGGAACTGGCTAGGGGTTATCTGGAACATTGGCGCAGCCGCTTCTCGCGTGGGAAAGACTACAGGACACAGTACTGACTGGGGAAAAATATGCAGACAATCCTGGCGGTTTTCCCGGATTGCCGGAATCACCGCGGGTGTGGATCATTACTTGTTTTCACGGTATCCAGGGCAAGTCCCTGCCAAAACACAAAAAAACAACACTTATTCCAGCAAAAAATCCACACTCTCCGCGAAAACCGTGTATCTTGACGCGCAGCAGTCGATTCAAGCGTTGTCCCTGTGGTCGTCCCGTATTCGTGCATGAATGCCCGGTTGGATTCCTTTGATACGTTTCTATCGTTCTGACTTTCCGGGCTTGCCCCATCATCACGCAATCCACGCAACTCGCTTCACAGGAACACACATGAGCACTCAAACCGGTACCGTTAAATGGTTCAACGACGCCAAGGGCTTCGGTTTCATTACCCCCGAGCAAGGGGGTGACGATCTTTTCGCGCATTTCAGTGAAATCAAGGGCAAGGGTTTCAGAACCCTCGCCGAAAATCAGCGCGTAGAGTTTGAAATCAAAACTGGCCCGAAAGGCTTGCAGGCGGCCAACATCCGCCCGCTCTAAAATTATACGATACATATTTCGGCAACACAGCCTTTAGGTGGTGTTCCGTTGAGACACGGCCTGCGGGTCGTGTTTCGTTTTTCTGCACGGTAGGCCGTCACATTTCATACCGCCCCTGCCCCACTAAGCGCTATTTTCCGCCCTTACACGCGCTACAAGATAATCCCAACATGACTGAAAATTCTTTCTCCTCCGCCGCGATGGCGTCGTTCGGGCAACTCGGCCTCCCCACCAACCTGCTTGCAATGCTTGCCGATGTCGGTTATGAAACTCCTTCCCCCATCCAGGCGGCATGTATCCCGCATCTGCTCGCGGGGCGCGACCTGCTTGGCGAAGCACAGACGGGAACGGGTAAAACCGCCGCGTTCGCCCTGCCGGTTCTGGCCAGGCTCGACCTTTCCAGCGCACGGCCACAGGCACTGGTGCTCACCCCGACACGCGAACTCGCGCTCCAGGTTTCCGAAGCGTTCACCAAGTACGCGCGCCATCTGCAAAATTTCCATGTGCTGCCGGTCTACGGTGGCCAAAGCATGGTGGTGCAGTTGCGCCAACTCGCACGCGGCGCACAGGTCATCGTCGGCACACCTGGCCGGATCATGGATCACCTCGAACGCGGCAGCCTCAAGCTTGACGCCCTCTCGATGCTGGTGCTCGACGAGGCTGATGAAATGTTGCGTATGGGATTCATCGAAGATGTCGAATGGATTCTTGAACACACCCCCCCGACCCGTCAGACTGCGCTGTTCTCGGCCACGATGCCCACCGCAATCCGTGCAGTCGCGCAGCGCCACTTGCGCAAACCGGAAGAGGTGCGCATCCGCGCAGCAACATCGACGGTGGAGAAAATACGCCAGCGCTACTGGTTGGTGCGCGGCGTCGACAAGCTCGACGCCCTCACCCGCATCTTGGATGCGGAAGAAAAGCTTGATGCAGCCATCGTTTTCGTGCGTACAAAGATCGGCACGGAGGGACTGGCCGATAAACTCGCCGCTCGCGGTTATGCTGCCGCCGCACTTAATGGTGATATGACGCAAGGTTTACGCGAACGCGTCATCGAGCAGTTGAAAAACGGCTCGCTCGACATCGTTATCGCTACGGACGTAGCCGCCAGGGGGATCGACGTGCCGCGCATTAGTCACGTCATCAACTACGACATTCCCTACGACACGGAAGCCTATGTCCACCGCATTGGCCGCACCGGACGCGCAGGACGCGAAGGCGTGGCTGTCCTGTTCGTCGCGCCGCGTGAGCGGCGGATGCTGAAGAGCATTGAGCATGCTACCCGCCAGCCAATCGAGCCTATCGCATTGCCCAGCCGCGAGGATGTTTCCAGCCTGCGCATTAGCCAGTTCAAGCAAAAGGTGCTAGACACACTGGCCGATCAGGATATGGTATTGGGATTTTTCATGAATGTGGTGGAAGAGATCGTGGAAGAAAACGAACTCTCTTCCCGCGAAGTCGCCGCCGCGCTCGCCTATCTCGTCCAGACCGGACGACCATTGCAGATCGAGGAGGAGGAAGGCCGGGGCTGGGAACAGGCCACTGCACTGCACCCGCAAGGCAAGCCGTTGCGCGAAGAAATCTTCACCACAGGCGCAGCACATGCACGCGGCACGCGGCGGGAAGCGAGAGAAGCCATTCCTGCGAAGGTTTTCGCGGGTGGCAAAATGCAACGCTACCGCATCGCGGTAGGCCGGGATCATGGCGTCACACCGAAGGAAATCGTGGGTGCCATTGCCAATGAGGGTGGTATCGAAGGGCGACACATCGGCCAGATCGACCTCTTCAACGAATTTTCCACGGTTGAATTGCCTGCCCAACTCCCTGCCGGCCTGCTCGCCGCGCTGGGGCACATTGTGGTGCGCAACCGCTCGCTCGACGTGCGCCCGGTTGGGGAGAACGAAGCGTTACCCGTGCGTCGTCCCCGGAGCACCGCCAATATTGTCGATCCATACCGCGACGGCAAACCTTACAAGTCTTCCGCGAAACCTTGGGAGAAACAGACGCAAAGCAAACGCCCTGGACGTGAACAGTGGGGCGGCCGCGATGCCGGATCCCACCCGCCCCGCAAGAATGGTTCGCAGGACGGGCGTCCCTTCAGGGGTAAAAGCCGCCCGCGATGAGTTAAAAAAGTGCCAGGGGCAAGAATGACAAACCGACAAAAATCAACGCTTGTTTTTTTGTTCCTTTCAACTCCAAGGTGACATCAATATCCCTTGCTACTCCATGGATATGATGCTTAACAGGAAGTAATTGATTCATTTTTGCGTAGTAGTTTTCCTTTTTTACCAAAACCACCTGCCATCCCTCGCCCGCTTGCGGGAGGGGGATTATGGAAATAAATTGGATATTTTATTGTGAACCGGGATACATATAAAGCCGCATCAAACCATCTTTGACAAAAAACAGAGATGATTCAAAAAACGTAAAAAAGTCGCATTATGTATACTTTATATGACATTGCCGCTTGCCCTGTCATCCGGACGAACGCATAATATAGAACCCCGATACGGTGAAGGCGTCTGAAACCTTTCCGGAATCGTCTTCCATGCGGCATAACTAAAATATACCGCACAACTCAACCAGTTCATGAGGGATCGATATGACAGCCAAACCGGAGCAGCAATTCAACGAAATACAAAAGAAGAGTCTCGAAGCGGCTGTGCAACTGGCGCAGCTTTCCATTGAAAACACGCAACGCGTCATAGAAGTCCAGGTTGCGGTCGCCAAGTCGCTGTTCGAGGATAGCGTCAACAATGCCAAGGCTCTTAGTGGGATCAGGAACCCCCAGGAAGCCGTACAGCTCCGCACCCGTTTTGCTCAAAATTCCGCCGAAAAGGTTTTTGCAGGCGCTCGCGAAATCACCGAAATCGCTACCAAAGCCCAGGCACAGATCAGCAAACTCGTCGGCGAACAGATCACCAGCAACAGCACGGAGATTCTCGGAACCATCCAACAAATGTTCCAGGGACTGCCCATCGCAGACGAAGGCACGATAAGCGCTATCCAGAACACCCTGAATACGACCCGTACCGCTGTAGATCGGCTTACCCGTGCATCATCCGAAGCCTTTCAGGCTTTCTCGCAGGCAAAGGTTTCCGCCACGACGGGGAAAAGCCGTGCCGTCAAATAAAAAAACGGACTCGCAATAACGGACAACGGCGCTCACCGCGCCGTTGTCCGTTTACTTTCCCACCCTCTCGTTCAACTTAGTCGGGCCTTTCGCCTGCGAGCAGTTCAAGCCGCAACCGGTTCTTTCGGTTCGAACCGTTCTTTCTCTCCTGTCGATTTGATTAGCGCAGCTCTCGGCACTCCGCGCTGATCACCCGCCGCGCCAAGGAGTTCCTTCATGTCGAGGATCAACACGATCTGCCCGTTCGAGAGGGTAGTAACTCCGGCCACACCTTTCGGGCGGAAATCGTCGAGCGATTTGATAACCGCGTCTTCGCGTCCTGCAAAGGTGTCTATGGCGAGGATGTACGACAGTTCGGCCATTTGCATCAGCACGCCATACTCTGGCGTGTTTTCCTGTTCCCATCCGAGCAGCTTGCTCAAGGGCAGGATGGGTAGGACTTCGCCACGCACCACCATTGTGGCACGACCCCCAACTTCCCTTACCTCGTTCAGGTCGATGGGCAATATCTCGCGCACCATCGACAGGGGCACGGCAAACGGCTGATCACCCAGTTTGACCAACAACACGGGCAAGATGGCCAGTGTCAGGGGCAGGTTGATGATGAAAGTCGTTCCTTTGCCCTGCACCGAATGGATGTCGATGCTTCCGTTAAGCTTCTGGATGTTGGTGCGCACAACATCCATGCCTACACCACGACCCGAAACGTCCGAGACCTTGGTAGCCAACGAGAAACCCGGCAAAAAAACCAAATTAAAACTCTGCCGGTCGTCCATCGTATTGGCCTCTTCGTCGGAAACAAGACCCTTTTCGACGGCTTTGGCGCGCAGCTTCTCGGGACTCATGCCTTGTCCATCGTCGGCGACGAGAATAACGATATGGTCACCCTCCTGGCGTGCTTCCAGGCGCACGTCCGCTTTTTCGGGTTTGCCAGCAAGGCGACGATCTTCGGCGCTTTCGACACCATGGTCGACCGCGTTGCGGATCAGGTGGATGATCGGGTCAGACAGATCTTCGATCATCGTCTTGTCGATCTCGGTTTCCTCACCGACCAAAACCAATTCGACATCCTTGCCGAGGCTGCGTGCGAGGTCGCGCGCAATGCGCGGGTATTTCTGGAAGAGTCGCCCGATAGGCTGCATGCGCGTTTTCATGACGGCATTCTGCAAATCGGAAACCAGCAAGTCGAGTTGGCTCACTGCCACATCGAGCGCATGCAATGTTTCGGTATCGCTGCGGCCATTGAGGATATCACTGCGTAGCGCATTAAGGCGGTTCTTGGTCAAGCCGATTTCGCCCGACAGGTTAAGTACCTGGTCGAGGCGCGCGGTGTCGACCCGGATCGATGTGTCGCGCTGGCGTTCTTCGACGCGTCGCCCGGTCGGTCCGCTAACGCCTGGGACATCGGTGGCTCGCCGGCCAAGCGCATGCTTGACAATGGCTTCGGGGTCGGCCGTTACCGAAACCACGGAAGTCCCCGCATGGTGAGGCGCTTCGGCCTGTGTTGCCCCAGAAGCCGGGGTTACAGCGCCAGTGACAGCCGCATGCAATTCGTCCCAGTTGGGGGCTTTGCCTTGCCCTGTCCCAGGTGCGACCTGCAACGTCCCGGAAGCCGCTGGGGGAGTGGTCGGTACGGCAACGGTAGAAGCAGGAATACCCTCCCCGCTCAAAACCGCTTTGAGCACAGCAGTGATGTTGGGGTCGGCAGGGGTCGGCAGCATCCCTTGCGAGAGCTGGTTGAACATGTCACGTACCCCAGCCGTCGCAGACAAGATGACATCCATGATTTCGGAAGTCACCGCAAGCTCGCCGTTACGCAGCTTGTCGAACAGGTTCTCGGTGAGATGGCAGAGCATCACCAGTTCGGTAGCGTTCAGGAAACCCGCACCACCCTTGATGGTGTGAAAGCCCCGGAAAATGTCGTTGAGCAAACCCCGGTCGTTCGGGCTGCGTTCGAGGTCGACCAGTTTGTTATCGACATCCGACAACAGGTCTTCTGCCTCGGTGAGAAAATCCTGCAACAGGTCTTCCATTCCGACAAAATCGCTCATAGTTTACTCCCAATCTCATTGCCTTGCCGCGCTACTAGCTGCTAAAAACCCAGGCTCGCGAGCAAGTCATCGACCTGCCCTTGGTTGGTCACAACGTCGTCGCGGCCTTCGCCGTTGATAACCGGTCCATTGAGCAGGCAACCTGCCTTCTCAGTAAAATCTTCCGGGGCAGCCTCGATGAGGATGCCCAGTAATTGCGATTCGAGTTCCTGCGCTAATTCGAGGACTTTCTTGATGACCTGCCCGGTCAAATCTTGAAAATCCTGAGCCATGATAATTTCAAGCAACCTGGCGTCCACCACCTGGCAACCCTCGGCAACCAAACCGAGAAACATGCGCGTTTCCATGGCCAGAGCCTTGAACTCATCGACCGAAAGCCGGTTGTCGAACAAGCTGTCCCAGCGCACACGCAAGGCTTCGGATTCCGTTTGTGTTTTTTCAACCAACGGTTTGGCAACATCCGTCGCGTTGAGCACTTTACCGACTGCCTGTTCTGTCATCTGTACGACATAAGTCAACCGCTGGCGGGCATCAGGCATCGAATCGGCCACTGCCTGCAACTTGCTGTCCAGCCCAAGCTCGACCAGCATGTCATGCAGCTTGCGCGTCATCTTGCCGATGCGGTTGAACATCACGGAATCGCGGTTACCCACCTCTTCCGCACCTGCCATGCCATTGGCCGCCGGGACAGCATATCTGTCGGATTCGGAGTCGAACAGTGCCTGTAGTTCCTCGTTGTCATCCGCATCGCTCGCATCCGGGACAACAGGCTTCGGCACAGATACCGGAGGGGATGTAGCCGCCGTTTCAGCGGGCGCGGTTTCCTCGGCATCACCAGACGCCGCGATACTGTCAAACAAGGACTGGAGTTCGTCCGAGTCTCCTATTTCGTCGATCTTGCGTTTAGCCACCATCGGCTCCCGTTACTCTCTATGTTTGTCCTGTCGGAAACCTGTCCTTTCAGGTTCCCGTTGTTTTCCGCTAACCGCCAAACTCAAGCCGGTTTCATTTTTTCAAATACTTTTTCCAGTTTCTCGGCCAGGGTTGCCGCCGTGAACGGCTTGACGATGTATCCGCTCGCCCCGGCCTGCGCGGCGGCAATGATGTTTTCCTTTTTAGCCTCTGCCGTAATCATCAGCACCGGCAAATGTTTGAGGTGCGGTGAACTGCGAATTTTTTGCAACAGCGCGAGGCCATCCATGTTGGGCATGTTCCAATCGGAAACGACAAAGTTATACTCCATAGGCATGGTCTCAAGTTTATGCAAAGCCACCACACCATCCTCGGCTTCGTCCGCATTGGCATATCCCAACTCCTTGAGCAGATTGCGGACGATACGCCGCATCGTCGAAAAGTCGTCCACGATTAGGAATTTCGTTTTGGGATCGCCCATTTGTTTTCTCCGGTCTCTCTCTTAGGTATGTGCTGTCGGTCTCAACCTTAATGCCCTCGCTGGAGAAGTGGCCGCAGGGTTTGCGCAAGCACTTCGGCATCAAATTTCGCCACATAGGCATCCACGCCAACGCGTTTGCCCATCGCCCGGTTGGCCTCGGACGACAGCGACGAGTGCATGACGACGGGAATACCATCGAAACGATTGTCGTTCTTGATGTTCTTTGTCAGCACATAACCATCCATTTCCGGCATCTCGGCATCGACCATAATGAGGTCGATTTCCTCCGAGACATGCCGCCCTGCCTGCTGCGCGTGGTTGGCCATGCCCTCAAGGCGGGTCCATGCCTCCAGCCCGTTTACGGCATGCTTGTGATGTACGCCGAGTTTGTCGAGCACTTCGATGATCTTGCGCCGCGCCACCGAAGAATCGTCAACGAAGAACACGTTGAAGCTATGCCCGCCATGTAGGGGATCGATATTGCCAACCACCACATCGCCGAACGTGCTGGCGAGGATGGTTTCGACATCAAGTATGGACACCAGCTTGCCACCGGTCAGTTCCGTAATCGCGGTAATGTAATTTTGCAGGCTACCTGAAACGTTTTCTGGCGCACGAACCTTATCCCACTCCACGCGAATGATGCGGTCGACTGCTTCGACGATGAAACCCAGCGTGTGCTGGCTGTATTCCGTCACCATCATCGAGCCGCCAAGCGGCGCGCCAGGTTCCGCCAGCCCCAGTATCTTGGCGAGCGAGAGCACCGGAATCACATTGCCACGCAGGGAAATCAGCCCTTCCACGCCACGCGGCATGTTGGGGGCTTTGGTGATGAAGGGTCTGGCCGAAACCTCCCTTACCTTGAAAACGTTGATGCCGAACGTCTCGCTCGTACCTAGCGAGAACAGGAGGATTTCCATGCGGTTCGACCCAGCGAGCACAGCCTGCCCCTCGTCCGCACCAAACAGCGCTTGCTCGGGTTTGATTTCGATATTGCTTTTACCTTGCGATTCCAGATTCAACATGACCTTACCTCACTTCTGTTCTTCCCCGTCTGGGGTATCTTCGGGTTGCAGGGGGGTGCCGAGAATCAGGTGACGCAGGGTTTGCGACAAACGCAACGGCTCGAACTTCGGAACGTATTCGTCTACACCAACCGAAAGGCCGAGTTGCTGGTTCGACATCCCCGACAGCGAGGAATGCATGACCACTGGCACGCCTGCAAAGCGTGGGTCGGATTTGATGTGACGGGTCAGGAGGTAGCCATCCATTTCAGGCATTTCGACATCGGTCAGCACCAAACTGAGCATATCGGAGACCTTACGCCCGGAAGATGTCGCTGTGTCGGCGATTTTTTTCAGTTCATCCCAGGCTTTGCGCCCATTGATCGCACCAATGTACTTCACGCCCATTGTGTCGAGCGTCTGCGTGATCTGTTTGCGCGCCACTGAAGAATCGTCGGCGAACACCACTAGGTAGTTTTCGGCGTCGTCAATCGGTTTGATGTCCTTGTAAAGCACGCTGTCTTCGTCGTAGCGCGTGGTCTCCGACAGTACTTTCTCGACATCGAGCAGCATGACGAGCCGGTTGTCTGGCAATTCGGTTACCGCCGTAACCAAGCCGCCCATGTGCGCAACCAGCATGTCCGGCGGCACGCGCATCTGCGTCCAGTCGAGCCTAAGAATGGTATCGACCGCTTCGACCAGGAAGCCTTGGGTATGGCCGTTGTATTCGGTGACGATCATGATGTCGCGCACCGAATCTTCCCCTATCCCGGTATACTTAGCCAAGTCGACAACGGGAACCAGCACGCCGCGCAGGCTGACCATACCTTTAACTGCGGTGGGCATTTCGGGCGCGGCAGTAATTTCGGGCGTGCGCATGACTTCGCGCACCTTAAATACGTTGATCCCGAAAGTTTCCCGCCGCCCGCTCCGTTGGTCTACACCCAACGTGAATAGCAGGATTTCAAGCTTATTCGTCCCGGCCAGCTTGGTACGGGCATCGATGTTTTTCAGCAAATCGGACATTTCGCATTCTCCGCCGAAAGCGGCCATATACCTGGTCAGCGTGGCTGGCAGCAGTGGCTTACATTTTTTGTTTTTGGACAACTAGTTTCTAGAAACATTGATCGGAAACCTTTACATACGTATTACTACGTATGACAGGCGCTATGACATTACCAACCATAAATACGGTTCTCACGATCATACGCGGGGGTATTCGGCATGACTGTGAAATCCGCCTCCCAATCGCTGCAATACCCGTGCGGCAACTTCGGTAATTGGGACGACTTCCTTCAACGCGCCAAGCAGTGCCGCTTCACGGGGCATACCATAGACGACGCACGTATCCTGATCCTGCCCAATCGTCCAGGCACCGGCCTGCATCATGCGTAGCAGGCCAACGGCACCATCTTTGCCCATGCCGGTAAGGATGACGCCAATCGCAGCATGCCCGACCTGCTCCGCCGCAGAATGAAACAGCACATCGACTGAGGGCCGGTGATGATTGACCGGGTCTGAGCGCGACAATTCGCATTGATAGCCGCCGGCATGCATTTTCTTTATCCGCAGGTGCGAATGGCCAGGAGCCAAATAAGCCATGCCGGGTTCGATCATTTCACCCTGTGCTGCCTCTTTCACGTTTACCTTGCTCAACAGGTTGAGGCGGTGTGCAAACGAGGCGGTAAACATTTCCGGCATGTGTTGCGTCATCAAGATTGGCGGAACGTCTGCTGGCAACCGGGTCAGGACTTCACGAATGGCCTCGGTTCCGCCAGTCGAAGCGCCGATGAAAATGATGGTTCCCGAATAGGGGACACCCCGCGCCCGTGGCGGTGTTGCCGCCGCCTGAGAAGGTTCACGCTGAGCCTGGGGTGGGTTTGATATTGGCACGCCTCGCAAGTTCGGCTCCCAAATCAGCACAACGGTGAATCCAGGCGCACGTATACCGTACGTCCGATGGGGCGCAGCAAATCGGCAGCATGAATGAAACTTTCAGAGTGCCCAGCGTAGAGCCGCCCGTCCTGCCGCAATAACGGGACAAAACGTTTCAAAATACTATATTGCGTCGGCCTGTCGAAATAAATCATGACATTGCGGCAGAAAATCGCATCGAACGACCCTTGTACCGGCCATGCCGGAGACAACAAGTTGATACGGTGAAAACGGATGAGCCGCCGCAGTTCGGGTCGTACGATATAGGAACCATCGTTGTCAGGGGCGAGGATGAAATATCGCGACAAGTGCGCGGGTTGCATACGATCCAGCCTGTCACGGCGGTAGATGGCTTTTTCAGCTTGCGCGAGCACGGAAGTGTCGATATCGCTGGCAATGATTTCCACCGGCGGCGTCAGGGACCCAAAAGTATCGCAGGCCGTAATCGCCAGCGAATACGGTTCTTCCCCCGTCGACGAGGCGCAGCACCATATCTTGATGAGGCGCTTTTCCGTTATCTGCTTGAGCTGGCTGGCGAGAATCTCGAAATGGTGCGCTTCGCGAAAAAAAGAAGTCAGGTTGGTCGTCAGCGAATTGATGAAAGTTTCCCACTCGCTTTGATCCCGTTCGAGCCGCTGCAAGTATTGAGCAAAGGTTGTGTCACCGCACGACCTCAAGCGTCGCGCCAATCGGCTGTAGACCATGTCGTGCTTGGAAGGCGACAACACGATCCCCGAATTTTTGTACAACAGGTTGCGGATACGCTCGAAATCGGCCTCGGTAAATTGGAATTCGCGCGCCCTGGCCGGAATTAAGCTGCGCATGCCCAAAATCGCCTTCAAGGGATCGTTTACGGTAGTGCGTGCCTCCGGCATGCCGGATGGTTTAGGCCGCGAGTCTCCCGAGCTAGGGGAGAAACCAAGGCTAGGACTGTCGCGGGGATCACGGGAAGCCGGGGGGGATGTCATGACAAAACCTTTTCGTTTATGGCCTGGAAACCTTACTGGGCGGCACATTCAATCTGTTCTCAATGCTGCGGCCCAGTTCCTCTGCTTCCGGAGCCGATTCCACCGAAGCTTCAGGAAACTGGCCGATCATTTCATTGCGAATAGCTTCTTCAGATTCTTTGTTGAGCACGATGATGCTGATGCGCCGGTTGATCGGGTTCAGCAAGTTGTTGTTGTCCAGGGGAATGGTGTCGGACAGCCCAACCACGCGCACCACCTTATTTACCGTCAGGCCGCCAGCAATCAACTCGCGCCGTGCTGCGTTGGCGCGGTTTGACGAGAGTTCCCAATTTGAAAAACCCCGTTCGCCACCCGCGTATCGTGCCGAATCGGTATGCCCTGAAAGGCTGATGCGGTTATCGACCTCGTTGAGCGCTTGTCCAATAGCGCGTAGCAGTACCACGCTATACGGGTGTAATACATCGCTGGAAATATCGAACATCGGGCGGTTCTGTTCATCGACGATCTGGATGCGTAGCCCTTCCGAAATGATGTCAATCAGTATCTGGTTCTTGAACATGCGCAACTGGGCATTGGCCTCAATGAGTGCCTCGATTTTCCCTTTAAGGTCAATCAGGCGGAGGCGTTCACGACGTTTTTCCTGTTCCAACCCTTCAGGACTGGATCCGCCCTTTTGCCTCTGGCGCGCGGCGTCCAGGTTAGGCGACCGCTTTGAAGGCGTATCGCCTCGCCGTACCTGACCCACCTTGCGGGATAAATCTTCGCCACCACCTTTAATGATGCTCGAACTGTCGCCCGAACCCTGGCCACCCCGCATCGATACTTTGAGCGGGTTTTTGAAATAGTCGGAAATGCCATTCAAATCTCCTTGCGCGGTTGAGCCGAGCAGCCACATCATCAGAAAAAACGCCATCATTGCGGTCACGAAGTCGGCATAGGCTATTTTCCATGCCCCGCCGTGCGAACCGGCAGCGGTTTTCTTGATGCGTTTGACAATGATGGGCTGCTGGGTGTCGTTCATCGTTCATGCCCCTTCAGCCCTTGCGGTTCTTGAGTTCCTGTTCCAGTTCCAGGAAAGTAGGCCGGTCGTTGGCATATAGCACCTTGCGCCCGAATTCCACTGCGATTTGCGGGGCGTAGCCATTCATGCTCGCCAGTAATACCACCTTCACCACCTGGAAAACCTTGCTGTTCTCCTCGACCTTTTGTTTGATCTGGGTCGCCAGTGGACAAATGAACCCATATGAAAGAAGGATACCCAGGAATGTTCCCACCAATGCCCCGGCAATCATCTTGCCGAGCACTGCGGGCGGCTCCCCTACCGAACCCATCGTGTTGACGACCCCCATCACGCAGACCACGATACCGAAGGCCGGCATCGCCTGCCCGATCTCGTCAATCGCGTGCGGAGCCTGATGCGCTTCCTGATGATGGGTTTCAATTTCCATGTCCATCAGGTTTTCAATCTCGAAGGCATTGAGGTTTCCGCCCACCATCATGCGCAGGTAGTCGCACATGAACTCGACCATATGATGGTCGGAAGCAACTTTTGGGTATTTCGCAAAAATTGGGCTGGAACCTGGAGCC
>WQYV01000066.1 GCA_009781085.1 Betaproteobacteria bacterium
AACGCTTGGATACGCTCAATAGCCAAACAACCTGCCACCCGAACCGGCGTTTACTCCTTCCGTCACCCGCCTTCGGCGGGCGACACCTTCCTCAGGAGGAAGGCTCTAGTTTGGGCGCTACGCACCAGGGCAAACGATATGAAACTTTGTCAGCAATCTGAAGCGCGCCAAAGCGCGCTCAAATGTGATACCTGCTGCTTCTTAGTGCCCCATTCTCACTCCATCGCTTCGTATAGCGGCAATGTCAGGAATTCCGGATATTCCGGCGTCAGCGACATGTCGACGAAGATTTCTGCCGCCTGGTCGTAGGTAGCGATATCTTCGCCTTGGGCGGTGACGTTCTTTTTCACTTTTGCAAGCTCCTCGCCGATCATCGCACGCACCATTTCCGGCGAAACCTTACGCCCATCGTCCAGGATACCTTTGGGAGAAGTGACCCATTGCCAGACTTGCGAGCGGGAGATTTCGGCAGTGGCGGCGTCTTCCATCAGGTTGTGGATCGGCACGCAGCCATTGCCTGCCAACCAGGAACCGAGGTAGTGGATGCCAACGTGGATGTTGTTGCGCAGGCCCGTTTCGGTAATCGGCTGTTCCGGTTGGAAATTTAACCAATCCTTGGGGCCGAACGTGCCAGCAGGTATCTTTTCCCACTGATTCGGCTTGGTTCCGAGGACACCTACGAATTCTTCCATCGCGAGTTCAACTAGCCCCGGATGGGCAACCCATCCACCGTCGTAGCCATCGTTAGCATCGCGCCGTTTGTCGTGGCGCACGCCCGCCAACGCCTTTTCGTTGGCCTCCGGGTCATTCTTGATGGGGATCAGTGCGCTCATACCGCCGATGGCAGGCGCGCCACGCCTGTGGCAAACCTGCACCAGCGCGAGGGCATACGCACGCATGAAAGGGACTTCCATCGTGATCGCGCTCCGGGTGGCGAGGCAGAACGTTTTGTTTTTCCGGAATTTTTTGATGCAGGAAAAGATGTAGTCCCACCGTCCGGCGTTCAGCCCGGCGGAATGTTCACGCAGTTCGAAGAGGATTTCTTCCATTTCGAAGGTGGCCAGGATGGTTTCGACCAACACGGTGGCCTTGATCGTGCCGTGCGGCAGCCCGATGTGATCCTGCGCCATGCAGAAGATGTCGTTCCACAGGCGCGCTTCCAGATGGCTTTCCAACTTCGGCAGGTAATAGAAAGGCCCGGCTCCGCGCGCTACCTGTTCTTTTGCGTTGTGGAAGAATGCCAGGGCGAAGTCGAATATTCCGCCGGAGATGCGCTCGCCGTCGACCCGCACATGCTTTTCGTCCAGATGCCAGCCACGTGCACGGATTTGCAGGTTGGCGGTTTTTTCGTTCAACTGGTAAGCCTTGCCCGCTTCGTTCGTGAAAGTGAGCTCGCGCCGGATGGCTTTGTAGAGATTGACCTGGCCCTGCAACTGGTTTTCCCATTTCGGGCTGTTGGAATCCTCAAAGTCGGCCATGTAGGAATCTGCGCCAGAATTCAGGGCGTTGATGATCATCTTGGCTTCGACCGGGCCAGTGATTTCTACTCTCCGGCATTCCAGAGCCTTGGGCAGGGGCGCGATTTTCCAGGCGCTTTCACGGATGTGCCGGGTTTCCGGCAAAAAATCGGGCATTTCGCCTGCGTCGATCCGGGTTTGACGCTCGGCGCGCATCTTCAACAGTTCACGGCGGCGCGGCTCAAAAGTGCGATGCAGCTTCGCGGCCAGTTCAAGCGCCTCGAAGCAAAGGATGTTTTCATAGCCGGGATGGATGGGAGCATCGATAGTGATGCCCGGAGGCAGGTTGAGGTTCATGGCGGTTCCCTTTGTTTTTGTGGGGGGAGGGCACCCCCCTTTATTTGATGGGAAGGGGGGCGCAGTTTTAGCAGTTTTAGTGGAATTGCGCTTCTTCGGTCGAGCCGGCGAGCGCCTTGACGGATGAAGAAGCTCCTTGGATGGTCGTCGTGATATCGTCAAAGTAGCCTGCCCCCACTTCTTGCTGGTGGGCAACGAAGGTGTAACCCATTTCGCGCGCAGCGAATTCCGGCTCCTGAACCATTTCCACGTAATGACGCATGCCTTCGCCGCGTGCATAGGCGTGCGCGAGGCGGAAGGTGTTGAACCAGTTCAGGTGGATACCCGCGAGGGTAATGAACTGGTACTTGTAGCCCATTTCGGAGAGTTCTTCCTGGAACTTGGCAATGGTTGCATCGTCCAGGTTCTTCTTCCAATTGAAAGAAGGCGAACAGTTATAGGCCAGGAGGCGGGCAGGGCAGACGGCCCGTACTGCCTGCGCAAATTCGCGGGCAAAACCCAAATCGGGCGTGCCTGTTTCGCACCACACCAAGTCGGCATAGGGGGCATAGGCGATGCCGCGCGCGATGGACTGTTCCAACCCGTTCCTAACACGATAAAAACCTTCTGGGGTCCGTTCGCCGGTGAGGAACGGGCGGTCGCTTTCGTCGCAATCGGAAGTGAGGAGGTTGGCTGCCTCCGCATCGGTACGCGCCAGAATGAGTGTGGGCACGCCCATGACGTCGGCAGCAAGGCGTGCGGCGGTCAATTTTTCAATCGCCTCGCGGGTGGGAACCAAAACCTTGCCGCCCATATGGCCGCATTTTTTGACTGCAGCCAGTTGATCTTCAAAATGCACCCCAGCCGCACCCGCAGCGATCATGTTCTTCATCAGTTCAAAAGCGTTCAGCACGCCACCGAAGCCAGCCTCGGCGTCCGCGACGATGGGCAGGAAGTAATCGATAAAACCGTCATCGCCGGGGGATATCCCCCGTGCGCACTGAATTTCATCTGCGCGTTTGAAGGTGTTGTTGATGCGCCTGACCATCGCCGGGACGGAATCGTAAGCGTAGAGCGATTGGTCTGGATACATCGTTTCGGAAGTATTGCCGTCGGCGGCAACTTGCCAGCCCGACAGGTAAACGGCTTCCAGCCCTGCTTTGGCCATTTGCATCGCCTGTCCGGCGGTGATGGCTCCGAAGGCGTTGACATAGGTTTTTTTTGCATCGCCATGAAGTTTCTTCCACAGCTTTTCCGCGCCTTCTTTTGCCAGCGTATATTCGATTTTCAGCGAACCGCGTAACCTTACGACATCGGCAGCACTATAGTTGCGGCGGATGCCCTGCCAGCGCCAGCGGGTGGCGGTTGCCCATTCTTGTTCCAGTGCGGCGATTTCTGATTCGCGGGACATGTGGTTCTCCTTGAGATTGAGGTGGGGGCTGATAGTCAGATGAAAATCACATATCTGATATATAAACCAGTTTATATCTTATATAAGACATAAAACGGTAGTAAATAGGGGCTGACCCTAACGCAGCTGGGCAGTGGGCTGAACCGATACAGGCGGTGCGGCCTGGGAACCCTAATTGAGGCTCCCTAGATTAGGGCTGGGGATGTGTTACCGTAAACTGCCCAACAACTATTTGTTTTGCAATGAATACTTCTATTTCATCCGATGCGGCGCGCTCCATGCTGGGTAAACAGGCCATTTATCGGGAGACCTACGCTCCCGAACTTTTGTTCCCGATCGCCCGCCAAGATAAACGTAGCGAAATCGGCCTTTGCGACGATGCCCTGCCTTTTGTCGGCGAAGACCTCTGGAATGCCTACGAACTGTCCTGGCTCGACCCACGCGGCAAGCCGGTCGTAGCGCTGGCGCGTTTCCATGTGCCAGCATCGAGCCCGAACCTGATCGAATCCAAGTCGCTCAAGCTCTATCTCAATGGTTTCAACCAGGAACGCATGCCCGGTTTTGACACCGTTCGCGAAGTCATTGGGAAAGACTTGTCGAACACGGCCGGGGAGGCGGTGAGGGTGGAAGTTTTGCCCCTGTGTGGACGGCCGTGCCGCCGTTTTGCCCACCCGGAAGGTTTTTGCCTTGATGGCCTGGATATCGATATTGATACTTACGAGCTTTGCCCCGATGCCCTGAGCGCGGGCGGCGAACAGATGACGGAGACGCTTTATTCACACCTCCTGAAGTCCAATTGCCCGGTGACGGGGCAACCCGACTGGGGCATGCTGGCAGTACGTTATACGGGGCCGCTAATCGAGCGCACCGGGCTATTGCGCTATATCGTGTCTTTCAGGCGGCATGACGAATTCCACGAACAATGTGTCGAACGGGTATTTTGCGACATTCTGGAACGTTGCAGCCCCGCGGCCTTGGCGGTTTGGGCACGTTACACACGACGTGGCGGGCTCGACATCAACCCATTCCGGTCAACACCCCCGGAAGAGGGGAGGGAAGGCAAAGGCAATAGCGGTTGGGATGGAGGCGGCAGCGAAATCCGGCAATGAACTACCGCGGAGAGCCTGGATGAGGCTCCCTGGAACGTTCTTTTATTCCTTCATTACCGTCAGCAATTGCGCCAGTTCCACTGCCGAACGCACTTTCATCTTGTTGAAAATATGCGAACGGTGTGCTTCGACAGTACGCATCGAAATCACCAACTGGTTGGCGATGACCTTGTTGTAGCGGCCTTCAAGGATCAAGTCCATGACTTCGCGCTCGCGTGGAGTCAATGAGGCCAACCGTTCTTCGACGACCTCGCGGCTAGCCTCGATGCGGCGCCGTTCATCGCTCAGTTTGAAGGCGGTCAGCACGCGGTCGACGAGGTCGTTGTGGTTGAACGGTTTTTCCACAAAATCGAACGCGCCTTTTTTGAGGGCACAAACCGCCATTTGAATGTCTCCCTGACCAGTAATGAAGATCACCGGCAACTGGCATTGGTTTTCGATCAGGGCGTCGAAACAGGCGAGCCCGCTCATCCCGTTGAGCCGGATGTCCAGTACGATGCAACCGACCCATTCGGGTTGCAAGGCGTCCAGGAAATCTTCTGCATTCGACCAAACCGTGCATTCGATCCCGCGTGTGTGTAACTGCCAGACAAGGGCGTCACATATGGCTTCATCGTCATCGATGATATGAACGAGGTTCGTTGGCATCACTGAAACCGTTGAAGTCATTGTTGTCGTTGTGGTCATCTTTTCACTCTTCGTGTAATGAGATTGCGTGCAGTGTGAGTGTGAAAATGGTTCCCCCAGAGGGGTTGGGTTCAAACGCAAGGTGGCCATGGTGCAATTCGATAATCGTGCGGCATATATTCAATCCCATACCCATGCCTTTTTCTTTTGTTGTGAAAAAGGGCTCGAACAAGTGGGGCGAAACTTCTGGGGGAATACCGCACCCTTGGTCAGCAATGGACAGGGCAACGCCGTTGTTGACCAAGTAGGTGGAAATTGTGATCACCCGTTTTTCCAGAGGGGTGCTAGTCATGGCATCGATGCTGTTGCGCAGCAGGTTGATGATGACCTGTTCGATCATCTGGGCATCGACATTGACTAGAGGAATATTTCTCTGGAGTTCGTAATTGATACGCGCTTCGTGCTTGGTGGTGCTGATTTCAACCAAGGCAATTGCTTCTCGCACAATGAAATTGAGGTTGTTGGGGGCAAAATTAGGCTCGGCGCGGCGCACGAAGGAATAGACGCGCCCAATGATGCCTGCTGCGCGCCGGGCTTGCCGGGCAATCTTCTCTTGCACCTTCTTCAGCTCGGGGATGTCGATGCGGTTCGATTCGAGTTCATTCAGACAGCCAGTGACGTAACTGGAAATGGCGGTCAGGGGCTGGTTGAGCTCGTGTGCCATTGTCGAGGCCATTTCTCCCATCGTAATGAGCCGGGAGGTGAACTGTAAACGTTCATATTGCTGCTGGTTTTGTTCGCGGACGCGTTTTTGCTCGGTAATATCGATGACTGCCCCAAGCCAGCCGATGTGTTGGCCGACAGCATCGATGAACGGGCTTTCAATAACGAGCGCGTCGAACTTCTCGCCGTTCTTGCGCTGCATGGAAACTTCCAGGCCGTTACTTGGGATATCCCCGTTCATGGCCCGGTTGAACTGTTCCAGGTTGCTCTCTACTTGCAGGGGATTCCAGTAGGGAATGGAAGGAAAACATGAGCCAAGCAACTCTTCCCTGGTGAAACCGGTCATGCGGCAAAAGGCTGGGCTTACGTAGGTGATGCGGCCTTCATTGGTACGGGCGCGCAACCCGCCGGAAGTAGAGGCTTCAATCGCTTGGCGGAACGTATCGGCCTGCCGTAGCGCGGCTTCTGCAGTGGAGTACCTTTCGAGTTCCTGTTGCATTTCCCGGTGCATCCTTCGCGCACCCAGGGCGATGACAAACCCAATGACCACTATCTGCCCGACCGCCAGGACGGTAACGGGGAACCATATCATGCCCCTGTGAGTGGTGGCATAAGCAGCAAGCGTAGTGGTGCCGAAGCTCACCACGATGAGCAATGCCAGGCAGACATAGGGCCACCATCCGCTCCAGCGGATGCGATCTGTATCAGGAGAGGAAGGTACAGAGCCGGCTGACATGAAGTGAAACTTATGTAGGGACTGCAATGTAGACCGAATGGGGTCGGGTCATTCAGCTTTTTCTAAAAAACCATGCTTGATGCTAGCCCGACATGTGAAAATATGCCAAGGAAAAACCTCACGCTATTCCTGTGATATATGCCGCAGTATTTTGCTGATTCGCGCTCCACCACAGATGGTGAGAATTGTACACGATATGTACCCATATCTCTCCAAGTTAAAAAATTTACGCAAGGCAATTCATTTGGCCATCAGCGTCAACGCTAATGATACTGTGTCCCTCAAAATGATAAAGCAAGTACACAATACTGTTTTAAAGTATTATTACAAACTTGCTTTTTGGAGAAACCCATGTATTGCTGCGGTTGCGGCAGGAGAATAGTACCGTCATGGCAGTTTTGCAGATCAGCGTTTTCCTGGAAAACCGACCAGGCCATCTAAAGAAAGTCCTAGATGCTTTCGAGGCCGCAGGAGTTAATGTGCGCGGTTATTCAACTTCCGATACGGGTGATTACGGGATTGCGCGCTTCATTTTGGATAAGCCCGATGTCGCGTTCGACGTGCTACTCAAACGGGGCTGCGCCGCCATTCAAGCGCAAGTGGTGTGTATCCGCCTGCTCGATAAACCGGGGGAACTAGCCCGTGTCATAGGGATCATCGCGGAGGCGGGCATCAATGTGCTCTACAGCTATTCCCTGATTTCCACAATCATCGCAATTCACGTGGATGACACCGCTTCCGCGGAAGCAGCTTTGCTGCATCAGCCGATAGAGCTCGTCTCGCAAGATGAAATATCAGAAACCATATGATGTATAACGTCCTGCGCAGGGGTATTAGCGAAGCGGATATGACGAACATATTTTTAAAAAATTATTTCAACCCTGCAATCGAAACGGCACCACGCGAAGACATTCGCCGGGTTCAACTTGAGAAATTGCGTCGGCAGGCAGCTTGGGCGTTTGAGCGGGTTCCTTGGTACAGGGAGCGCTTCCTGGAACTCGGGGTAAGGCCGGAAGACATCCGTAGCCTGGAAGATGTGCGGCGCCTGCCTTTTACCGACAAGCAGGTCCTGCGAGAAACTTATCCGTTTGGCCTGTGTGCGATCCCTCTGGATGATGTGGTGCGTTTGCATTCTTCCTCGGGGACGACCGGCAAGCCCATCGTGATCGGCTATAGCCAGCGCGACCTCGGTGTCTGGAGCGATTGCGTTGCGCGGCTGGCGGCGATGGCGGGTGTCACGCGTGTTGACCGTGTGCAGATGGCATTTGGTTACGGCATGTTTACCGGCGGGTTCGGCCTGCATTACGGCTGCGAAAAACTGGGCTGCATGATGGTTCCTGCAGGTTCCGGCAATACGGAACGGCATCTGATGATGATCGAGGATTACAAGACCACGGTGCTGATTGCGACGCCTTCCTATGCGCTGCATATGTGCGAGGTCGGGGAGGGCCTCGGTTTCGATTGGGCTTCATCCAGCTTGCGGGTCGGGCTTTTTGGGGGCGAACCTTGTACGCCTGGGATGAAACGCGAAATCGAGAGCCGGATGCACATCATTTGTACGGACAATTACGGGCTGACCGAAGTTAATGGCCCTGGTGTGTCTGCGGAGTGCCTGTTTTCACGCGACCATCAGCACATCGCTGAAGACTATTTCTTGTGGGAAGTCGTCGACCCCATTACGAATGAACCGCTGCCGGAGGGTCAAGAGGGTGAACTGGTATTGACCTTGCTGGACAAGGAGGCGTTCCCGATGTTGCGTTACCGGACGCGTGACTTGACGCGTGTCATTACCGAACCATGTGCCTGCGGGCGCACGCATGCCCGGATGAGCAAGGTGCGTGCCCGTACCGACGACATGCTGATCGTGCGGGGCACAAATATCTTTCCGAGCCAGGTGGAAGACGTGCTCGTCGGCATACAGGGGTTGGCCCCGCATTACCGGATTGTGCTGGACAGTGAAACTGGCATGGACCGCATCACGGTCATGGTGGAATTGCGGCCTGACGCATTCACAGATTCGTTCGAGAAAATGGGGCATTTCAGGCAACACGTTGTTGATCGGCTCAGACAGGCGCTGCTTATCACTCCGGTCGTCAAGTTGGTTGAACCGGGTTCAATCGGACGTACAACCGGAAAAAGTAAACGGGTCGAAGATAAACGGGAGAAATTATGACATCTCTGATTAACCGCGGCCTGACCCGCGAAGTGGAAGATATTAACGCCGCGATTCGTACCGAACCGCTTGCGGCTTCCCACCGGCTTGCCCTGGCTCGGCTGAAACTTGTGCAGGGGGAGTATCCAAAGGCATTGCAGCAATTGCAACTTGCCTATCAGTTCGATGCTGGGTTGGAGGCGGAGGCACAACTGGTCAGGATGCTTGTGCGTGCCGAACAGACAAGGGAAGCCGTCTTCGATGGAAAAATCCTGCCGGATTTGCTGGCAACCGCACCCGCTTGGTTGGAAAAACTGATCGGGGCTTTGCGCGAAGACGATGAAAAAGCGGCGGCCATGCGGCAGGAAGCACTATCCGAAGCGCCCCCGAGCAAGGGATGGTATAGCGAACCTGAACCTTCCTCGTGTGAATGGATTGTCGACGGCGATGAGCGTTTGGGGCCGGTCATCGAAGTCATACTGGGCGGTACTTACTATTGGGTTCCGTTCGACAAGGTGGAAAGCCTGCACATCCCGCCCCCGAAGCGTGTCATGGAGTTGGTCTGGGCCCTCGTCGAGCTAAAACTGATCGGGTCTCCCACCAGCAACATCGCCTACATGCCTGCAAGATACATTCCCCCCAAGGAAGGATGTACAGACGCTTTTCTGACGGGCACGGAAACGGCTTGGGAGCAATTGCCTGTTGGTGGCTGGCGGGGCCATGGCCGCCGGGTCTGGTACGTAGATGGGGAACCCTTGGGTATGTTTGAGGCAGGGCGGGTCAGCTTCGGCCATTCGTAAAAATTTGGTGATATCGCGGCTGCGTACCAAAAGGGTGCTGCTCAATCATGGGCAAGGTTGCCTGTACTCCGGGTTTCTTTGATGGGCTTAGTGCATTAACATCATAATTTTTCCGGAGTAACCGTTCATGCGAGCATTGATGGCAGCAGCATGTGTTCTGTTTTTGTCAGCTTGCGGGGTCAAAGGCCCCCTCTACCTGCCCCCTACCGAATCGATCCCTGCCGGTACACCCCATGTTGACGTGTCCACCAATGAGTTGCCTCCCACTGATGATTCCGAGTGAGATATGAAACAGGAGTTTCCGTTGCCAACACTTACCCGCAGCGCACGCGGGTTGCTGATTGAACAGGTGGCCTTGGGCGATGTTGCTGCACGTTTTGGCACCCCTGTGTATGTGTATTCACGTGCGGCGCTCACGGACGCTTTCAATACGTACCAGCATGCGCTTGAGGGGCGGCAGGCGCTGGTGTGTTGTTCGGTCAAAGCGAATTCCAATCTTGGCGTGCTCTCGGTATTTGCGCAGCTTGGGGCCGGGTTCGATATCGTTTCGGGTGGGGAACTGGCGCGGGTGCTGGCTGCCGGGGGGCGCGCAGAGTGCGTGGTGTTCTCGGGCGTAGGCAAGAGCCGTGCAGAGATGCGGCAGGCGCTGGAAGTGGGGATTCGTTGTTTCAACGTGGAATCTGCCTCTGAGCTTGAGCGGTTGAACGAGGTTGCAGCAGGGATGGGCAAAACGGCTCCCGTCGCACTGCGGGTGAATCCGAATGTCGATCCGAAAACGCACCCTTATATTTCGACAGGGTTGAGGAGCAACAAATTCGGGGTGGCATTTGGGGATGCGCTGGCGCTTTATCAGCGCGCGGCGGCCTTGCCCCACCTGCGCGTTTGTGGCATTGATTGCCATATCGGTTCGCAGTTGCTGGATCCTGCGCCGATGGTGGAAGCTGCGTGTCGGTTACTCGATCTCGCTGACCGGCTTGCGGGGGAGGGTATCCACCTGGAACACATCGACCTTGGCGGTGGGTTGGGCATTCGCTACCGGGACGAGGTTCCCCCCACGGTGGGCGCTTATCTTGCGCCGTTGCTGGAACTCTTTGAAGGTAGGCCGGAAGCGTTGTTTTTCGAGCCAGGGCGTTCGCTTACCGGGAACGCTGGCCTGCTGTTGACTCGGATCGAGTATCTGAAACCAGGCGAGGAAAAGAATTTTGCCATCGTCGATGCGGCAATGAATGACTTGATCCGCCCGTCGCTTTACGACGGCTGGCATGCGGTGGTGGAAGTTGCTGCGCGTGATGTACCGAAGCGGACAGCCGATGTCGTGGGGCCGATTTGCGAGAGCGGGGATTTTCTTGCGCGTGGCCGTGACTTGGCCGTGGAAGAGGGGGATTTGCTCGCGCTGCTGTCGGCGGGCGCTTACGGGATGAGCATGAGTTCCAACTACAATTCCCGCCCCCGCGCTGCCGAAGTGCTTGTCGACGGGCAAGCGGTTCACCTCGTGCGCACCAGGGAAACGGTGGAATCGCTCTATGCACTGGAATACCCGTTGCTGTCGAGCCAGCTGTAGGCTTCGGTGAATGCCCAGTTCAATGCCTGCCAAAGCTTGGAATTGGATGTGACCCGTATACCAGCTTGGGCGCTTTGGCGCATGATGTCGAGAAGCAGGGTGAGGAGCGCGAACAATTTACCCTGGGTTCTTGTTCGTTCGTTTGAGGAGCGCAGCATAGTCAGGCGTTGTTCGGATGCGCAACGCAGGAACTCATTGATCAGCGTTTGTACCTGAGCCGCATCCGTCCAATCCAGTTCGAGCAGGGCGCAGCAAGCCGCGATTTCCTTCATAATTTCTGCAATAGTACGGTCGTAATGTCCAAATCTGCTCATTTCACACTTGTTGAGGTAATGGTGATGTTGTCAGGTCTTAGTGCGATGTTTCACACATTAACATCGTCATCGCTTGTACATATATCGTCCCGGTCACGTCGTCCGTCTTCCTTTGTCCCCGGTTTTGTACCGGGTGTGATGCTCTTCGCGCTTCTCATCCTTGTGCAGGCTCATACGCAGGCTGCTCCGGTGGGGAACTTGCCACCTGCTGTAAGGACGGAACTCGAACTTGCCCGTATCCCGACGGATGCTGTGGCGGTATGGGTTCAACCTGTGGGCGCAAAACAGCCTGTGCTGGCGCTCAATGCTGAACGCCCGATGAACCCGGCCTCGGTGATGAAGGTAGTCACGACCTTTGTTGCGCTGGATGTGCTTGGGCCGGAGCGTACCTGGACGACCCGCATCGCAGTTGATGGCCCCCTTCGGGAGGATGGCGCCCTGCTAGGTAGTGTTTATTTGATAGGCGACGGCGACCCGGTGCTGACTTACGAGCGTGTCTGGCGAATGATGCGGCGGTTGCGCAGCTTGGGTTACTCCGTTATCGGGGGTGATATCGTGCTCGATAGCATGGCGTTGGTGTTACCACCGCACGATCCCTATGCCTTCGATGGGCGTGGCCTGCGTCCATACAATAGCGGTGGGGATGGGCTGTTGATCCATTTCAATACACAAGAGTTGGCGCTTTTCCCTGGCCTCCATGCACAGGATCCAGTAAAGGTGGTCGCAGAGCCGCCGCTGGCAGGGGTAGAGATCGACAACCGGCTTGTGACTTCGGTCAATAGTTGCGAACCTTGGTATCGTGACCTTGACGCGCAGATGGAGAAAGGCCGTTTGACGCTTACGGGCAGCCTGTCTGCCCGCTGCGGGCCGCGCATCTGGGCTACGTCGCCGCTTGTACCTGCCGATTACGACATAGCGATGGTACGGGCCTTGTGGTGGGAATTGGGCGGTATGGTGCGAGGGAAGGTGAAGAACGGTGAGACGCCCAACGAGGTGTACGTCCTGATTTCTGAAGAATCTGTACCGCTGGGCGAAATCGTGCGCACCATGAACAAGTGGTCGAGCAACGTTATTGCCCGGCAATTGCTGGCTCAGGTAGGGCGCGAAAGTATTGCGGCGGCTGCCAGCGGTAATACCAATACAAACATGTCCACCAACATGGTGGCTGCCGGGAGCGAAGCCGCACGCCGGTGCCTGGCCTCGGCGGACATCGAGATTGACGGGCTGGAGATCGATAATGGTTCGGGGTTGTCCCGCAGTGCCCGTATTCGTGCGGACAGCCTCGGAACCTTGCTGGTTCGCGCCTGGGAACGTCCGTGGATGCCGGATTTCATCGCCTCGCTGCCTATCGCCGGGCGCGACGGTACGGCACGCCGCCGTTTGAACGACAGCCCGGCGAACGGGCGTGCGTACCTGAAAACGGGCACGATCAATGACGTGAAGGCCATTGCAGGCTACGTGCTCGACAAGAACGGGCAGCGCTATGCTGTGGTGATGATGGTCAATCACCCTGAAGCCGGTAATTCGAAAAAGGCGCAGGATGCATTGATAGAATGGGTTTGGTCGGGAGCAGCGCAAGCAATGCCCGAACCCATACCTATGCCCATGCCATCACCTAGCAAACCGCAGGCAAAGCCCAAGAACATGGCACCGCGCAGCAAGCGTTGAAGGTGCATACATCCCCTCTCATATTCCCTCTCCCGCAAACGGGCGAGGGGAGGAGCGATGGTTGGCTCTATCGTTCGGCCACAACCATCAATAACGGCGACCCGAACTTTTCTCGCAAACCCGAACCCAAAAAAATGGGATTTATACGTTTGACTCCCAAAGGTTTCGTAGGGGCAACCGTCCCCGGTCGCCCGTTTTCGGTCGAAGAACGTCCGTTTCCGGTCGAAGAACGTCCGTTTCCGGTCGAAGAACGTCCGTTTCCGGTGGGGCATCATGAACGGTTTTGCCAATTCAGGATCATTCCATGCGGCAGGTGCTTGTTCATGCACGGGCGACCGGGGATGGTCGCCCCTACAGGGTATTTTTCCGTCATTCCCGTTTCCAAGGAGTTAAATGGATAATTCCCAAAAAAATCACCCAGGAACTTTTTGACGGGGAGGTGAAAGCCGTGCTCTTTGTCAATAGTCTGGATACGTTTCCATGTATATACAAGGCATGCCAGATTTCATTCCGTGCCGCGTTTTGGGAGCCGGAAAACGTACATGTTACTGTAATCAGCCACAAACAACCTGTCTCCGTCTGGATGGAATATCATTGTCGGAGAAAATGCTCCTTCCTTGTCGCTGAGGTTGTAAAACCTGTGCTGTCCAACAGCCTGCTTTGCCTTGATATCCCAGACACGGACAAACCCTTTTCCGTCCGCTGTTGCGAGTAGGCCATTTTCGGATAGCCTGGCTTCGTAGATATGGCCGGGTGCGTTGCCTTCAAATTCAAGCTGGAACGGCTCCATGCGGTATACACGGATATTGCGCCTGAACGTGATTACGAAAAATTTTTCGTCAGGCGAAAAAAAC
>WQYV01000067.1 GCA_009781085.1 Betaproteobacteria bacterium
AAGGCGGGTGACGGAAGGAGTAAACGCCGGTTCGGGTGGCAGGTTGTTTGGCTATTGAGCGTATCCAAGCGTTGAACTCCCTCCGTCACGCCTTCGGCGTGCCACCTCCCTCAAGAGGGAGGCTTGGTGCCAGCCACAAACATCTGCCCTCTGCCTTGCCCGCGATGTCCGCCAATACCGCATCGTGCGCGGCCAACTCTTCGTTTGAGGCGCGCAGGACTTTCAATGCCGGGCGCTCCGTGCCCAAACCAAAGCTTGTGCCGGTATCAGCCCCCTGTTCCTCTTCCAGCACCATCATCAGGCTTTCCTGCCCGCGCGTCATCGCCAGATAGACTTCGGCAAGCAGCTCGGCATCAAGCAGGGCCCCATGCAGGGTTCGGTGGGCGTTGCTGACCCCGAAGCGTTCGCACAGGGCGTCGAGCGAGGCTTTTTTGCCAGGATTCTGTTCGCGCGCCAAAGCCAGGGTGTCGATGACGTTGCCGCCCTCCAATTCCCTGATGACGGGCAGTCCCGCCAGTTTCAGTTCATTGATGAGAAACCCGATGTCAAACGGGGCGTTGTGGATGACCAGTTCCGCATCGCGCACGAAATCTTCGAACTCCTGCGCGATAGCTGCGAACACACGTTTATCGGCCAGAAAATCGCCGTCGAGGCCATGTACGGCTCGCGCTTCGGCAGAAATAGCGCGTTCCGGGTTGATGTAGGTGTGGTAATGCCGCCCAGTAATCGTGCGGTTAAGCAGTTCGACGCAGCCGATTTCAATAACGCGGTCACCGTTTTTCCAGTCGAGTCCGGTAGTTTCGGTGTCGAGGACGACTTGTCTCATTGTTGCAACACTCGTTCAGGTTCGTGATTGCGGACGGCTTCAACACCACGGCGAGCCAAGGCATCGGCGCGTTCGTTGCCGGGATGTCCGGCGTGCCCTTTGACCCAGCACCATTCGACGGTATGAAGCGCGGCGATTTCGTCGAGCAACCGCCAGAGATCGGCATTTTTTACGGGTGCTTTGCCCGATGTCAGCCAGCCACGCACTTTCCAGCCGTGTATCCACTCGGAAATACCTTTTTGCACGTATTGGCTGTCGGTGTGCACCTTCACCGTCATCCCCTTGCGCTTGAGCTGTTCGAGGGCGCGGATGACGGCGAGGATTTCCATGCGGTTGTTGGTGGTCTGCGGATCAGAGCCCCAGATTTCCTTTTCGTGCGAGCCGCTTTTCAGAACCGCGCCCCATCCGCCAGGGCCGGGATTGCCGCTGCATGCGCCATCGGTGTAAATGTCTATGATTTTCATGTTTCTCCGGTTTTCCCGCTGGCCTTGCCCGATAGCCCGCTGGATCCCAGTTTGCGCGCCACTGGGGAAAGGTTCCTGGCACGTGCGCTCTTCTCCCGCCAGTTCGGCTGGATGAGGCGCGCACCATGAACGCGCTTGATACCGTGCAGGATCCAGGCCGCCCCACACATGGGCCAGCAAAGCTGGCCAACAGAGTCGAGCCATTTCCAGCGTCCCAGCCACTCATAGGACTCTACCGGCGGGATGTAACAGCCAAACTGGCTGGACTGTACTTCAAAGCCAAGCACGGTCAGCCAATCGCGCACTCTGGCCGCGGAAAGGTAGCGCCCGTGCCATGGCCACTGGCCTCGCAAGCAACGACGGAAACCCCATAGGCTGTACGGGTTGAAACCGCAGATTACTACGCTGCCTTCGGCTACCAGCACACGCATGGCTTCGCGCAGGAGTTGATGTGGGTCAGCGGAAAATTCCAGTTCATGGGCAAGCACTACCAGATCGAGGCTGGCGCCTGTAAACGACAGCGCGGCATTGTCGCATGCTACTGTGAGGCGGGCGTTTGCGTCGGCCTTGTCGTCTTGCACCGTGCGCGCAGCGCAGACATGCAGCGGCATGCGGCTGGCACGCAGCAGGTCAACTTCCGCAAGCCCGATTTGGAGCGCGTTGTAACCGAAAATGTCGGCGAGCATGATATCGAGCCGTGCCTGTTCCCAGGCAATCAGGTATCCGCCAAGCTGGGTCCGCAACCATGACGGCATGACAGGGGGAGAATCCATTTCAACATTCACAACGATAGCAGGACAATGTTGGTTCTTCCCTTCTATGATAACGGGTGTGCGGCATCATTCCATTTCTGCCCCAACACATCTGCCTTTCCAATCCAGCCATGCCTACTTTCAAAGTCACCCCGCTGCCCTTCGGCCACGATAATTATCTCTGGCTTATCGACAATGGCCACCACGCGGCGCTGGTCGATCCGGGTGAAGCCGCACCTGCGCTCGCGACATTGGAGAAAAATAGCTTTGATCTCGCTGCAATCTTGCTGACCCATCACCACGGCGACCACACCGGCGGTGTCGAGGAGATTGTCGCCCATTATCCGGGCGTCCCGGTATATGGCCCCTGCAAGGACAATATCGCCAGCGTCGATCATCCGGTGGAAAACGGCGACAGAATATCCATCGTGACGTTGGGGCTCTCATTGCAGGTCATCGGCGTGGCCGCCCATACGCACGGCCATGTCGCCTATCTTGGCCACGGTATGCTGTTTTGTGGCGATGCACTTTTCTCAGCGGGTTGCGGGCGCATCTTTGAGGGCACGCCG
This sequence comes from Betaproteobacteria bacterium, assembly GCA_009781085.1. Classification (GTDB taxonomy): domain Bacteria; phylum Pseudomonadota; class Gammaproteobacteria; order Burkholderiales; family Rhodocyclaceae; genus WRNU01. The sequence goes on from WQYV01000067.1 coordinate 2,612, forward strand.
TCCGACCTGGAACTCGCGCTTGGGCGTCTGGCACGGCTAAACGATGAGACAAAAGTGTATTGCGCCCACGAATACACGCTCGCCAATCTCGCCTTCGCCCGCGCAGCCGAACCGGAGAACGCTGCACGCGACCGTTATGCCGCGCATTGCGAAGTTTTGCGCAGGCAGGGCGAGCCAACGCTGCCAAGTACGATTGCCACCGAACGGGCAATCAACCCGTTCCTGCGCACCGATATAGAAAGCGTCATTGATTCAGTCGAAGCCCATTGCGGCACGCGCCCAACCAATATGCTGGCCTGCCTGGCTGCGTTACGTGCATGGAAGGACGTATTCCAAGGGTGAAAGTTACTCTTGGCTTGGAATACGCCCGCCTACCCCTGCGCCAGAGCCAACCACCCGGATGACGCCCGTGACCTGCTTGACCTGGTTCCGCCCGGATCTCTTGGCGTAGTAAAGAGCATCGTCGGCTGCCTTGATGAGCGCGGGGATGCCCGCTTCGCTGTCCTTAGGCGGGATGACGCTGGCCACGCCGATGCTGACGGTTACGACTGAAGCGACCGTGGAAAAGGCATGGTCGACACCCAACGCGGCAACGCCCGCACGCATCTCTTCAGCGACAGCCAGCGCCCCTTCGTGGTCGGTTTCGGGCAGGATTGCGGCAAATTCCTCGCCGCCGTAGCGCGCCACCAAGTCATCCTGCCGCCGCGACCTTTCCTGTAGCGTGTGGGCCACGACCTTGAGGCATTCGTCACCCATCTGGTGGCCGTAATGGTCATTGAACAGTTTGAAGAGGTCGACATCGACTACCAGCAACGAAAGCGGTAAGGCCGAACGCGAGCAACGCCGCCATTCGCGCAACAAGGTTGCGTCGAAACGCCTGCGGTTGGCGATGCCAGTCAGGCTGTCGATCGCGGACAGGCGTTGCAATTGATCGTTGGCTCTCCTGAGCTTTTCCTGAGTCCTGCGCAGCGAATCGCGCATCTGCGCCATCCGGCACATGGCGTTGATCTTGGCCTTAAGCACGACTTCGGAGACGGGTTTGATCAGGTAATCATCGCCACCGGCTTCAATTGCGCATTGCAAATCGTTTTCGTCGGCGCGTGCCGTCAGGAAGATGATGGGTGTCCACCAACCGTGGTACTTCTCGAAACGGCGGATGCAGCGCGCTACTTCAAAACCATCAATCCCCGGCATGATGATGTCGAGCAATATCAGGTCCGGCCGTTCCTGCTTGAATATCTCCAACCCTTCCTCGCCCGTCTTCGCGTGCAAGGCCAACACCCTCATATTGGTCAGCCAGCTACATACCACGGTTGCGCTGGTGATGGTGTCTTCAATAATCAGGACTTTCATAGTGGTGGAAATCGGGAGCGGCTGTAATTTTAGTCGGCATCCTACCAAGATAAACGAGCCGTAAACTTTTTTGCAATACGGCAGCTTACTAGTTTAACGGCTTTGATGAGGAGTCAGACTGCCCTTAGGTGACACCATACGGTATGTCCGTGACTAAGTTCCCGCACAACCGGAAATATCGTGCGGCAAATGTCTTCGGCCAACGTGCAGCGCGGATGGAAATGACATCCCACTGGCGGCGCCAGCGGCGACGGCGGTTCCACTGCAACGCCCGGTTTTTTCTTCACCATACCCGCGCTTTCTCCCGTTCTTACATCGATACGGGGCACGGCAGCCAGGAGCATCCGGGTATAGGGATGGGCGGGCGCTTCCAGTACCTGCGCCGCCGGGCCTTGCTCGACGATGCGGCCAAGGTACATCACTGCCACTTCATCGGCCATGTAGCGCACGACGGCCAGGTTATGCGTGATAAACAGGTAGGCCAACCCTCGCTCACGCTGTAACTCGCACATCAGGTTGAGCAATTGCGCCTGCACGGAAACATCGAGCGCGCTCGTAGGCTCGTCACAGACAATGACCCGTGGGGAAACCGCCAGCGCACGGGCAATGGCGATACGCTGGCGCTGCCCGCCGGAAAATTCGTGCGGGTAGCGCCAGCGCATTTCCGGTAGTAGGCCAACCCGCCCGAGGAGTTCGTCCACGACACGCTGCCGCTTTTCCGCGCTGCCGCCGACGCCCAGGCTCACCATGCCTTCTTCGAGGATGTCGCCGATGCAAAGCCTCGGGTTGAGCGACGCGAACGGATCCTGGAACACCATCTGTACCGCACGCCGCATGCTGTGCACCGCCGCACGATCATGGAAACGCAACGGCGCGCCATCGAACGTCATCTCGCCTTTTGTCGGCGGCGTCAGTTGCAGGATGGCGCGCCCAACCGTTGTTTTTCCGCAACCCGATTCGCCCACCAGCGCAAGCGTTCGCCCTGCTTCCAGGCGCAGGCTGACGCCGTCCACAGCTCGTACCCATCCCGCCGTGCGTCGCAGCAATCCTTTTTTCACTGGGAAATGCACGGCCAGCTTGTTGATTTCGAGCACTGGCGGGTTTGAAGAAGGGGAAGAGGGTGCCGCTGTTTCCGCCGACCTTTCGGCAGACTGCCTTCGCTGAGGCGCCTCACTGCCGTCCCCATAGAGATGGCATCGCACATTGCGCCCCTCCACTGCGCCCCAGCCGGGCGTGTCGACCCGACAGCGTTCAAACACGTGCGGGCAGCGGGAAGCAAAACGGCAGCCAGCGAAATCCCGGTCAAGCGAAGGCACGCCCCCCGGCAGGGCATCGAGCATCTTCCCTCGCGCCACACTGTCGGGCAACGCGGCGAAAAGCCGTTGTGCATAAGGGTGCAGCGGCGCGGCAAAAAAATCCTTCCGCAACCCCGTTTCGATCAATTCCCCGGCATAGAGCAGGCCGATGCGATGCGCCATGCGTGCCACCACGCCCAGGTCATGCGTAATCAGCAGCATCGCCATGCCGCGTTCGGCCTGGAGGCGGGCAAGCAAGTCCAACACCTGTGCTTGGATGGTAACGTCGAGCGCCGTCGTGGGTTCGTCGGCAATCAACAACTCGGGCCCGCCAGCTAGCGCCATCGCGGTCATTACCCGTTGCTTCATCCCACCAGAGAACTGGAACGGGTAATTACCGAGCCGTTCCTGCGCGGCAGGGATACCAACTTCTTCGAGCAGGCGGCGCGTCTCGGCCCTGGCCGCATCGCCCTTGAGGCCGCGATGCAATGCCAGGGCTTCACCAATCTGCGCCCCGATGGTCATCACTGGGTTGAGGCTGGTTGCGGGTTCCTGGAAAATCATGGCGACCCGCCCGCCACGCACCCGTCGCATGCGCGACTCGGGCAGGGCCAGCAATTCTTCACCGCCCAAGCAAACCCTGCCGCCAACAATCGTCGCGGCCCCAGGCAATAGGCGTGCAATGGCAAGAGCAGTCATCGATTTGCCGCAGCCCGATTCGCCGAGCAACGCAAAAGTCTCCCCTGCTTTGATCGATAGGCTAACTCTCTCGACCGGGCGTACGGCGCGTTGCGCGCCGCCTATCGTTACCGTGAGTCCCTCGACTTCGAGCAGGCTTGCCGCCACGCACGTCGGATCACTCATGGCTCATAGCACGTTTGTCCTATCCGCAGGATCGGCTTTCAGGCCAAGTCATCTGGTTCGAGCATGCGTTCGAGCGCGGCGATGCGATCCTTGAGGGCAAGTTTGCGTTTCTTCATTCGTCGGACGAGCAGTTCATCCATGCTGGATGTGCCGTCCAAGCGGACGATGGCCTCGTCCAGGTCGTGATGTTCATCATGCAGGCGGGCAAGGCGCTCGCGCAGGGTTACTGCCGTATCAAATATATCGTCGTTCATTATGACCTCTGCCGCATCGACGGGTTTTTCTCCCGGACGATATGGTATGTGTCCACCGCCGGGAAAACAATCGCCACCCACCGAAGAAGCATTTATGATTGTCCCAACATGCTATGTGCCAAGCTTTGCCCCGTGACTAGAGTGGCGGTAAAAAGCAAGACGAGCGGCAAATAATAGCTCGAATGCCCCCTTTGCCCGTATCGAGGAACCCTTGCCCGGAAAGCTGGGGCGACGCGAAAATTTCCTTTTTCCTGTTCCCTGTGAAATAAACCATGAACAAAGCTTTCGTCAAGGAAACCACTGACGGTAGTGACGAAGAATCGCTCCCGCCCTCGCTGCAACTGCCGCCAGGTAACAAGAACTACATGACGCCGCGTGGCTACCAGGCCCTGTGCGTCGAGCTTGACGGGCTTTTGCGCGTCGAGCGCCCAAAAATCGTGGAAACTGTGGCCTGGGCCGCCAGTAACGGCGACCGTTCAGAAAACGGCGACTACATCTACGGCAAGAAGCGCCTGCGCGAAATCGACCGCCGTGTCCGCTTCCTGACAAAGCGCATTGATGGCGCCGAGGTTATCGACCCGAGTGCCCGCCAAAAAAGCGACCAAGTGTTTTTTGGCGCAACGGTGACGATCCGCGATGCAAACGATGACGATGGCGATACCCCCGAACAAGTCTGGCAGATCGTCGGTATCGATGAGGCCGATGCTTCCGGCGGCAAGATCAGTTGGGTGTCGCCGCTTGCCCGTGCGCTGCTCAAGGCGCGCGAAGGCGACGTGGTGCGCTTCATGAGCCCATCGGGCACACGGGAAGTGGAAATCTTGGCTGTGCGCTACGAGTAGCTGCTGGTAACGGGAGAAACTGATGTAGTGTACGTTTTGCCCCCAAGCCTTGAGTTGGGGGGCGGACTGCGTTACGTTACTCAAAAGCCCGCCAAAGGATGAACCTTACGCCATGCAAAACAAAATCGTTAAAAATTGTGTCGTTACGCTCGATTACACGGTGACTGACCCCGATGGAGCCGTAATCGATGATGGCCGTCAACCCCTTGTCTATTTGCATGGCGGTTATGACGGCATTTTCCTTAGACTGGAAGAAGCATTGCACGGCAAGAAAGTCGGCGACAACCTCAAGGTCAAGCTGCCGCCGGAGGAAGCCTTCGGCGATTACGACGAGAAACTGATAGCGGTCGAGGATGCCGAAATGTTCCCGGAGGATGCCGAGGTCGGCATGGCCTTCGAGCGTGTCAGCGATGCAGGCGAGATTCTTTATCGGATCACGGATATCGCCGATGGCAAGGTTGTGGTTGATGGCAACCATCCGCTTGCTGGCATCTCATTGATTTTCGACATGACCGTAACTGCCGTGCGTGCCGCTACGGAGGAGGAAATCGCACACGGCCATATTCATGATGAAGATTCCGACGACGATGAAGACGGTGAGCATCGCGGGCATCTTGTTCACTGAGCTAGGGCAGGGTGCTGTTGGGCACACTGTTTGAGCCTTTGAGCTACTCCGGCTTCCACACCGGGGTGTTTTGAGTTTTCCGCTGGAAACGACACCGTCCGGGAGGAATACCCTCCCCGAGCGGCACAATGCGCTAGAATTACCGTCCGTGCTTGTCCTGGATGCTGTGCCGCCTGCTCTTATGATGAACCCCCCATCCCCCTCGTCCGCACGCCGCCGCGGCATATATATCCTGCCCAACCTCCTTACGACCGCAGCCCTTTTTTGCGGTTATTTCGCCATCGTGCAGGCGATGAACAAGAATTTTGAAGCATCTGCCATCGCCATTTTCGTGGCAATGCTGTTTGACGGCCTCGATGGTCGCGTTGCGCGGCTGACTGGCACGCAGAGCGAGTTCGGCGTTCAATACGATTCCCTCTCCGACATGGTGAGTTTCGGGGTTGCACCTGCGCTGCTGGCATACGAATGGGCTCTCATGAGCCTAGGTAAACTCGGTTGGATCGTCTCTTTCATCTATTGCTCCGGCGCTGCGCTGCGGTTGGCTCGCTTCAACACAAACATAGGTGTTGTCGACAACCGTTTTTTCCAGGGCTTGCCTAGCCCTGCGGCGGCAGCGCTAATTGCTGGGATGGTATGGCTCAGCATCGACAATAACCTTTCTCCTGAGAACGATACCTGGCTGAAGTCCGTTGCTTGCGTGCTCACATTCATCGGCGGCATCTCGATGGTCAGCAATTTCCCATTCTGGAGCGGCAAGAACATCAACCTGCGCAAGAGCGTGCCTTTCGTCGTCGTCATCGCGCTGGCGCTGGCATTCGCCCTGGGCGCGTTGTATCCGCCGGGTGTCTTCTTCGGGTTGTTTGTCTGCTATGCCCTATCCGGTTACGTGCTCTCCTTCTGGCGCTGGACTAAGCGAAGAGCGGCAGCAGCAGCGGCACGGGCAGCCAAGCTGGCAGCGGCTCCAAATGATGCGGAAACTGAATCCCTCGTTTCTCCCGTATCTGCGCCTTCTGGGGAGGATGTGCCTACCGCCGGACATGCTGGCGATGATGACGCTGACGGCGATACTGGTGCCAGCGCTAACGCTAATGCCGATACCGATACTAACGTTGATGCGGGTACCGATAATGTCGATGCTAATGCTGACGTTAATGTTGGCACTGATGCCGCTGCTGCATTTGAAGCCGCTATTGAAGCTGCCGCCGAAGCTAATGCTGGCGAAGGGGACGAGAAACCTAAACGGCGGCGGGGGAAACACCTCTGACGCGCCCCCCAATATAACGAAACGCCCTGCCTCGCGGGCGAGCTTTTCAGCTTCTATTTTCAGGTCAGCGGCACTTTGTGACGCATCGTGGGTGACACGTTCGGTTTCTTCGGCCGTCTGTATCGAAGCGGCTCGGTATTGTCGTTACTGCGCCTGACTTTCATAACCCCAGATGATGGGCCAATCGTAGTGCGGTAGGCGGGGCAGGTCGTCGTGGGCGTAGGCAAGGATGCGGAAATCGCGCAAACTCATGCGGTTGATGCGGCGGACGCACGGAATAGGGTACGGATGCCCGTTGGTATCGAGGAACGACCAGACTTCGCGCGGCGTGAGTATCTTGGCATGGATGAGGTCGTAGGAGCGGCGGCTGACGATGGCTATTTCGCCATTAGATAGGCGCACGATGCTGCCAGGCGGGAACAGCCCAAGCCGTCCCATCAGGAGGCGCGCCAAGCTGATGTCGAGTACGTCGATGTCAGTTCTGAAAATCTGTTCGGTCAATCCGGACAGGTCACGTGCGCGGGATATGCTCCAATATAGAGGGCCACGTCCCCGCCGCATGCGTTGGCGGGCCGCGAAAATATCGACCAGCCGCAACATGCGTGCCTCCAGGGTGATATTGCTCTTGGAAAGCCCGTTGGGATAGCCGCTGCCGTTAAGGTTCTCATGATGTTGCAGCACTGCACGCGACCAAGCTTCGGAAACACCGATTTCAAGCAGGATCTTGGCAGCATGGTTCGGATGCTCCATAACCAGTGGCCGGAACGAAAGGGGCAATGGCCCTGCGAGTTCCGCCATTTTATCGTGCAGTACCATGCTTCCTAGGTTCATCGTCAGCGCCGAACCGATCAAGTCGATGACTTCATGGCGGGTAAATGCATGTGCCGCCCCCAACTCAGCAACGAAGAGTGCCGCCAGGATCGCCTGGCACACGCTTGGCGTGCCGGGGTTAGCTACGCGCATGTAACCGATACAAGCATCGGGGTCGAGTTGCCAGTTTAAATAGACAGATTCGGCAAGTTCTTCACACGCCTTGATGTCGAAGCTGCCGCTTGTGCTTAACGCCACGTCGGCCAAGGATAGTTTCTTGCCGACGGCAACTAACGCATGCAATGGGTTGTTGGTCAGAATTGCCGTGGCCTGTTGGGCATTGCAGAACAGACGGCGATTGCTCAGTTTTTTCTGGATGTTTTCACTGATCAATGCGCCTTCGCGCAGCAACAGGTTCCCGTTTCCGTCAAAAAGATCGCACGGCACGGCAGTGCCTATATATGTGGGAGACAGCACGACTGCCCGCAGGATAAATGTGATCGATCCAGACATCAACGACCTCGCTTTAACTCCTCGTTCCTGGCGGCATCATTGTAGCCGGAGGGGGCACAATAGGAACCTAAAGATCCGTCGATGAGGGTTGAGCACAAGCCATATTCAAGTTGTCATATCAAGGTCGACACGCAAGCGGTACAGAGGTTGTCCCGAATCGCGGTATTTCCGTTCAAATGGCGTTAGGGGACTTGTAGCCTCGAACACCCCCCACGATACTGAACGGCCAAGCGCCAGTTCTAGGGCTATGGAAAACTCGGCTACATAGATTGACCAGTTGCTACGGCATTCAAGTATGCCGCCGAGGCGAAGAATGAACGGGAACACCGGATGCGCAGGCCAACGTCGCCCGAGGTGGCCGATTTTCGGCCAAGGATTAGGATAGAGGATGTAGTGCCGCGCCAACCGCAAACCACTATCAGCAAGTAGGCGCCAAAAATCGACCAAGTTAGCGTGCACAAGAACCATGTTCGTCGGCATCAACGCCTCGGGGTAAGGTTTGCGCCGCTGCAGACGGTCTTCCGACCGGTCAACACCGATTACCCAATGGTCGGGAAACGCTCGCGCCAGTTCGATCGTGCTGTGGCCTACCCCACAACCAGCATCAAGGATTATGGGTGCACGCCCATCCCATCCGATCAGTGCGTTATTGCAGGCCGTACGGTTGGCTCCGGTAATCGGCTTACGGAACGGATTAACAAGATGGGTACGTACCTGCGCCGCCAGATGTTCGTGTACGCCCTTTTGGGCACTTTCCGGAATGCGTGAATTAGCATAGCTCACAGTTTCTTAATGTTTTTATTGCCAGAAGGTGCTTATTTAAGCATAATCACAGTTTTTCCGTTTTGAGGGCAGCCACAACCGCCGCCCGGGTTAGGATCCAACATGAAAGCAGACATTCATCCCAAGTACAAGGACGTTACCGTCACCTGCTCCTGCGGCAACAAGATAGTAACCCGTTCAACCATCAGCAAACCTGAACTACACGTTGAAGTGTGTTCCTCCTGCCATCCATTCTATACCGGCAAGCAGAAGATCGTTGACACTGCGGGACGTGTCGAGCGCTTTCGGCAGAAATATGGCAACCTCACGCGTCCAAGCAAGTAAGTTGCTCACAAAAACAAAGATGAAAAGGCAGCCTGGGCTGCCTTTTTTACATCTGCCGGAGGTTCTCGTGCCCATTGATATTCGCCCCATCACACCGAACGATGTTTCTGCTATCGCCAGTCTTGCCAGGACGACATGGCTCGATGCCTACGCTGACATCCTCTCACCCGAGCAAATCGAGTACATGCTGGCGCAGCGCTATGACCACGAGCGCCTATGTGCTGAAACTCAAGACCCACAAAAATGGCTGCGTCAGGCCAGCCTGAATGGCGTTCTTGCCGGATTTGCCGCCTGTGAGGTCTATAAAGGTGAATTTAAGCTCGATAAGCTCTACATCCACCCAGATATGCAGCGTAAAGGCGTTGGTGCGGCGCTGGTCAACCATGTCGCCACGATTGCCCGCGAGCAGGGCTTTTCCGTCATGATCCTGGCCGTTAACAAGCACAACGAGCGAGCCATCCGCGCCTATAACCGCTATGGTTTTCATGTGCGCGACAAGATTGTAACCGACATCGGCAGCGGTTTCATAATGGATGATTATGTCATGGAAAAGACAGCCTAACTCCCAATACAGACGCTTCTCTTCAGGAGAGCCTTCCAGGTTGCTTTCCTGCGAATGCCAGAAATTTTATTGAATAGGAATAATAAGTTTCAGTTCCTTTGTTCTTCTGAATCTTTTTATATTTATAAAATAAGTACGTGTATACAATGAGCCCTTTTCTGTGGATAACCAGTATTACCTTTATTGTTACGCCGTTTTTTGACCCCGGTAAACCTGTTGATAGGTATCCTTGGACGGTGTGTAGGGAATGTCTATCCTTTTTTTCCTTCGTTTAAACAAGGGCTTTGTCCACACTGTCTTCCTTGTTCATTCACTGATTTATCCAGATAGCTGATGTCTGCTTCCAGTAGTTGGCCTACATGGGAAATTTTCTGCCGGGTCGTAGATAACTACGGGGACGTAGGTGTGTGCTGGCGGTTGGCGCGTGCACTAGCGATGGAACATGGGATCAATATTCGGCTTTGGGTCGATGATTGGAAAGCTCTCTCTAAACTGTGCCCCCAGGCCACCTATGATGGGGTTAGGGTTGCTGGGGTTGAACTGCGACGTTGGATGAAGTCCTTCCCGGTGGAAGAACCGGCCGATGTGGTGATCGAAGCGTTTGGCTGCAACTTGCCGAAAGAGCATGAACAGGCGATGGTGGCAAAGCCACCGGTATGGATTAACCTCGAATACCTGTCCGCAGAGGATTGGGTGGCTGGATGCCACAACCTGTCCTCGCCACATCCAGAGTTACCACTCACAAAAACCTTTCTCTCTCCGGGGTTCATGGAAGGCACAGGCGGGTTGATCCTGGAGGAAGGGCTTCTGAACCGGCGCGACCAGTTGCTGAAGAAGCAAAGCCGTGCTGACTGGCTACGGTCATTCCTGAAAGAGCCATTCCATGAAGATGCTTTGGTGGTGTCGCTTTTTGGCTATGAGCCTTTTGGGCTTGCAGGTCTGCTACATCGCTGGGAAAAGGAAGGGCGTCCAATATTGCTGTTGATCCCCGAAGGGCGCTCGCTGACCGGGGTGGAAGCGGCGCTCGGCGTGAGTTTGCCGGTCGGCGAGGAAATACAACGTGGCGCGTTGCGTGTCGCCGCCTTGCCGTTTACCGACCAGGATGGCTACGACGCGCTGCTCTGGCATTGCGACCTCAACCTGGTGCGAGGCGAGGATTCCTTTGTGCGTGCGCAATGGGCGGCACGACCTTTCGTATGGAACATCTACCCACAAAAGGACGATGCGCACTTCACCAAGCTCGAAGCCTTTCTCACACTGTATTGCGCCGGTTTGCGGGAAGATGCCGCCCATGCGGTTGCCGCGTTCTGGCGCGCCTGGAACGGGAGCGGGGACACGCCAGCGGCTTGGCCTGCCTTTGCGTGTGCCTTGCCCGAATTAGAAAATCACGCACGCGGCTGGTGCGCCACCTTGGCCGCACGGCCAAGCCTTGTAACAACACTCTGCCAGTTTGTCGACACTTCCTTGAAG
>WQYV01000068.1 GCA_009781085.1 Betaproteobacteria bacterium
ATCAAAAGTATCAATAGTAAAAATTCTTTCGGGTGATATAACCATGCTTACAGTAATGTAAATTAATGACATAATAAGCAATGGAATTAAAATACTTCCTGTTAATGCTTTAAATTTTGTGTTTAATTTTTTTTCAAAAAAAAGAAAAATTGCACATACCAAAAGATAATATGAAATATGTAACATTATGCCTAGTATTCGATGATTGTTTTTTGGAATATCAAAAAAAACAAAAGGAGAGATAATAAGAAGTAAAAATATAATACTGGTCAAAAATATAAATTTCAGCGATTTTTTTGGCATTCTATTTTCCTTCTTTGTAGGTTTTGTATATACCTTGAATTTTTACATCCATAAATACAGGCACACGATAATTTCCTAAACTTTTAAACGGCCCTATCCCATTTAAAACTTCACTTACTAATTCTGCACATGCCATAGAGCAAGTATTGCACATGCCAGTATTGGCATGGCAGCTCGCCAATGATGCCTCGAATTCGCAGTCAAACACACCCCTCGAATGACACCGGCGATCCCTCACTTTTTCCCCTTTCCGAAAACCAGCCGCGCTCCGTACACATTCGAAACCCACATCACGACGATACTCAACACGAGCACGAAAGAGCGCGAGGATATCAGCCATGTGCTGTAAGGTTCCTGCCCGGAGTATTGCGACCACACCCCGGCTCCGGAAAACAGTGCCAGAAACATCATCACGATGTCGACGACGAACAGTACTGCCAGCGCGACGATCTTGATCGACACCTTCGCAAGGAAGGACTGGAACTGTTCCATTCAACCTCTCCCTACCGGCATCGCAAAAACTCCAGATCAATGCCAGAACTTCACGACCATCGGATCCTTCGCGAATCCAACGATCTTGTCCAGGATAAACTTCAACACTTTCAACTTTGTGTCCTGGAGCTGTATCGCGTTCGGATTCGCGATCAGGTAACAGCTGGCACTTTTAGGCCGTAAGCTGGAATGAGCTTGCGAGCTTCATCGCAATCGTATCCCCATTCCGATACATCAGGGGGCACACGGATTGCCCCCGAAATACGCCATTTGCGGAGCCGACATCACCGCGTAACCCGTGTTGCCTCCCCGCTCCCAACCAACCTTACCCTGTCACCGGGCTGGAAGTCCTCACCTCCATCCGCCTGCACGATTGCCAGGTATCCACCCCTATCAAGTTTGACGGTAATTTCCAACCCTTGTTTGCGAGTAGCGGCTTCTTCCAGGGCTGCGCCGCCCACACCGCCTGCCACAGCGCCTATTACGGTTCCGACGGTCGAAGTAATGGGATCCCTCCTGCCACCAAGGGAACTACCGATCACACCGCCCGCAACGGCGCCCGCTACCGAACCGACTGGAGTCCTTGTACCCTCCAACCTTACTGAACGCACACTCTCAACGGTAGCGAACCGAACTGTCATAACCTGCCGCGCTTCCCTGCGTGAATAGTCGTCCCCGCCAAGATTGGAAGCGCAACCGCCGATGGGAAGTGACGTAACACATAACAAGGCAATTGCCAGAATCGAGCGTTTGTTCATGTGAAATCTCCATGGGCATGTAGTTCAGGGCAATGACACGTTTTAGTGCCTTAACCAGACCCGCCGTGCGGGTTCGTGCATGGGTAGCCCCAGTTTGCCAACCGGCGCGCCACACGCCACCTGATCTTTATATAGTACATCCGGTTTGAAAAATAATGAAAGTGACAATGGCCATCTTTCTAGGAAAACTACGCAAACACAGCCAGAAAACTACCCTTGTCGCTTATGGCAAGCTAGAGCAAGAAGCGTTCATGGAATTTGAAGTACCTTCAAACTGTATCGGAGGGTTCCAGTAACGGAGAGCGGCAGGATGGATCAAAACAACGTCTCTGGACACGGTGATGTTCTGTTTTGGACATTCTTTGCCCTTCATCGCTAAAATCTTTCTTTTTATACACGGTGGCAGCCCAGCTTCGTTGCTGTCCCGGCACAACCCACAAGGAGAACCCCATGTCTATCAAGGTTGCCATCAACGGTTTTGGCCGTATCGGCCGCTGTACTTTCCGTGCCATCTTCGAGCGGGGGTTGCAGGACGAAATCGATGTGGTGGCCATCAACGACCCCGGCGATTTCGCCGCCCATGTCCACTTGCTGAAATACGACACCACGCACGGACGCTTCAACGCGACAGTCGAAACTGAAAGCAACAACACGTTGATCGTCAACGGCAAGAAAATCGCTTTCCATTTCACCAAGCTTCCCAAGGACATCGACTGGGCGCAACACGGCGTTGAGGTGCTGCTGGAATGTACCGGCCTTTACACGAGCAAGGAAAAGGCGCAAGCCATGCTGGCACAGGGCGCGAAAAAGGTGCTCATCTCCGCGCCAGGTGGCAGTGATGTGGATGCCACGATCGTCTATGGCGTCAATGAAGGTGTGCTTACATCCGCGATGACGGTCGTTTCCAACGCTTCTTGCACTACCAATTGCCTCGCGCCAATTGCCAAGGTGTTGTCTGAATCCGTCGGCATCCGGCAGGGGCTGATGACGACCATACATGCTTACACAAACGACCAAGTATCGGTCGATGCGATTCACTCAGATTTGCGCCGGGCACGCGCCGCAGCGGCCAACGTCATCCCGACAAAGAGCGGCGCAGCGCAAGCAGTAGAGTTGGTACTGCCGCACCTCAAGGGAAAATTCGACGGTTTCGCGCTGCGAGTTCCAACGCTGAACGTCTCGCTCGTCGATCTGACTTTCACCCCAGAACACACTACGACGAAAGAAGAAATCAACGCGCTCATGACCGCCGCCGCCAACGGCTCGCTGAACGGCATCCTTGCGGTCAACAACGACCCGCTGGTGTCGTCCGATTTCAACCACACTTCGGTATCTTCCACGTTTGATGCTACGCAAACGCGCATATTAACCGGTCCGGACGGGGAAACACTGATCAAGGTGCTGGCCTGGTATGACAACGAATGGGGCTATTCCTGCCGGATGCTAGACACGGTACGTGCATGGATGCGCGCCAAATGACCCGTCTGGCGGTAGAGACAAGGCATGCCTTGTCTCTACCTGGCCGTATGTTCACCCACAAAAAGGCCAATTCGATTGTCTTGAGCCTTGCCGGAAAACCGCCCCGCCATTAGACTTGCCAAGTTCAATCGTATATTGTCGCGTTCATGCCACATTCAGCCTCCATCCGGCCGGTCGAATTCCACAACATGAATGTGGGTGCGGTTCTCGTTTTGCTGAACCGTATCGATCCTGCTGGGTTGGCCGATGAAATGCACAGGATGCTCGGCGGGCGGCCAGATACTTTCAATCATGAACCGGCTATCCTCGATTTTTCGGCGATCGACGATGTATCTAAGAACATCGACTGGAACGGGCTGCTGTCGCTGCTGCGGCGTTACCGGCTGCAACCAATGGGAATACGGGGCCTGGCCATTGAGGCGCATCTCGCAGGGGCAAGGCGTGCTGGTTTGGCGACGCTTGACGATGTACCGATGACAACGGGGAAACACCACCAAGCGCAGGCAACGGCAATATCCGCCGCGAGCGTAGAGGCTTCGGCTCCCGCCCCAGTTTCCGGCCCGACGGCCAACACCCTATACATCGACCGGTTCGTGCGCTCGGGGCAGCAAATTTATGCGCAAGGGAGCGACCTCGTGTTGCTTGCCGGTATCAGCCCTGGGTCGGAAGTCATTGCCGACGGCAACATCCATTGCTTCGGCTCCCTGGCAGGCCGGGCACTTGCCGGGGCGCGTGGTGATGCCAACGCACGCATCATTGCGACCTGTTTCGGCCCAGAACTGGTCGCGGTCGCAGGTATCTACCGTACTTTTGAACGTGGCGTACCTGAAAGCATTGCGGGTCGCGCAGTTGTCGTGCGCATGAAATCCTCGGCCAAGAATCAATCCATCGTTATCGAACCGCTCCAGATCAACTGAAAACGGTCTAACCACTCAAGGGGAAAAAGTGAGAGTCATCGTCGTTACTTCCGGCAAAGGCGGGGTAGGCAAGACCACCACCAGTGCGGCATTCGCTTCGGGGCTGGCCTTGCGCGGTTTCAAGACAGCGGTCATCGACTTCGATGTCGGCCTGCGTAATCTTGATCTCATCATGGGGTGCGAGCGGCGAGTGGTTTATGACCTCATCAACGTCATCCACGGCGAGGCTAAGCTCCATCAGGCACTCATCAAGGACAAGCACTGCGACAACGATAACCTTTTCATCCTGCCCGCCTCACAGACGCGCGACAAGGCAGCTCTTACTGAAGAAGGCATCGAGTCCATCTTTAAGGAACTCGACAGCATGGGTTTCGACTACGCGATCTGCGACTCGCCTGCCGGGATCGAACATGGTGCGGTCATGGCGCTTACCTTTGCCGACGAGGCCATCATCACCACCAACCCTGAAGTTTCCTCGGTACGCGATTCCGACCGCATCCTTGGCATCCTGCAATCGAAGTCCCGGCGTGCACGCGAAGGCAGCGAACCTGTCAAGGAACATCTGCTGCTTACCCGCTATGCCCCCAAGCGCGTCGAAAACGGTGAGATGCTGTCGTATAAGGACGTGCAGGAGCTTTTGCGCATTCCGTTGCTCGGGGTCATCCCCGAATCCGAAGCCGTGCTCCATGCCTCCAACCAAGGCATCCCCGCCATTCATCTCACGGGTTCGGATGTGGCGGAATCCTATGGTGACGTCGTTTCCCGTTTCCTGGGCGAACAGCGCCCGCTGCGTTTCGTCAATTTTGAGAGACCCGGCTTCCTCAAGCGCTTGTTCGGAGGCAAGTAACATGTCATTTCTCGCTCGTCTTTTCTTCGGCGAAAGAAAGAAAACGGCTGCCATTGCCAAGAACCGGCTGGCGATCCTGATTGCGCACGAACGCTCACCGAATGCCGGACGGACGGACTACATCCCGGCTATGAAGGATGAACTGCTCCGGGTCATTTCAAAATACGTCAAAGTCGATCCAGATGCCATCAACATCCAATTCAGTAGGCAGGACAACTATGAAGTGATGGAAGTCAACGTCGTCCTACCCGAGGAATCGGAACCCCGCCCCTTGCAAGCTACTCCACCGCCCCGTACTTTCAATACCCGTCGTCCTCAGAAAAAATAACCCTGGACACGCACCGAACCATGAACCCCGCAATCCGGTCTATGGATTGCGGGCTGGCGTGAATTAGGTCGGATCAGAGTTTTTCGAGAATCCGGCCATGGCACGGTGGAGGTAGTAACCCATCGACCAAAGCGTCAGGGCGGCCGCAATGTAAATCAGGATGCTACCCACGATATCCATGTTCACGCCCAGGAAAGGCTCATAAAGCAGTAACATTGGAATGGCCGTCATCTGCGCCGCTGTCTTGAGTTTGCCGATAGTGGCCACGGCCACGTTCGCGGATTGCCCTTCCCGTGCCATCCATTCACGCAGAGCCGAGATCGTGATTTCGCGCCCGATGATGATGACGGCTACCATCATATCCACGCGGCCAAGCTGAACCAGCATGATGAGCGAAGTAGCCACCATCAGCTTGTCCGCAACCGGGTCGAGGAAAGCGCCAAAGGCCGAAACCTGTTTCAAAATACGAGCCAAGTAACCATCCAGCCAGTCGGTAATGGCAGCGGCAGTAAAGATGATGGCGGCGAGCAAGTTTTTTTGCGTCATACCCACCCAGGCATCCGGCAAATAGAAAATGCCGACAAAAACCGGTATCAGGGCAATACGCCCCCAGGTCAATATGTTGGGAATGTTGATATGTATGCCAGAGCGCAACGCCTTCGCTCCTGTTTTGATGGTTCAATGCAGCGCCGAGTATATCTGTTCAGCCAATTTACGGTTGACTCCATCGACACGGCACAGATCCTCTATCGCGGCGGCGCGCACGCCGTCCAACCCGCCAAAGGCGGAGAGAAGCGCTCGACGGCGCGCGGGACCCACACCAGGAATGTCTTCCAGCTTCGAACCAAACCTAGTTTTGCTGCGTCGGGCACGGTGGCCGGTAATGGCAAAACGGTGCGCCTCATCACGTATTTCGATCACCAGATGCAGCGCCGGAGATTGCCCGCCAAGCGTCATACTTTCGCGCCCGTCCGGGAAAACCAGTGTTTCCAGCCCCGGTTTGCGTCCTTCTCCCTTGGCAACGCCCACAATGTTGACTGCATCCAGCCCGAGTTCGGATAGGGTGGCCAGCGCTGCGCCTACCTGCCCTTGCCCGCCGTCGATCAGGATGAGATCGGGGCAAATGCCCTCCCCGTCCGCCACCCTGGCATAGCGCCGTTCAAGCGCCTGACTCATGGCGGCAAAATCATCGCCCGGTGTAATGCCGTCGATGTTGTAACGCCGGTATTCGCCATGCCTCATCACACCGTTGACGTACACCACGCAGGAAGCCACAGTGGCTTCGCCCATCGTATGGCTGATGTCGAAGCACTCAATGCGCATTGGAACCTCTGGTAAATCGAGAGCTTCATGCAAAGCATGCAGCCGTTCCCCGGCGCGGCTCGCATCGCGTAACCGTGCCTCAATAGCCGACCGGGCGTTTTTCTCTGCCATCTCCATCCAAGCTTTTTCCGCAGCATGGCGTGGCCGAACCAAGAGCGGTGGATGTTCGGAGATTTCGGAAAGCGCTTCACGTACTGGGCCGGGGTCAAGCGCAACCAATAAGCGTGATGGCAGTGGATGCACGGCGTAGTGTTGCTCAATGAAAGCCACCAGCCCATCGCCCGCATCCACCACCACTGCGCCACTAGGGAATTGTGGCCGATCCCCGAGATGACGGCCACCGCGTACCATCGCGATGTTGACGCAGACCAGCCCGGACGCCTCTACCGAGGCAATGATGTCGACATCCTCATCCCTGCGACTGTCCGCGAACTGGCGATGCAGCACCGTTTGCAACACTCTGATCCGGTCACGGAAAACCGCCGCTTCCTCAAAGGCCAGCCGCCCTGCGGCAGCCTGCATGTGTTCGCCCAGATCGTCGATGACTTCACTCGCCTGCCCATCGAGAAAACGGCTTGCCAGACGCACATCGGCGCCATAGGCATCACGGTCGATTTCCGCCACACAGGGCGCGCTGCAACGCTTGATCTGCGCCAGCAGGCAAGGCCGCGAACGGTTCTGGAAAACGCTATTCTCGCACGTGCGCAACCGGAAAGTTTTCTGCAGCAGTTGGATACTCTCGCGTACCGCGTAGGCGCTGGGAAACGGGCCAAAGTAGCGCGCCCCCCTGGCAAAAGCCCCGCGATGAAATGCAAGACGGGGAAACTCATCCCCCGACAGTTCGACGTAGGGATAGCTCTTGTCGTCCCTGAACAGGATGTTGTAGCGCGGGGACAAGCTCTTGATCAGGTTGTTTTCCAGAATCAGTGCCTCAGCTTCCGAGCGTGTCGGGGTGATATCCACGCGCACGATCCTTTCCACCATCATGGCGATGCGCGGGCTGGACTGCCTCGTCCGGAAATAGCTCGACACCCGGCGCTTGAGGTTTTTGGCCTTGCCGACGTAGAGCACCTGTTCATCGCTGCCAACCATGCGATAGACGCCCGGCGCGTCGGGCACGGTACGCAGGAAAGCGTGCGCGTCGAACGGTGCAGGCGTGGCAGGTGGGTTCTGGTCACCCATTTGGCCGCGTGGCACCGATGGTCGCCGCAGCCATGGCCGAATGATCGGCGCTCTCCGTCGCCAGCACGGCCAGCACCTTCTCGCGCGCCCGCACGTAGGGCGGATACTGTGCGAGCACGTCGGTCGGCCACGGATGCGGCGCGGGTACGGTCAGGGCGTTCAGGCGTGCGCGGGTAGCGCTATCGATTTCAGGCGTTCCACGCGACAGGAGTTCGGCAACGAGATCGGGACGGTTGCACACCAGCCACATGTCGCAACCCGCATGCGCCGCAGCCGCCACCCGCTCCACAACGTCCCCAGCCACGAGGGTTGCGCCCGCCATATTGAGATCGTCGCTGAAGATGATCCCCTCGAAACCGAGCCGCCCGCGCAGCACTTCCTTCAGCCAGAAAGGCGAAAAACCCGCCGGTCCCGCCTTCCCCGGTTCGGCGCGCGGATAGACGACATGCGCGGGCATCACCCCCGCCAGCCGTTGCAGCAACCCTTGTCGGTATGGGGCGATATCCTCGTCCCAGATCGAATCGAATGTGCGCTCGTCGATCGGGATGTCGTGGTGCGAATCGGCCTCGACACAGCCATGCCCCGGAAAATGCTTGCCCACCGCACCCATACCCACATCCGCCATACCCAACACGAGCGACAGCGCCAGGGAAGCCACCACCGCCGGATCGCGGTGAAACGCGCGGTTGCCGATTGCGCGGCTGCATCCGTAATCGAGATCGAGCACCGGCGTAAAACTCAGGTCGATACCATGTGCAGCAAGTTCGGCAGCCAGCACGAACCCCGTTGCACGGGCCGTCTCCAACGCCCCGGCCTGATCGCGCGCCCACAGGGCACCGAGTGTGCGCATCGCGGGCAGGCGGGTAAAATCGTCCGTCCGGAAGCGCTGCACCCGTCCGCCTTCGTGATCGACCGCGATGATGAGGGCAGGCTTGCGCAGGGAGCGGATTTCGTTGGTCAGGGCGCGCAACTGCGCGGAATCGGCGAAATTACGCGCGAACAGGATGACACCGCCAATCCGTGGGTCGCACAGGCGTTCGCGTTCCTCATCGGTCAGCGCCAGACCGGTGACATCGACCATCAACGCGCCGCGCGGCAACGAGACAGGAAAGGCGCGTGATTTCATGTTTCTCCCCGGCATTCGATCACTGCAAAAGCAACGACGTAATCCTTCTCATCGGTCAGGCTGAGAAAGGCACGCAAGGCGTTCGATTCCATATGGGCGGAAAGTATGTCATCATACGCGAAACTGGGGCTACCCTGTTTGTCATGCTTCACGGCCAGCGCATGCAGGGTTGCGGGTGGAGATATCCCGATGCCGAGAGCCTTGCCAAACGCTTCCTTGGCGGCAAAACGCTTGGCGAGAAACCGGGCTCGGTCGCGGATAGCCTGCCATTCCCCCCACTCGGCCTTCGCCAGGATACGCGCCGCAAACGCTTCGCCATGGCGGTCAAGTGCCGTGCGTACCCGCGCAATCTGGACGATATCGGTCCCGATGCCGTAAATCACGCAGGAGTCCCCGCGGCTTCACGCATCAGTCGCTTCATCTCGCTCACCGCTGCACGCAGGCCCACGAACACGGCGCGACTGACGATGGCATGACCGATGTGCAACTCGCGCACCCCAGCGAGCGCGGCAATGGGTTGCACATTGTAGTAATTGAGCGCATGCCCGGCATTGAACCGCATCCCGGCGGCACGCACCGCTTCACCTGCCGCACGCACGCGATCAAGTTCCAAGCGCACCGCCGGGCTGTCGACATCCCGTCCGTTCGTATGAAAAGCGTGGGCATAAGGCCCGGTGTGAATTTCGCACACACGTGCACCGATCCGCACGGCAGCATCGACCTGTGCCAAGTCAGCGTCGATGAACACGCTAGTAACGATCCCAGCATCGTCTAAGCGGGCAATACACTCGCGCAGCCGCGCTTCCCCGGCCACGATATCGATACCGCCCTCGGTAGTAATTTCCTGCCGTCCCTCGGGAACCAACATTGCCATTTCAGGTTTGATCTGGCAAGCGATGCTGATCATTTCATTGGTAGCTGCCATTTCAAGGTTCAGCTTGATCTGGGTAAGCTCCCGAAGCCGCCGCACGTCATCGTCGCAGACATGGCGGCGGTCTTCACGCAAATGGACAGTAATCCCATCCGCCCTGCCGAGGTGGGCTTCTACCGCAGCCCAAGTCAAGTCAGGTTCCCAGGTACGCCGTGCCTGCCGCAAGGTGGCAACGTGGTCAATATTGACGCCGAGTTCGATCAAAATTTTATCCTCACTTCATTTCCTGCACGACAAACCTGCAAAAAGTGCGGAGATTTTAACTCATGCAAGCACTAGGCGATGATGAGCGCAACGTTCAATCCCTGCTCGTTAGAAATCTTGACTAAAATATCTATTTTTAATATGATTAAAACATCTACAGAAAACACATTGAAATATGCATATAACTTTTGTTCTCATGGTTGCTTTTCTCGCCACCACGTTCACGGGGTGCGCACAGATGCCGCAGCCACGAAACCCTGGGCGTACCCTGGGGCCTGGCCACTTGATGGTGGAAGAAAACCGAGGGTTGCTTCCAAACTTATCCGAAGGACAGGTAAACACACCTGCACCTGACCTGGTTTCTCCCCATATTCCGGTTCCCGTGCCGACCTACTCGCTTGATGTCCGCCTTGCTTCGGTCGAACAGGTACTCACGGCTCTTGCGCGTGATCAGCGGATCGACTTCGAGTTGCACCCTGGCGTGGAGGGGTTTGTCACCTTAAGCGTTTTCAACCGGCCATTGCCGGAATTGATCGAAAGCCTTTGCGACCAAGCCAACCTACGTTGCGAATTTGACGGGAAGCGGCTGACGGCCATGCCCGATACGCCATTCCTGCGTACCTACCACATCGACTACGTCAACCTTACGCGCGACGTGAATAGCTCCATCGCTACCAGCACCCAAATCGCCACCACCAGCAGTAGCGCCGTCGACGCCAAGGGCAGCAGCAGCGCCGGGGGCGGAAATGCCTCACTCACTCAAATCGGCGCCAAAGCAACGAACCATTTCTGGGAAACGCTCGAAAACAATATCCGCACGATCCTCAAAGAACACGAACGCATTACCCGTAAACAGCGCTGCGAAGCTACGCAACCCCGTAAACCCGGCAGTGATGCATCATGTGGGGGTACGGAAGAGTCCGCCTTTGTGGTCAGCAACCGCGAAACCGGCATATTGGTGGTGCTCGCCAGTGCCAGCCAGCACCGCAAGGTGGCTGAGTTCATCGACCTCGTACAAGGCGCAGCTCAGCGGCAAGTGATGGTCGAAGCCACGATTGTCGAAGTCACGCTCGCCGACGGCTACCGGCAGGGCATCGACTGGAACCGGCTGGGCATCCCGGCCATCAGCATGAACCCACGCGGCACAAATGACAATGGCGGCTTGCAGCCATCGGTTTCCTACCTTTCAGACAAGCTCGACGTACGCCTGGACTGGCTGGAGACCTTCGGAACAGTCAAAGTGCTCTCCAGCCCAAAACTTTCCGTGCTCAACAACCAGACCGCAATCCTCAAGGTGGTCGAAGAGGTCGTCTATTTCCTCGTCGATGCCTCGGTTACTGAATACGCCACCAACGACCGCGAAAGAACCTCTGCTACTACTAAGCCGCAATCGGTATCGGTCGGGTTGGTGATGTCTGTTACCCCGCAGATTGGGCGCGACGGCACAATTATCCTCGCCGTTCGCCCTACCATTTCTAGCATTTCCGGCTACAAGGATGACCCGAACCCATCGCTCGGCAGCATCCCGAACCGCGTGCCGCAAATCCGCACACGCGAAATGGAGTCCGTGCTCCGGCTCACCGACGGTGAAACCGCCGTCCTCGGCGGGCTAATGGAAGACAAGCTCGATACCGACATGGGCCGCATTCCATTAATCGGCGCGATACCGCTGCTCGGCGAGCTATTTACGAGACGCCAAAACAATACCCAGCGCACCGAATTGGTCATTTTCCTGCGCCCGCGCCTGATTCGGCGACGGCGACTACGCGCCGGAACGAACGATGCAACCGGATACGTCCTTCCTGCGGCAGGATGCGCCATGAATGAACCAAATCATCGCTGCTACTCGCCCTCCTTCTACTACCAGAAGCACTCAGAGACGAGGCAGCCGCGCGAAATTGGTAGCGAATTTGCAAGGCAGGTAGAAGATGCTACAGGGATGGAACGGGGATGGATGGATCACGACCATTCTGCCGAGGCGGGTCAGCACGTTGAGATACCTGCCCGACCCGAAGCGACGCTTAGGAAACACCTTGGTGGGTTGCGCGAAATCATAAAAGAAGTGCTACCGTCTGCACGCGATGGCGTCGGGAGCATGATGTTAAACTACATCAAACAACACGGCGACGAAGAGGCTGAAGGCTTAGCAAGCATCATCGAGAGTGCGACAACAAAAAAGGGGGGAGCGCGTCTTGTGGTAACGTGAAATTGAAACCCCGGCATGGTCGTTGGAAAGTAAGATGGTAAATAGGAGACTGAGTAATGAAAAAGCTTGCTGTTTTTCTGTCCCTGTTTTTTTGCTGCCTTCCTTCTCGCAGGCGAAGCGTCCGCAGCCAGGGGCATAACTGTCAGGGGTTACACGACAAAGCGCGGCACATACGTAGCGCCACACCACAAGACAACGCCAAACAGGGCGAGGATGGACAATTATTCGACGATGTGCAACATTAACCCGTACACTGGGAAAGCCGGGACGAAGTCGCCAGACGCACCTTCAAGAAGGAGGTACTGAACGTGAAACGGTTTTACATCTTTGCAGCCATCCTCTGCTCCGCCACGGCGCTTTCTGCGGAGTTTGGCGGTTACCCCTGTATGACGGATGACTGTTCTGACCACCAGGCAGGCTATGATTGGGCGGAGGAAAACAATATCGATGACCCGAAAGACTGCAATGGGAATTCGCAGTTATTCATCGATGGCTGCCGTTCCTATGCCGAGGAGGATGGTCAGATCGATAGGGGCGACGAGGACAACGAGGATGACAGAGAATATTTCGATGATTAGCGCAATGAAACAACTCATCATCGCTATTGCAGCAGCAGTAGCCATCACAGGGTGCGCAACGCCTGAACAAAAAGAACAAAAGCTTAGCGTTCTCACTGAAAAACAAAGCGCACAAAAAAATACACTAAACACGGCGTATCTCAGTTGGAGAAAGTGTGCATGGAACGAAATAGGAAAATACGATGACGGGGAAGTTGACCCCATCTACCCGTCAAAGATTGCTGCATCAAGTTGTGCAGAAATGTACAGGGAATTTATCAATGTGTGGAGGTATAAAACAGTATTGGAAATACAGATAGCAAAAACGACGGAGCCAAGAGATTACCATGCTGAACAAGAATTGAAACCACTGCTGATTTTTTTGAAAAAGAAAGTAAAACGTTCGAGTTTTAGAAATAAAATATATGAACATATGGTTCTTATAAGAAGGGAAGAAGTCAAAAACCAATTAAAAGAAAATATACCAGAAGAAATAATAAATAAAGAAATTAACGAGATTCACGCAATGATTGATGCGGCGGGGAGATAATGTTGAGCACCTCTCATCAAAAAAACGCATGTAATTACACATGAAAACATTATTAAAGATTTTATATTATGTATTAGCAATAATTTTTGCTTTCATCGTGATTAAAACCATCCTTCCTAAGGATTCTCTGAACAACCAATGAGTTGTTGACATGAAATTGTTTTAGCATCCCCAAAACAGAAAAATGGGCCGATATTCGGCCTTTTATGCGTAAACCCGAAGGCTTTTCCCCTTGTTTTTCCTCTCATGGACGCACCTGTCCTGTCAGGGCCAATAAATGCCTCCGCGTCATCCACAGATTCGA
>WQYV01000069.1 GCA_009781085.1 Betaproteobacteria bacterium
ATCCTTCATGAGCTGTTCCTTTTTATATCTCCTTAACGCAATACCTCAAAACGGTCTTCAGCTTGTCCTTTTCGACCTTGCTGGGATCGGACAGATATATCTCTCTGTGTTCGTCCGAGCGACGGACAAGCCCGTTGTTCTCCATAAACGCTTTCATTGCCGCAAAGCTCGCCGGTTCGCTGTCATAGTCACCGATGTGCATCATCTGAACAGAGAGGCCATCCTCAATCTCACAGAAAAAGGCTTCGGCAAGCAAGGGGTGCGGTTTCTTCCTCTGGGTATTCTCCAGCGCTCTTGCCGCAACCTCATGGGTCACGAATTCTGGCTGCCGAATCATTATTGTGTAGCGGAACGAATTCTTGTCAGTTGCATCAGTGCCCTCCCATACACCTTCCAGGGGATACACCGTGTATTCAAAAAACCCATCTGGAGAAAACCCAGTCTTCGGCATCATTCGAACTGCATAGACCAGCGAATACAGCACGCCTATTCTCTCTGCAAAGCCAGCCTCGTTTGGATTGCCCTTGCCCTTTATCGCAAAGAACCTTTGCTTTGGAACGCTGATGATCTGCGGTTCCGGCTTAGGCAGGTACAGTGCCTTTTCTTGTTTCTTCCATTCGTATTTCATTGGTAGTACCTCCATTGTCGCTAACCGGGGTAAGGCAGCAGATCAAGCCCTGAACTCCCCAAACACTTCCTGCCACAATGCCTGCACTGGTTCGCGCAGGGCGGCGGCATCGGATTGGGGGATACGGGAGAGGCGGTCGTTGAGCCGCTGTCGGTGCTGGTGCTGGCGCAGTTTGCGGTAGCTATTGGCGCAAGCGGCGGCGAGGGCAGCGGGGATTAGCCCGAGTTCCGCAGCGATACCGAGAAGCGCGATGTTACCGAGATTGCCAGTGAGTTCCGCATGTTCGTGGGCGTGGCCGAGTATCAAGTATTGGATCAGGAATTCGACATCGACGAGGCCGCCAGGGTCGTGCTTGAGGTCGAAAAGCGGGCTTTTCCCTGCATGGGCAGCGCTCATCTTATCGCGCATAGCGATGACTTCGGTGCGTAGGGTTTGCCTGTCGCGTGGCAGGCGCAGGATGTCTTCGCGAATGTGTTCGAATTTTTCACCTAGCGCTGGATCGCCTGCAACGAAGCGGGCGCGGGTCAGGGCTTGGTGTTCCCAGGCCCAGGCCGATTCGAACTGGTATTTCTGGAAGGTGTCGAGCGAGCAAGCGACGAGGCCGGATTCGCCGTTTGGGCGTAGCCGCAGGTCGGTTTCAAACAAGATACCGGCAGAGGTGCGGCTCGATAGCCATGACCTGACCCGCTGTGCCAACCGGGCGTAAAGTTCGCCCGCGTCACAGTATTCATCGTCGTAAATGAAGATGAGGTCGAGGTCGGAGGCATAGCCCAGTTCTTTGCCACCGAGCTTGCCGTAGCCAATGACGGCAAATTGAGGGTCATCGCGGTGGCGTGCCTTAATTTTGCACCAGCATAGGGGAATGGTGAGGCTGACCATGATGTCGGCGAGCATAGAAAGGTGGTCGGCGAGCTTTTCGACTGTAAACGCTCCGGCAATGTCTTGGACGAGTAGGCGGAATACCTGGGTGTGGTGCTGCTCGCGCATCAAGTCCATCTGCTGTTCCATATCCGGTTCAATTACATCCAGTTCGGCGGAAAGCCCGTTTTTGAATTGCGGCCAGTCGAAAGGGGATGTCAGGTTGTGTGCACCAAGCAGGTCGTCGAGAAGGATCGGGTGGAGGCCAAGGTATTGCGCGGCCCAACGCGAGGCGCCGATGAGATCGACCAAGCGGCGTAGGGCTTGAGGGTACTGTTGTAACAAGGCGAGATAGGCTCCGCGGCGGGAGATACCGTCGAGCAGGTTAAGGCAACGTGCCAAAGTGTCGTCAGGCTCAGGGGTGGTTACAGCGGCAGCGATCATGCGGGGGACAAGGGTATCGAACCGGTTGCGGATATTGTCCGGCAACTGGTTATAGCGCGACCCTGCACGTAGGGTAGCCAACCGTGCGGCAACAGTTTGCGTGTCACAGTAGCCAAGCTTGGCTAGTGTGGCGGCAGTATCAAAGGTATCGGCGGCGTTTTGCCAGACGGTGACGGGTTGTTGGGGCTTTTCCCCCTGGGTGTCCGGTTCGGCGAAGATGATTTCAAAGTGACGGCTGACGGCAGCACGATGGCGGTTGAGTTCTTCGGAGAACGTTGCGTAGCTGGCAAAACCCATTGTTTCGGCAACCAGGGACTGGTCAATTTCGTTTTCCGGTAGGTCGTGGGTCTGGGCATCATCAAGGTATTGCAACCGGTGTTCGAGCCTACGCAGGAAGGTGTAAGCGGCGCTGAGCCCTTCGAGCGCGTCGGGCTGAAGGATACCGCGCGCGGCGAGGCGTTCGAGTACCTGGAGGGTAGGGCGTATTTGCAAAGTTTGGTCGCGCCCGCCCCGGATGAGTTGGAATACTTGGGCGATGAATTCAATTTCGCGGATACCCCCGGGGCCGAGTTTGATATTGTTGACGCGGTCGCACCGCACGACTTCGCGCTGAATCTGGGCATGGAGGTCGCGCATGGCGTTGATGGCACCGAAGTCGAGGTATTTGCGGAAAACGAAGGGGCGTGAAATGGCTTGCAGTTCTTCCGTGCGCTTGCCATTGATCACTCGTGCCTTGATCCAGGCGTAGCGTTCCCACTCCCGGCCCTGGGCAATGAAGTAGTTTTCCAGCATGTCGAAGTTCACCACCAGCAGGCCAGAGTCGCCGTTGGGGCGTAGCCGCATGTCAACACGGAACACCTGGCCGTGCTCGGTGATTTCAGCCAGCGCAGCGATGATCTGTTTGCCGAGGCGCTCGAAGAATTCAAAGTTGTCGACAACTTTGGGACCTGTGGTGCTGCCGTCTTCGGGATAGAGAAAAATGAGGTCGACGTCGGAACTGACGTTGAGTTCCCGGCCCCCAAGTTTGCCCATGCCGACGATGAGCAGTTCCTGCTCTTCGCCAGAAGGCGAACGGGGTGTGCCGTACCGCGCCAGGAGCGAGGTGCGCAGTACGTTGTGAGCATGGCGGACAGCGGTTTCGGCGAGCACGGTCATAGTTTCAGTGACTTCGCCTAAATCGGCCATACCAGAAAGGTCGCGCACGGCCAGGTGGCACAGCACCCAGGTGCGTAACTGCCGTAGTGCGGGGCGCAGTTGAGCTTCGTCGCTGCCCTGGCGGGTGATAAAGGTGCGCATGGCGTCGCCGTCGAGCACTTGGTCAAGCCCATCGGCCAAACAGGCAGCCAACCAGGGGCGGCTGTCAAGCATACGTTGCAGGAAGCGCGACTGAAGTGTTGCGCGGCGGATGATTTCTGGTACGGGGGAGTTAAGCTGCATCGAAAGTCCTTCCGTTATTCGTTATTGTTAGAACGCCCATCTTTTCGGTAAGTGTAAGTATGTGAGTGTTTATCCAACATTTTGTCCGGAGCAAGGTTATCAACCCGGCAATCAAATACATTAATATGATATAATGCCGGAAATGGGAAAGATAGATGCCCGGAGAAGCGGGCGATGCGGATGCGCGAAGGGTTGGGATTGCCGTGGTATCGCATTCCAGGCGACCAATATAGACTTTAGGCGTTACCCGCTGTTCAAGGCACAAGACGTTCTGCGTGGCCTTGTACAGTTCGTTTAATCCACTGGGGACCTTGATGTAGATTTCCTTGCATAAGAAAGTGCGTACCACGCTGGTTTAGTAGGCTGTGGTTGCCAAATGCATGGGTTTCAGCACCCCTTGCGCGGAGGCGATAAACGCAAAGCGACAACACAAAAAGAGGGGCTGAGTCTTACAGCCCAAGCTCGTTGAGCAGGGAAATGGTGCGCGCGGTTGCACCACGGTTGATGGCTGCAAATGCTTTTCCGGCTTCCGACATTGCCGTGCGGGCGGCGGAGTCTCCCAGTAGCGCGAAAGCAGTGCGCATACCTGATTCGATATCATCGCAACGGCGAGCCGCCCCAGCTTCGACTGCCTCATCGGCGACACGCTGAAAGTTGAATGTATGCGGCCCAAGCAGAGCCGGCGTGCCTACGGCGCAAGCTTCAATGGGATTTTGCCCACCGAAAGGCCGCCAGCTTCCGCCAATCATGGTGACGTCTGCTGCTATGTAATAGGCAAACATCTCGCCCGTCGAGTCGCCAAGCCAGACCTGGGTGTCGATCGGCGCTGGCTCTGCCGGGGCGGCGGAGCGCCGCGACACAGAAAGCCCGTGCGATTGGATGAGCGTCTCAGCCTCATCGAAACGTTGCGGATGGCGCGGCGTGAGGATGAGCAGGGTTTCCGGGTTTCCGAGGGGGCGAGTGCGGATGAAAGCATCAAGGATCGCTTCTTCTTCGCCCTCACGCGTGCTGGCGGCGAAGATCGTTGGGCGTGTACCTCGGCGGGCACGGAAATCCGCACCGAGGGCAAGTATTTCGGGCGATGGTTCGACATCGAATTTGATATTGCCCGTGACGCTAACCCGTTGCGCGCCCAGCATTGCGAGGCGTGCAGCATCGCTGGCGCTTTGCGCGCCGATGGCCGCAAGCGCACCGAGGGCGAGGCGAGTCAATGCGGGCAGGCACGCATAGCGCCGTGCCGAACGTTCCGACAAGCGGGCGTTTGCAAGCAGGACTGGTACATCGCGGCGTCGGCAGGCGGTGAGCAACACTGGCCAGAGTTCGGTTTCCATGATGATGCCGAACATTGGGCGGAAGTGGTTTAGGAAGCGCGTGACGAATGGTTCGAAGTCGTAAGGCAGGTAAGCGCGTAGCACCCGGTTATTCCCACCGAATAGTGCCTTCGAAGCTTCACGCCCGGTGGGCGTCATGTGTGTGAGGACAACAGTGTGTTCCGGCCAGCGTTCGAGCAGGGCGCGCACGAGCGGCTCGGCGGCGTGCGTCTCGCCCAGTGAAACCGCATGCACCCAGATCACTGGGCCTTGTGCTTGTGTATGGAAGCTACCGAACCGCTCCTGGACATGGTGCAAGTACGCAGGCTGCTTGCGTGCGCGCCCAAGCAGCCTGAAAAACGCAGCGGGCAGGGCGGGCAGCCAAAGCAGGTTGTAGGGAAGGAGGAGTAGGCGCTGAAACAGCGGCATCTGGGTGTGGCGCAAGAGCAACGAAGGGAAAAGTATAAGGTTTCTGCCCGTGAAATGTGCCCTGTTTTTTTCCCTTCTTGCTCTTTCTAGGGCTCCATCTCCTCCCGTGCCTCACCTGTAAGTTGGCAAGGGAAGACATTATGTGATATTTGCAAGCTAAATGGATAATTGTTGCTTGCGTCCATTGAATGCGGTAAATACACTGTGGCTTAAGCACATGGAATGAAACTCATGCTGTGGCCGCTTTATGCTGATGCAAATTGAAGGAGCAAGCCATGAATAAGGGACATCAAACTATCCTGGCATCATTAAGTAGCATACTGGACGCCATCAATTCCGGGGTAGACCCGAAAACAGTAACTGATTCGTTCAGCCTGTCGTCTAATGAAGGTCGTGTCATGGCATTGGTTCATGAAATTATTTCAAAAATAAGTGGACTGAATCAATATCAATTAACCAAATTAAGTTTGGTCATGCAAGCATCCAAGGTCGGTTTATGGGACATGCAGGTTGTGAAAGGAGATCCAGTTAATCCCAACAATACTTTCACATGGTCTGATGAATTCAGGAATATGTTGGGATACTCTAATGAGAGTGATTTTCCAAATATTCTTAGCAGTTGGAGTGATAAATTGCATCCGGAAGACAAAGAGAAGACGCTGAATGCCTTCGCAAAACATTTGCTCGACAAAACCGGAAAAACACCTTACAATATTGAATACAGATTATTAAAGAAAAATGGGGAATATTCATATTTTCATGCTTTTGGTGCCACCATTCGGGACGAACAAGGATATGCAATCAGAGTTGCAGGAGCCATACAAGATATAACGGAGACGAAACAAGTTGCGTTCGAAAAAGAAACTGCGTTGTCGCGTCTGAATTTGTTGCAAAAAAGCATCGATATCGCTTTGTGGGACATGGTGGTAGATCCAAAAGATCCGGTTAGCGGAAAAAATGAGTTTTGGTGGTCTACCGAATTCAGAAATCTGCTTGGCTTTAGCAACGAACGGGAATTTCCCAATGTGTTAAGCAGTTGGAGCGATCGCCTGCACCCCGAAGACAAAGACAGGACATTAGCTGCGTTTTCTGCGCATCTTATGGATAGAACAGGAAAAACGCCTTACAACATTGAATACAGGGTAAAGCACAAGACAGGTCATTATCTCTGGCTTAGGGCTGATGGGGCGACTTTGCGTGATAACAATGGAATGCCGCTGAGAGTTGTTGGTTCCGTAGAGGATATTTCAAAAAGGCTTAATAAAAGCAAACTAGACTCACATATAGAAAAATTCTCACAAGGGATTAAAAATATGGCTCAGCGAATCGAAACGATGTTGGGTGCAACGAACGGAATGACAAAAGCCCAGGTTGCTAATTTAAGTATTTCCATGGAATCTGAAAAGAACGCAGCTGAAACAGCGTCAATCATCTCCGCTATTCAAAAGGTAGCTGGCCAGAGCAACATCCTGAGCCTTAATGCATCAATTGAAGCTGCTCGTGCAGGTGATGCAGGCAGGGGATTTGCGGTGGTTGCTGATGAAGTGCGCAAAATGTCTTCAGAGACTGATGAATTAGCCAGTCAGATCGAGAGAAAATTGAAGTCCTTGCACACGTCAGCCAGACAAATCACAGAAGCCATCCAGGAAACCACAACACTATCTAATGAACAAAACGATGCTATTATCAAACTCAAGGAGGAATTAAATGGCGTTAACGATATGTATAAAGAGCTTATCGCAATGACAACTACTATTGTATAACATGAATGTTATGTTCTCTGTAAGATCAGGCGCCTTACATGGAAAATTTCAACTCTAGCCCTTGACGGGAAGCCGGGAACGGCAGGAGCGTGCGATAATTATCCTTCCTCTTTATCGTCATTGCGTCTGCGTATGAAAATTCTCGTCACAGGTGCTGCCGGTTTCATCGGCATGCACGTCTCGGAACGGCTGCTTGCTCGTGGCGACGAGGTGATTGGGCTCGACAACCTCAACGATTATTACGACCCCTCCCTCAAGGAGGGCCGCCTGCAACGGTTGCGCCCCTTTGAACGTTTCGGGTTCGTGAAGCTGGATGTGGCTGACCGCGAGGCAATGGCGCGGCTGTTTGCCGGAGGGAAGTTCGACCGCGTGGTGCACCTTGCCGCTCAAGCTGGGGTGCGCTATTCGCTGAAAAACCCGCATGCTTATGTTGACAGTAATCTGGTTGGGTTCGTGAACGTTCTGGAAGGTTGCCGCC
The DNA here is from genome assembly GCA_009781085.1 of Betaproteobacteria bacterium. Classification (GTDB taxonomy): domain Bacteria; phylum Pseudomonadota; class Gammaproteobacteria; order Burkholderiales; family Rhodocyclaceae; genus WRNU01. The sequence goes on from WQYV01000069.1 coordinate 7,348, forward strand.
ACAACCACATCGAACACTTAACCTATGCTTCCAGTTCCAGCGTTTATGGCGGCAATACGAAGATGCCGTTTTCCGAGCACGACAGTGTCGACCATCCGGTGAGCCTTTATGCTGCTACCAAGAAAGCTAACGAACTGATGGCGCATACTTACAGCCATTTGTATGGGTTACCGACAACAGGGCTGAGGTTCTTCACCGTCTATGGGCCGTGGGGACGGCCCGACATGGCGCTCTTTCTTTTCGTTAAGGCGATCCTTGAGGGTCGGCATATCGATGTGTTCAATCATGGCAAGATGCAGCGCGATTTCACTTATATCGACGACATCGTGGAAGGGGTGATTCGCGTGCTTGATCACAAAGCCGAGCCGGATGCAGCGTTCGACCCCCTTTGCCCCGATCCGGGAAAGGGACATGCACCATACCGGGTGTTCAATATTGGCAACCATGACCCGGTCGAACTGATGGATTTCATCGAGGCAATTGAGGAGGCGCTGGGGCGCAAGGCATACAAGAATTTCCTACCGATCCAGGATGGCGATGTACCTGCTACGTATGCCGATGTTTCGGAGCTCGGAGCCTGGACAGGTTTCAAACCCGCTACCAGTGTGCGCGAGGGGGTAGGCCGCTTCGTCGACTGGTATCGCAATTACTACGGAGGTTGACTGTGCGGGTTCTCAGCCCCCGTGCCGCGCTGGCCTGTTATTTAATGTTGCTGCTGGCTTATTTGTCTGGGGCGGTCGTAGCCCCGCTGGACGGGTTTTCTGCTGGGTATGCCGATATTGCGCTTGCTCTCCACGAAGGGGGCAAGTGGACGCAACTTACGTTCCAGAACCAGGATTACCAAACTGGGCCGCCCCTGCTGTTCTGGCTGTCCGCGCTTTCATTTGAGTTTTTTGGCGTTAGCGTTGTTGCCTACAAATTGCCGTCCTTGCTATTTTCCGCGTTGGCTATTTATTCCACCGTCCGCCTGGGTTCGATACTGTACAACGAAGCGGTTGCCCGTCTGGCAGGCGTGATCCTGGCGAGCGCCTTCGCAATCCTGTTCGCCAATAACGATGCGGGCATGGATGCCCTGCTCACCGGGTCTGTCGTTTTTGCGACATGCCAGTTGTTCATTTTTGTCACCGATGAAAACAAGCTCTCGGCCCGTGCGCATCTCGTCGTGGCTGGAGCCGGGCTAGCGCTTGGCTTGGCGGCCAGAGGCCTAGTCGGCGTGGCGCTACCGCTGCTTGCCGTATTCCTCTATCTCATCTACCGGCTCGAATGGCGGCGGGTTTTCGACCCGTTCTGGTTAGCGTTGCCGCTGTTCGTCCTGCTGTTTGCCTCGCCGCTGCTTTACGCTTACCACGAGCAGTTCGGCCTGGACGGGCTGGCAAGGTTCGTCCTGTGGCTGCAAAGCCCTGAACAACAGGTTTTGAAGGGTGCGGGCAATAAGGGCAAGGATCTGTTTTTTTATTACTACACTTATCTGTGGGCTTTCTTGCCCTGGTCAGCCATTGCGCTGTGGGCGGTAGTTTCTGGCGCGCAGCGGCTGACGAACGACCGTTATTGGCCCCGCGCACAAGGCTATGCTGTGACCCTGGGAGCCATCGCATTCGTATTCATCCTCCTGTCGCTGGCGCGGTTCAGCCTGATGCATTACGTCAGTGTCTTGCTGCCCTTTTTCGCCCTTCTGCTCGCGAGCTGGCTTCCTGCCCGGCTCAGGCATCCGGCCAGCTTTCGCAGGCTATGGCATGTGCAAAATGTGGTTTTTGTGCTGATTGTAGATGCGGCTCTCGTTGCTAATGGCTGGATGTTTCCCCTGCGGGACTTGGTGGTCGGTGTAGTGGTGGTGGTGATGCTTGTGCTTGGGTTCTGGGGCATCCCCCGTTGGTTGGGTGGTTCCAGGCTGATTACCGCTTCGGTGACCATGTCGGCGGTGTTCTGGGTGCTGGTCAATCTTAACCTTTATCCCAACCTGCTCGAATATCAGGCAGGAACGGTGCTTGGCGATAAGGCGATGGAACGGCATCGGGAGAAGATAGATGATATCTATTACCTCGAAGGGGATGATTTAGCCGCAAGCTTCAATCTCGCCATCCGGCAGCGTGCGAAACCCATTACCTTTGAAGAACTTGCCAAACGGGACAGGGAAGTGGTGCTATTTGCCACTTCCAAGGTTCATATGATGCTCTCGGAGAAAGGATTGTTGCTGCCTGGTATCAGTACCGAATTGGAGCCTCCCAGCCTCAACTACGATATTTCCCGCCCCAAGTGGGATTTCCTTAATCCAGGGACGCGGCACACTTCCGAACGGGTTTTCTACAGTCCGGGCATGCGCGAGGGCGATGACAACAATAAATTGCGCCCGGTCTACCTGTTATATTTCAAACCCCTTCAGGGTGAACACCCGCAACAATGAATTGCAGAAGCTGTTGCGTGGCCAGCCGCCGTGGTAGGGCGTGGCAAGAGGGTTGAGTTGCCTATGCCGCTTTCCCGTATTAACCCCTCCCGCTATTCCGCCCTGCTTGCTGCCAAGAGTGAAGGTTTTTACCGCATGTTCGCCGATGCGGGTGTGCCCATGCACACTCCGCAAGTGTTTGCTTCGCAACCGCGTGGTTACCGGCTGCGGGCGGAATTCCGTATGTGGCACACAGGCGGGCTGCTCGATTACGCGATGTTCGACCCTACTGATCCGCGTAAAGCCGTGCTGGTGGAAGATTTTCCGCCTGCTGCCGATGTCATCCGCGCCCTGATGCCGAGGTTGCGGGCACGCTTGCAGGCTGATGAAACCCTGCGGCGGCGCATTTTCCAGGCTGAATTCCTGACCACCCTGAAAGGCGAGGCGCTGGTGAGCCTCGTTTATCACCGGCAACTCGACGCCAAATGGGAAGCTGCCGCGCATGCGCTTGCTACCGATCTCGGCGTGCAGTTGGTTGGGCGCAGCCGGGGGCAAAAAATCGTGATTGGGCGCGACTGGCTGGAAGAAGAAATCGAAGTCGATGGCCTACGCTTGCGTACTCGCCAGGTTGAGGGCGGCTTCACCCAGCCCAACGGAGAAGTCAATCGCGCCATGCTTGGTTGGGCGCGTGCGCAGGCTGCGGGGCTGGGCGGCGACCTATTGGAACTTTATTGTGGGAACGGCAATTTCACTGTGGCGCTGGCTCCACTTTTCGGTAAGGTGCTTGCCACCGAATTGAGCAAAACCTCGGTCGCCGCTGCGCGTTGGGGCTTGGAAGCCAATGGTGTGGGTAATGTCACGCTGGCGCGGATGGCAAGCGATGAAATCAGCGCTGCGTTGGCTCGTGAGCGCGTTTTTCGGCGGCTCCAGGAACAGGATATCAACCTTGATACCTACCGCTTCTCGACACTTTTCGTCGACCCGCCCAGGGCTGGGCTGAATGCACCAACATTAGAATTGGCGTGCGGATTTGACAATGTGCTCTACATTTCATGCAACCCCGTGACCCTGCGTGATAACGTCGGAGTGCTTGCCGCCACCCATCGCATTGTGGCGGTAGCAGTGTTCGACCAGTTTCCCTATACCGACCATCTCGAATCCGGTTTGCTGCTGGCGCGACGCGGGGCGGACGGGTGATCTAAAATACATATTCCGATCTGCGTGCTTGCCGTCAGGGCACGCACATGAAATGATTGGCGTCCTGATTTTGTACTGGAGATTTCCATGCCCACCCTGTTCGATTCCCTGCAACTAGGCGATCTGACTTTGTCGAATCGCATCATCATGGCTCCCATGACCCGCTGCCGCGCCGACGCTGGGTGCGTGCCCAACGCATTGATGGTCGAGTATTACCTCCAGCGCGCCGATGCTGGGCTGATTATTTCCGAGGGATGCGCCGTCACCCCGCAGGGGGTTGGTTACCCCGACATCCCTGGCATCTGGAACGATGCGCAGGTTGCGGGCTGGCGGCTTGTCACTGAGGCCGTGCACAAGGTAGGGGGGTGCATTTTCCTGCAACTCTGGCACGTGGGGCGGGTGTCCGATCCCATCTACCTCAATGGCGAACTGCCCGTTGCCCCGAGCGCCATTGCGCCTGAAGGCCACATTAGCCTGATTCGTCCGAAGAAAAACTATGTCACTCCGCGTGCGCTGGAAACGAGCGAAATCCCTGGCATCGTCGCAGTTTTTCGGCAGGGTGCGGTCAACGCCAAATTGGCGGGCTTTGATGGCGTGGAAATCCATGGTGCGAACGGCTACCTGATTGACCAGTTTTTGCAGGACAGCACCAACAAGCGTACCGATGCCTACGGTGGCTCCATAGAGAACCGTGCCCGCCTGATGCTGGAAGTCACTGACGCCTGCATTGAAGTCTGGGGGGCAGGGCGAGTGGGGATGCACATCTCGCCACGGTGTGACGCGCCAAGCATGGGTGACAGCGACCCCGCCGCCACGTTCGGCTATGTTGCCAAGGAACTGGGCAAGCGCCGTATCGCCTTCATCTTCGCACGCGAAATGCAAGGCCCAGGGTTGCTCGGCCCACAACTCAAACAGGCGTTTGGCGGGCTGTTCATCTCCAACCAGGGACTCACCGGCGAGACGGCGGCGCAAGTGCTCGACAGTTACGCCGATGCCGCGGCCTTCGGAGTCCCCTTTATCGCTAACCCCGATTTGGTGAAGCGGCTGAAACAAGGTGCACCGTGGAACACGCCGCGACCGGAACTCTTCTTCGGCGGTGGGACGGATGGCTATATCGACTATCCGTGCCTGACATGAAATGAATCCCGCGGACACGCCGGACGGGCAACCGGCCTGTCAAACCATCACCATCGTTGCCGTTGCCACGCCCGTTGGGCGTGGCGGGGTTGGCGTCATTCGCGTCTCCGGCAGCAACCTGACGGCGTTTGCTGCCGCGCTCATCGGCAAGGCCCTCGCGCCGCGCCGTGCCGTGCGCGCCGATTTCAGGGCGGGCGACGGCAGCCCCATCGACAACGGCTTGGCGCTCTATTTTCCCGCCCCGGCCTCTTTCACTGGCGAAGACGTATTGGAACTGCACGGCCACGGTGGGCCGGTCGTCATGAACCTGCTGCTTGCCCGCTGCCTCGAACTCGGCGCACGGTTGGCCGAACCCGGCGAATTCACCCGCCGCGCCTTCCTCAACGGCAAACTCGACCTTGCCCAGGCCGAAGCCGTTGCCGACCTGATCGACGCCTCCACCGCCGCCGCTGCCAAAAGCGCCGCACGTTCCCTGACCGGCGAATTTTCCCGCGCCGTCCATGCGCTGGTGGAAGAACTCACCAGCCTGCGGATGCTCGTCGAAGCCACGCTCGATTTCCCCGAAGAAGAAATCGACTTTCTCCAGCAAGCCGACGCCTTCAACCGCCTTACCCGGCTCGATGAGCGCCTTCGGGAAGTCCATGCACGGGCAAAGCGCGGCAAACTGCTACAGGCGGGCCTCGCCGTCGTCCTCATCGGCCAGCCCAACGTCGGCAAATCCTCGCTGCTGAACCTGCTCTCCGGCGACGAACTTGCCATCGTCACCGCCGTTCCCGGCACGACACGCGACGCGCTCAAATCCTCGATACAGATTCACGGCATCCCGCTGCACATCATCGATACTGCCGGTTTGCGCGAAACCGGCGACGAAATCGAAAAAATCGGGATTGCCCGCACCTGGAAGGCCATTTCCGAGGCCGACCTTGCGCTGTTCCTGGTCGATGCGCGTGCGGGGCTTACCCCGGACGACCGTGCCATCCTGGAAAAACTCCCCGAAAGCCTGCCCCGCGTCGTCGTGAGGAACAAGATCGACCTCATCGGCGAAGAACCGGAAAAACACCCGCAAGGCATCGGCGGCGTGGAAGGCGTGGTCGTTTCGCTATCCGCCAAGACCGGTCAGGGGTTGGAACTGTTGGAAAGCACTTTGCTGGAAATTGCAGGCTGGCAGGACGCGGAAGACACGTTCGTTGCCCGTGAACGCCATTTGCGGGCCATCGATGCCGGTGTCGGGCATCTCGCGCTCGCCCGCGCCGAACTCGAAACCCCCGTGCCCGCCCTCGAACTCTTCGCCGAAAATCTGCGCCTCGCGCAAGACGCCCTTTCGCAAATCACCGGCGAATTTACCCCGGACGACCTTCTGGGCGAGATTTTTAGTCGGTTTTGTATTGGGAAATA
>WQYV01000070.1 GCA_009781085.1 Betaproteobacteria bacterium
ACTTCGCCCCTTCTGCTGCTCCAGGGGCGAAAGACCTCCATTATCACAGACCTGCCAACAGGTGTCAACACCCCCCTGCTTTTTTCTTGCCTGCCTCAGCAAAACCCGGGGGAACTTCCCGCCACGAAAAACTAGCTGGTTTCCTACAGGAAGGGAACCGACTACCGAGGTAAGGAATACCCATTACCGTCCAGGTACCGTTTGAACAGATATTTCAGACCAAAGCGCTACGCGTTGGGCGCGCTCGGCAAACTCAGGCCCTGGACAAACGTCTTCATAAACGGTGCCACTTTGGCCGCGATATCGTTGGCAATCAGGACATAAAAGTCTTCGGCGATGGCGAGTTGCAGATTGCGCCAACTGAACGAACAGTGCGAACTTTGCCACTTGAAGAAGAGTACCTGGGTTTGATTCATTTCGGCTTCAAGGTCAAAGGCCATCGCCTTCAACAGGAAACCATCCTTATCATTGGAGGAAGCCAGCCCTACCGAGAATTGCGCCATTTTGTCCTGAACAGAACTCTTCTCGAAGAGCTTAATAATGGCGTTGTCGTCGCCGAGCTTGGACAAGGAATCGAACATCACTTGCACCATCGCCGCGCCATTGGCGCCGATCAGACCACGGATCAAGGTCAGCACTTGCTGGCTGACATCGCCTTGCCAACTGCCGGCGGAATTAGAACCGGACTTGTCGTCCTGGATGATCCAGCCGAGATTGATCAGGGTGTTGTAGTAGCTTCGGTGCCAATTGATGACCCAACCATCGGCCTTACGATCGGGATATTCTTGGTTGGCCACCAGTTGGGCCAACAACGTTGAATGAATGGCCGCCGAACGCAGCGAGGCTGTCACCCCTTCGTTGAAGGAAACAATACCGTTTCCGATCACAAAGCCCTGACTCATTTTGTCGTTGAGTTGCAGATAGCCATCGATATCCATGGTGCTAAGCGGCTGCGCTGGCATATCAGCCTTGAGCTGGGTTTTGCCCAAGGAGGCTTTGGCAATCGGTAGGGATAGCTGGACAGTTTCTAAGAAGCGTTTGGCGGATTTGACAGAAGCAAAAGCGGTGTGGCGCATGGTTTTCTCCTAGTAGGAACATTTCGAAAGCCAACCGATCCAGATACAGCAATCGCAATCGTGGGGTGTGGATCGACTTGGCACGCTAAGACCATCGTCTGTGAATATAACATAATCCATTGCAATGTCATTGTACCCACAATAGGAACTTCAGTGCGGAAGTTGCCCCAAAAAGGCCACCGCTACGCTTTCCTCGCGGGTGCGGCGCATGGGGGGTAGGCTGCGCCAGACGGCCTTGCCATAGGATTTGTTGACCATGCGCGGGTCGCAGACGCACAGGAGCCCATGATCGTATTCGCTACGGATGAGCCGCCCTGCGCCCTGTTTCATGCTGATGACAGCGCGCGGCAGCTGGTGGTAGAGAAAGGGGTTGATGCCTTGTTTTTCCATGTGTTCGACACGTGCAGCAAACACGGGGTCGTCTGGCGGGGCGAACGGGAGTTTGTCGATGATGACGACCGACAATGCATCGCCCGGCACGTCGACGCCCTCCCAGAAACTCTGGCTTGCCACCAGTACGGCGTTGCCCAGGCGACGGAAGCGTTCCAGCAGCTCAGTGCGCGAACCCTCGCCTTGCAGCAGCAGGGGCAACGGTTCTTCATCCTGGCTCCCGTTTTGCTGCAAGCCTTCGGCAAGCAGTTCATGGATGCGGCGCATCGCCTTGAGCGAGGTACAGAGCACAAAAGCGCGCCCGCGCGCGGCACGGATGAGCGGTAGCGCGGCCTCTACCACAGCCTCGGTATACAAAGGGGAATTGGGGTTGGGCATACCGGTAGGGGCGTAGAGCAATGCCTGTTCGCCGTAGTCGAAGGGGCTGCCCCATACGCCGGTCAGCGGCGAAGGTTCCAGCCCAGTGACGCCGATTTCCCGGCAGTAATGGCCAAGATCAGTACCGATGGCAAGCGTGGCGGAGGTGAAAACCCATGCGCGGGGAGGCCCGCTATTGAGTTGCCGCCGGAAGAGGCTTGCCACGTCGAGCGGGGTGGCGTTGAGCGTCACGATATGGGTAAAGACTTCGACCCAGCGAATCATGCCATCTGCATCACCGGGATTGCGCCAATGTTCAAACCGTGCGGCTAGTTCCCGTGTACGGTGCAGGCAATTCGCCAACCCTTCGGAACGTTCGGCCTGGGTCTCCAACAAGACATCGAAACGCGCAAGTACCCCAACAAACGCAGCGAGTTGCGGCGCGAAGTCCTCCCGCCGCATGGCCTGTGCCGCCGAGAGTTTGACCGGTTCAAGGTCGAAGGCGAGGCGGAAATCCCTTGTGGCCTTTTCCAGTGCACGGGTTTCGTCGATCAGAGCCACACAATCGCGTGCGGCAGCGATGGTTTCGGAACGGGTATCGCGCGCAAGTTCCAGCACCTGCGATGTGGAAACGCTCTCCCCGAAAAAGAGGCTTGCGGTTTCCGGTAACTGGTGTGCTTCATCGAAGATGATTGTGTTGCAACCGGGCAGCAATTCCCCCATGCCTTCGTCTTTCAGCATGACATCAGCGAAGAAGAGATGGTGATTTACGATCACCACATCAGCTTCCATTGCTGCGCGCCGCGCTTGCAAGACAAAGCATTTCTTGACATCCGGACAATCCTGCCCAAGACAGTTTTCTCTGGTGGATGTAGCCGCCAGCCATGCGCCGGAGTCTTCCCGCACGTTGGTGCATGCGCTCCGGTCGCCACTGGGGGTAACTGGCGCAAAACGGGCAATGGCGCGCAGATCCGCCGCGTCCTGCGCAGTGAGGAACCGCCCATCGCGGCGGTTGCGTTCCAGGTGGTAGGGACAGACGTAGTTGACCCGCCCTTTGAGGAGTGCGGTCGTTACCGGCAGTTTGAGCGCGTCGCGCACGGTCGGCAAGTCGCGGGTAAAGAGTTGATCCTGCAAGGTGCGTGTGCCGGTGGAAATAATGGTCTTACCTCCCGAAAGCAGGGCCGGGGCAAGATAGGCGAAGGTCTTGCCTGTCCCCGTGCCCGCCTCAGCCACGAGCACACGATGACCCACAATGGCTTCCAGGATGGCCTGAGCCATTTCGAGTTGCTGACCCCGTGCGCGAAACCCTGGAACGGCTGCAGCCAGTGAGCCATCGGCCGCGAAGATGCGGGATAAATCAGGAAGCTGTTGCCCAGAGTCGCTCATCGGGAACCGTTCATCGTCTCACTAGAGCGTTTTCGATTTAAGCCTGTACATTCATTGCCCACTCCCGCCCCTTCGGGGCACCCTCTCCCACAAGTGGAAGAGGGGGGTTTTGTATCCACTTGAACCAAAACCGCTCTAATGGTGTTCGCGCACGAAGGTAGCAATGGCTTCAATGACGGCCTCGGGTTGGGTGAAAAAAGGGAAATGCCCGCAGCCATCAGCCTTCATCAATTTCGTCTGCGGAGCATGGCGCTGGATGGCTTCGATCTGGTCGAGCGTTGCGTATTCGTCCTGTACACCTTGAATGGCAAGCGTCGGGCAAGCGATGTTTTTCAGCGCGGCTTCAATGTTCCAACCGCGCCGCGCCGGATTAAGCCAAGCATGGCACCAGCCGTAAAAAGCAGAATCCACGTCCCGGTGATACTTTGCCAGCCGCGTGCGAAGGTCGCCCCGTTCATAGGCGGTACGGGCGCGCTCGATACCGGTAATGCAAACCTCTTCGACCCAATAATGCGGCGCGATCACGACGATACCCGGATAACGCACACATCCAGGATCGTTTGCTGCCGCAAGCATGGCAATGGTCCCGCCATCGCTGTGCCCGATCAGCCAGGGCCGTTCGATGCCGAGCGCGCCGAGTACGGCAGGTAACACATCCAGGGATTCGCGTTCGAGGTAATCGGCGGGAAAAGGCTCGCCGTGCGGACGGGGCGTGGATTCGCCGTAGGCGAACCGGGAATAGGCAAACCCGCGGCATTGCAAGCGTTCACACAGAGCTGAAGGAAAGCTGCGCCATAAATCGACGCAACCCAGGCCTTCATGAAGAAAAACGAGCATCGGTGCGCCCTTTGAGACAGTTTCCGAACCAAACCAGGCGTATTCGAGCGACAACGCACGAGGCCGCGTCTCGGATGAAGGAAGGGTAAGGAACTGTTTCATCGGTTTTATGTTTCGGGATCGTTCTGATCGTTTTGCAAGGTTTCCTGCCGGTGCGGCTCGGCTAAATACTCATGCGTGCGCATCTCAATGAGACGGCTTACGGTGCGGACAAATTCGTTGGCGTGCACCCCTTCGATGTAAAGCTCATATGTCGAGCCCGCCGCGCTGGCAACGAATTTGACACGAAAGTCGTAAAGCACATCGATGAGCCAGGTGAAACGCCGCGCTTCCGATGCTTCGCTTGCGCGCATGACAGGGATGTTCGAGAGCAGCACGGTGTGATAGGTGCGGGCGATTTCCAGGTAATCGTTTTGCGAACGCGCCGTGCGGCAAAGAACGTCGAAATCGAACCAGATTACGTCATCGGCGCGACCACGCACAGACAAACGGCGATCTAGCACTTCGATTTCCCCCGCCTGCGGGGCAATTCCCGTCAAACGCCAGAAATCCTCAACCAGCCGCGCATCCGCACCGGCATCAGCAGGGACGAGCCAAGATTCAATTTCTTCCAGTGCCCGCAAGCGATAGTCGTAGCCGTTATCGACTTCAAGCACATCGAACCGCGCCTTGATCATCTTGATCGCAGGCAAGAAATTGATCCGCATCAACCCGTCCGGATACAGCCCATCAGGCGGATAATTGGAAGTCATCACGAAAATCACCCCACGCCCGAACAAAGCTTCCAGCAAACGACCCAAAATCATCGCGTCGGCAATGTCCGAGACGTGGAATTCGTCGAAACAGAGAAGCCGCGTCTGGGCAGCGATACGGTCAGCGACCTTTTGCAGCGGGTCGGGCAGATGGTTCAAATGGCGCAAATCGTTCTGCACTTCCTGCATGAAGGCGTGGAAATGCACACGGCGCTTTCTTCGGTATGGAACCGCATCGAAAAAGCAATCCATCAGGAAACTCTTGCCGCGCCCTACCCCGCCCCAGAGATAGACGCTTTTCGGCACATCCGGACGGACGAGCATCTTGCGCAGCTTTGAGCGGCGGGCGGCCTTGAAGGCCAGTAATGCAACATAGAGTTCTTGCAGGCGCACCATCGCTGCGCGCTGCGCCGGGTCAGCCGTATAACCGCGGGCGAGGAGTTGCGATTCATAGGTTTCGAGCACGCCGTACTCGGAAACATTCAAAATTTTGTGAGAAGACACGATCAGACCCTATGTCCGTCCCCACACGTGGTATCCCTCTGGTGCGCTTGGTTGGCCAACGCATCGGTATCGACGCGGAAGAAAATCGAATCGCCAACGGCGGTCAACTCATCGTCCGCGCAGATCTCGCAGATCACCCGCGTCTTGCGCCCAACTTCACCCTCGACCCATGCAGAAAGGTGAAGCGGGACTCCCATTGGCGTAGGCTTCAAGTATCGGACACCCAGTTGCCCCGTAACGCAGTTGATGCTGGGCAAGCTGCCTGGTTCGCGGCCGTCCGCCCGATAGTGATACGCCATGACCGTCCAGTTGGAATGGCAATCCGCCAGCATCGCCAAAAAACCACCATACACCAACCCTGGCCAACTCGTGTATTTCTGGTCTGGGTTCACCGTGGCGATTACGTGCTTGCCGTCTTCAGCCCAATAGCTCTTGATCTGAATGCCGTTTGGATTGGCAGGGCCGCAGCCGTAGCAGATGCCGTTCGGCCCGCAGACATCCTGCAAAGCTTTATCCATACTTTCTCCTCCCGCCTGGAACCAAATATTCTGGAATTGCCGCCTGCAAGGTTACTTATTCCTCTAACGGCCGGAGGGTTGATTATGCCCCTGTTCCGCCGCCTTCCTGAACCACTTTGCCGCTTTCGCATCATTCTGTGCAACACCGCGGCCTTCGGCATACATCAGGCCAAGGCAGTATTGCGCCTTCGCATATCCTTGCGCCGCCGCTTTCGCGAACCACTTTGCTGCTTGTGTATCATCCTTTGTGACACCGCGGCCTTCGGCATACATCAGACCCAGGCTGTACTGGCCATATTGGTTATTCTCCGTACCTTCTTGTTCCGCCGCTTTTCTGTACCATTTCACTGCTTCCACATCATCTTGCGCAACACCATCGCCTCTCTCATACATCAAACCAAGGTTGTTTTGCGCACTTGCGTATCCCTGTTCTGCCGCTAACCTGTACCATCTCACCGCTTTCGCCCCATCCTTCGCAACACCTTGCCCGTTGGCATGATGCAAGCCAAGTTCGTACTGGGCTTCCGCATTTCCCTGTTCTGCCGCTAATTCGTACCACTTCACTGCCTTCGCATGATCCTGCTTAACTTCCAAACCGTTGGCATATATCCATCCGAGGTCGTTTTGCGCTTCTGCATCCCCCTGTTCTGCCGCCATCCTGACCCATTTCAACCGTTCTTTGCTCCACATCCCACTTTCAGCTTTTCCTTGTTTCGCTGCTTTTCTGTACCACTTCACCGCCTCCACGCCATCGCGTGCGACACCACGGCCTTTTTCATACATATTCCCAAGGGAATCCTGCGCACCCGCATGTCCCTGTTCCGCTGCTAACCTGAACCACTTCAATGCTTCTGCATCATCCTTTTTTGCAGCATCCCACCCCCAACCTCCGGCATACATCACGCCAAGGCTATATTGCGCCTCCGCATATCCCTGTTCCGCTGCTTTTCTGTACCACTCCAACGCTTCCATTTCATCCTTTTGGACGCCTCGACCCATTCGATACATCGCCCCAAGTTCGTACTGCGCCCCTGCAAATCCTTGTTCCGCTGCTAATCCGTACCATTTTGCTGCTTCCACATCGTCCCGTGCGACGCCGTCGCCCCTTTCATACATTCCGCCAAGGTTGAATTGCGCTATCGCAACTTCCTGCTTCGCTGCCAATCTGTACCACTTCATCGCTTCCGTATCATCCTTCGTGACACCTTGACCGCTTCCATACATCCGCCCAAGGTTAGACTGCGCTATCGCAACTTCTTGCTTGGCCGCCAATCTGTACCACTTCACCGCCTCCTCATCATCCTGGATAACGCCACGGCCTCTTTCGTACATCACGCCAAGGCTATATTGCGCCTCCGCATATCTCTGTTCCGCCGCTTTTCTGAACCACTTCGCCGCTTCCCCATCATCCTTTGCAACACCTTGGCCTTCGAGATACATGGTTCCAACGTAATTTTGCGCGTTCGCGCTCCCTTTCTCTGCCGCTCGCCAACACTGTTCCCGCGTCTCGTCGCTATCCTGTTCGAGCGTTCTTACTTGGCAAACCTTCGTTTCCGAAAAAAAGTTACCCAGGCAAGCTAGCAAAGACAATACCAACAGCATCGCTGCTGCTGTTCTTGCCTTCATCAACCGGGAGCCTTTCATTGCATTGGTATTTTTGGGTATGAAAGGCCGTTCTTCGCGGGATGGGTTGAAGGGCATTTTAAGTTCCTGCACACGAACCATGATGCGCAACCACTAGTGGAGCATGGCTGGCAGCAAATATAACGTAACGCAAAGTATGCAACCTAATGATTGTATATTCCGATGCGAAATATCGTCAATTGCTTACTTAAAATAAGCAGCGCTTCGTATCGAAATCTACAACCACTGGCTGGGCTGCTGCCTTTGGTTTTGTTCAGTCTCAAATCCGTGTTACATTTAATGATATGGATAAAATATGCAGGCAGTAGGGTGTATAGGTTATACAGGTTGGAAACCTATCTACGCCGCCGCTCATAGCGGCGGTCGCTTTTACTTGTTCAACGGCTGTTTTTATTGCTCAAACAGAGGAGTAGACAGATACCTTTCGCCTGTGTCTGGAAGAATCGTCACAATGGTTTTCCCCTTATTTTCCGTGCGCAAAGCAAGCTGAGCCGCTGCCCAAAGAGCCGCACCGGAAGATATCCCTACCAACAGCCCTTCCGTATGTGCGATTTCGCGCCCAGTTTGGAAAGCGTCCTCGTTTTTGACGGTGATGATTTCATCGAAAACCTTTGTGTTCAATATCTCAGGCACAAAACCAGCACCGATGCCTTGAATCTTGTGCGACCCGGCACGGCCCTCCGTCAGCATGGGTGAATCAAATGGTTCGACCGCAACGACTTTTAACCCAGGATTCTTTGATTTCAAATACTCCCCGGCACCGGTGATCGTCCCGCCCGTGCCAACACCGGAGACGAAAATATCGACCTTACCGCCAGTGCCTTCCCATATCTCTGGCCCGGTAGTTTCTTTATGGACCCGGGTGTTGGCCGGATTAACGAATTGCCCAGGAATAAAGGATCCCGGCGTTGCAGCGGCCAACTCCTCCGCCTTGGCAATTGCGCCTTTCATCCCTTTCGCACCCTCAGTTAGCACGAGTTCCGCGCCATAAGCGGCCAACAGCTTGCGGCGCTCTATGCTCATCGTTTCCGGCATGACGAGTATGATGCGATACCCACGTGCCGCAGCAACGGACGCAAGCCCGATGCCCGTGTTGCCGCTGGTCGGTTCGATAATGACAGAGCCGGGTTTCAATCCCCCGTTTTTTTCCGCTTCGTCAACCATGGCCAGCGCAATACGATCCTTGACGCTGCCAGCAGGGTTGAAATATTCCAGCTTGCCGACGATGGTTGCGTTCAAATTAAATTTCCTTGCATACCCGTTCAAACGGAGTAAAGGGGTTTTTCCAATGAGCTCGGTTAGGCTGTTTGCGATGCTTGACATTTTTTTGCCTCCTTTGTAAAATGTTACAAAACATATATTCATAGTATGTTTTAACGCTTGCTATGTCAACCCCTCCTGTCAACATAAACTTAAATTTCGAAACGAGGATGTGCTGCAATGAAACCGGAAACAGCCTGTATCCATGCCGTGCGCGACGCCACACATTCCACCGGCGCGGTGGCGGTTCCGATTTACCAGTCGGCCACCTTTTCCCATCTAGCGCTTGGGCAAAGTACCGGGTATGACTACAGCCGGACAAACAACCCTACACGGGAACACGTTGAGAGGTTGCTCACCGCCCTTGAAGGCGGCGTAGACGCAATGGCCTTTTCAAGCGGAATGGCAGCAATCGCGACATTGATGGAATTATTCGCTCCTGGCGATGAAATAATCGCCGCCGACGATTTATACGGTGGCTCCACCCGGCTGTTCGAGAATGTTTCCAGAAAAAACGGCGTAATCGTGCGCTATGTCGACACATCCAACCTGTCAGCAGTGGGCACGGCAGTCACCAGCAGGACAAAGGCCATATTCACTGAAAGCCCCACAAACCCCATGATGAAAGTAACCGACATTGCTGCAATCAAAGAGATGATCGGCCATCGGGAAATCCTTTTGATCGTGGACAACACGTTCCTCACGCCATACTTCTGTAATCCGATTAGCCTCGGCGCGGACATCATCGTTCATAGCGGCACGAAATATCTTTCGGGGCATAACGACACGCTGTCGGGTTTCATCGTCGTCAATTCGCGGGAAATTGCCGACAAGCTCCGGTTCCTGCAAAACACCATCGGTGCGGGGTTGTCGCCATTTGACGCATTCCTCGTCACGCGGGGGATAAAGACGCTTGCCATTCGCATGAAAAAAGCGCAAGAGAACGCGCTGGCGGTGGCGCAATGGTTACAGAAGCAGCTAAAAGTGACCGCAGTGCATTACGTCGGCTTGCCCGACCATCCTGCGTATGCGTTGTCGCAGCGGCAGGCACGGGGGTTCGGTGCGATGGTCAGTTTTTCGGTAGACAACGTGAAAACGGCGCATTCCCTCCTGAACCATACGGAATTGATTCTCTTTGCGGAAAGCCTTGGAGGCGTAGAAACGTTGATAACGTATCCGGTGACGCAAACGCACGCCGATGTGCCGGAATCGGAACGTTTGGTGCGCGGAATAGATGAGAAACTACTCAGGCTTTCGATTGGGATCGAGGCAGTAGAAGACATTATCGAAGACTTGGAAAGGGCAATGAGATGAAGTACGATTTCGATACCGTCGTTAATTGTCGCGACACCAATTCCATAAAACATGATTTTGCCTACGAACGAGGAAAACCCGAAGGGCTGTTGCCGCTATGGATTGCTGATATGGATTTCCCCTCTCCGCGAGAAGTTCTGGCGGACATCCAAAAGCGCGTCAACCATGGAATTCTCGGTTATACCGAGCCGAAAGACGATTATTACGATGCGCTGATTAGTTGGTTCGATTCACGTTTCGGTTATCGTGCATCAAAGCACGAAATAGTCAAAACGCCTGGAATCGTTTTCGCTCTTGCTCAAGTAATCAAGGCAACCACCCTGCCGGGCGAGGCGGTACTGATACAAACGCCGGTTTACTACCCATTCTATGAAATCATCCGCGATAACAAAAGGGCACTTGTAACGAACCCCCTTGTCTATAAGGATAGAAGGTACTCCATCGACTTTGAGGATTTTGAACGCAAAATTGTCAATCGTGGCGTAAAGCTGTTCATCCTGTGCAGTCCTCACAACCCAGTGGGGCGGGTGTGGACGCAGAACGAACTTACAGCCATGAACGAAATATGTGAGCGCCACAGTGTCATCGTTATCTCGGATGAAATTCATTGTGACCTCGTCTGGCCGGGACACACTCATATTTGTTTCGGCACATTGAACGAAAACGCCATCGTCGCCACTGCGCCTAGCAAAACCTTCAATTTGGCAGGGTTGCAAACATCTAATATCTTTATAAAAAACACAGAGCTTCGCAATAAACTGAAAGCCGAAATCAGCCGGAGCGGCCACAGCCAGTTGAACACACTAGGACTTGTCGCATGCCAAAGCGCCTACACCCAAGGCGGTGCGTGGCTGGAGGAAGTGAAGTCGTACCTTGTGGAGAATATTTGCTTTGTGCGTGAATTTTTGTCAGAGCGCCTACCAAAAATCAGGCTTGTCGAACCAGAGGGAACGTACCTGTTATGGTTCGATTTTTCGGTTTATGGGATTACCCAAGATGAATTGGATCGGCGCGTCACGGAAAACGCCAAGCTTTGGCTGAGCAGTGGAACGGCATTCGGGCAGGATGGTGAAGGTTTTCAGCGCGTCAATATCGCCTGCCCACGGGCAACGCTGGTAGAAGCGTTGAACAGGTTGGAAAACGAATTCAAATAAAGGTAAAGCATCATGCGACTATCTGCAAAAGGGCGATACGCTCTTGCCGCGTTGATCGAAATTGCGCGGCAAACACAGATGGGTGAAATTGTTTCAGTTGTCAGTATTTCTGAGAAGCTGGGTATTTCAAAAATCTTTCTTGAACAAATCGCAACATCGTTAAAAAAAAGCGGCATCATTCAATCTACGAAAGGTGCGAAGGGCGGTTATCAACTCGCCTTGGAGGCACGCACGATCACCGCGTTGGACGTGCTTTCCGCTGTTGAAAACACCTTGATGGAAAAAGCTGATGACACGGTTTCCAGGCAATCCCCCTCCACGGAAGCAGCCATGAGGGTGATGGTGTTCGACAGCTTAGATCGAGCGGTTGAAGCCAGTCTTTCCGCTATAACGATTCAAGGCCTTCTGGAATATACCGACCGGCAAAACAGCGAACAGGCGTTCATGCTCAACATGTAATGCCTGGCCACGACCGCCCCCATCGGCGTCACCATCTTTTCAGGCACACTGTGTATAGATACCGTTATCAGAGTCAACCTCTATGTTATAATTTGAAATTTGGTTTGAAATTCAAGGAGTTGGATGGATGATCACAAATAACCCTGATACTTCCCCTTCGGACTCTGCGCCCCACCCGAATAAAAAAGCCATTCAGACATGGGAAATTTGTTGTGGCATTATTTGGTTTCTTTTTTTATCAACTATTTTTTATCTTAATTTTATACTCGGTTATTTTAATCTTTTTGATAACATTATCATTAGCAATACATCATCAACACTTTCTCTATTTGTTTTCATTATACTTCCGCTTATTGTATTATTTTCCCCTTTTTTGATTGCTTTGGCATGTAAAAAAACTTTATTAAAATCATTTTCAGTTTCTGTGATAATTGTTATCGTATATTTTATTATTGTATTCATTTTAAACATGAGTTTAATCTGTTATTTTCAAGTTTTTACAAAAAACAAATGGGTAAAATACCCTGATAATAGATTCTTAATGATAGAAAGTTTAGAAAATCAATACAATCTTATCGGTATGCCAAAAGAAGAAATTCTTACTTTGCTAGGTGAACCAGGAGATTTGGGGAGAAAAACAAATGGAGAGTTTGAATATTTCATTAAATCGGGGTCTTTATTGGAATACGAGGTTTATATTATTGTATTTCAAAATGATGTAGCAATAAAAACCAGGCGAACAAAACGTGATTGATGATTCAGTTTTCAGTGGACAATTTTTAGTGTTTGCTGAAAACTGAACCATGCCAGACATCGACATCATCACCTTCCCCGACAGCGCGTTCCGCCTGCACCGGACGTTCCTGCCCGCAGGCGACCAGCCCGAGGCCATCGAGCAGTTGTGCGCGGGCATCGAAAACGGGCTGATGTTCCAGACATTGCTCGGTGTCACCGGCTCCGGCAAGACCTATACGATGGCAAACGTCATCGCCCGCATGGGGCGCCCCGCGCTGGTGCTCGCCCCCAACAAGACGCTGGCTGCGCAGCTTTACGCCGAATTCCGCGAGTTCTTGCCCGAAAACGCCATCGAATACTTTGTGAGCTACTACGACTACTACCAGCCCGAAGCCTACGTTCCCTCACGCGACCTATTCATCGAAAAAGACTCCGCGATCAACGAACATATCGAACAGATGCGCCTCTCGGCCACTAAGAGCCTGATGGAACGCCGGGATGTCGTCATCGTCGCTTCCGTCTCCTGCATTTACGGTATCGGCGACCCAGTCGACTACCACGCCATGATCCTGCACTTGCGGGAAGGCCAGTGCATCAACCGCCGCGACATGATCGCCCGGCTCGTGGCGATGCAATACACCCGAAACGATACCGATTTCCATCGCGG
>WQYV01000071.1 GCA_009781085.1 Betaproteobacteria bacterium
GGTTCGGGTGGCAGGTTGTTTGGCTATTGAGCGTATCCAAGCGTTGAACTCCCTCCGTCACGCCTTCGGCGTGCCACCTCCCTCAAGAGGGAGGCCCGCCTTGGCGGCTTTGTCAGCAGCCTGCGGACACCACAGGCGTCCTTTGGGGCGGTCAGTGTAGCGTCTGCTGCTGCCCGATGTATTAGCTCCAAACAGTATCCATGCGCTATAATCCTTAGGCACTGACACCCCAAAAGAGGGTTTGCCATCTCCGATGCAAGGCTGATAGAAGCCTTCCGGCATTTTGTTTATCGAGGCTCGATATGAAACTGATCGGTTCAGTGAACAGCCCATATACACGCAAGGTGCGGGTAGTTTTTGCGGAAAAGAAAATTGATTATGACTTCGTCGCGGTTTCTCACGAGGAATTTGGCGCGAAAGTCACACCAAGCAATCCGTTGTCCAAGGTACCGGTGCTGATTCTCGACGACGAGACGCCGATTTTTGATTCGCGCGTGATCGTCGAATACCTGGACGGCGTCGTGCACCATGACAAGCTGTTGCCGGACTCAGCGCGCGAATGCGCCGAAGTACGCTGCTGGGAGGCACTGGCTGACGGTATTTCCGATGCGTCAGTGCTGGTTGCTCTTGAACAGAGGCGTCCTCTGGAACAGCAAAGCGGGTCGTGGGTTCAGCGGCAGCGCGAGAAGGTGGAACAGGGGCTTGCGTTCATCGCGAACAGCCTCAATGACGGACGTTCGTACTGCGTGGGTATCCATTTTTCGCTCGCCGACGTGGCGGTGGGCTGCATGCTCGGTTGGCTGCTTCTGCGCCTGCCGGAAATTAAGTGGCAGGCCGAATATCCTGCGCTGGCAGGTTTTTACGAGCGTTTGATGCAGCGCCCGTCCTTTGTCGCGACGCGGCCATCGGAAACTTGAGCAAAACAGCAGGTGATCGTTTCGGTTGCCTGCTGTTTCTTTTGCCGTTTCATCGTAGGGGCAATAGTAATCGCCTCGCCGAATCGCGGACGGATTATGCGAATATTGGGCAGATTGTCACCCGTCTTTATGCGGATCCGTCACGCTCAACGCACTACGCTGTCAATCTGCACTTGCCCGGAAAGAGTGCGGGCTACCGGGCATCTTTCGGCAATTTCGAGCATTCGTGCACGAAGTTCGTCGTTCAGGTTGCCTTCGAGCGTGATTGCGCGTTCGATGCGGTCGACGGATTTTCCGTCTATTTCAATTTTTTCGTGACGTAGCGCGACGCTGACTTTGGTCAGCGGCAGCGCTTTGCGTTCGGCGTACATCCGCAGCGTCATCGAAGTGCAAGCGCCAAGCGCGGTGAGCAGAAAATCGTAAGGCGCTGGCCCCGCATCGCCGCCACCCATGTCGGCGGGTTCGTCGGCGAGCAACTGGTGTGCACCGGCCCGGACTGTCTGCTGATAGCGGCGTTGACCGTTTTCTTCGACGGTGACTTTGGATGTGTTCATGGTGGCACTTCCTTTTGGTTTTGGTTGTCAGTGGACGGTTTTGACATTTACCGAAAACCGAATTCTATAGCCTTGTGCCCTGGTTGGCGCAGTATCCTGGTTTTCATAATGTTTGATTCAATAAATAATACCGGATAGCATTTTCGTAACGTAAGCTCATAAATCTGGGGCTACAGGCTGCCTGCTGGTGCGGGCGTGGAATGGCGATGGACTGACAGGGAAAAACATGGCATCCAATGACGATGTGTTGACCGGTATTGAATTGGAACAGTTGATGGATCGCCTCGAAGCCGATTTTGAAGAAAACGGTTTCGAGGCGGAAGCTGACCTGCTGGCGCAGTTGCGCGCCCGTCCATTGCACGCGGACTCGATGGATTCCATCGACCGGCTGCATACGTTATGGATGAATGCGGGCGATCCGGCGGCGGCGCGAACGGTCATTGATACCGATGGCACAGCGTTATTGCAGGCGGCACAGCTTGGCGAGCAAGCGGATATTCGGATGCTGCTGACGCTCCAACGCCTCCATATTGCAGAGTACTTGGAGGAAGAAGATGCCGTGCGCGGCGAGCTTTCCCAGATGCGCACCATCGTTGAGGAAAATCCCGACCTTGACGCGAGCCAGTATGAACAGCTCCAGATTCTCGATCGGCTGGAGGACGGTAGCCTGGATATTGCGTTGGAGACAGCCGCACTGCGCCATGCGCTTGATCTGGCAATGGAGGGGCACGCAGCATTTCGTGCTTTGGATGAGGCAGACTATCAGTGCCGCCGTGCGCTGGCGTTCAAGCAGCATGGGCGCGATGACGAAGCGCACGTAGCGGCACTCGCGGCAATGGCCGCTTTGCAGGCGGCTTTACCCGATCAGGAGGTGGGGGCGGACGACTGGCTGCGCCTGGGCGATGCGTTGATCGAAATCATCCCTGAACAGCTCGACGTTTTTCGGCAGAAGCTGGCAGCAATGACGGTAGGGTGGACTTTGAAGCAGCGAAGGAAAATTGAAACTCGGTTGGCGCGGATCAGCCAGCGCGCAGTTCCTCATGGATCGTCTCGCGCAGCATGCGACGCAGGGACTCCATCGTGATCGGGGCGGCTGAGTCGTAGCTGCACAAGCGTAGCGCGTCGTTCATCAATGCTTGGTAGCCTTTGCCTTCCTGTATGGCGCGGGTCCGGAAGGCAGCAAGTACGTCGTCGTCGACCCATACTGTGACGCGGGTCTTACCTTCTGGGTCGATGACCGAGCCGCGTTTCGTATTTGAAAAGTCGTAGCTGTCTTTCATGGCTGTTTACCCTTCTTCGTAGCACCGCCGTTCGTGCGGGTTGGCATGACGTGCAGAAACCACCCGGATCCCGTTCTCTTCCCCGTACGTGTAGGCCACGACAAGGAGCCGTCCGAAGCAGTCAGTGCCCAGCGTAACAAACTGTTCATCACCATGAACCCTGTCTACCTGCGTGAGTGCAAATATGTCCGTAAATACGTCTTCCACGTCGGCAAGGTCTATCTTGTACCTCTTGAGGTTAAGATCGCGTCTGACGGGATTGTAAATAATTTCCACGGTTCCAAATTATACACACTATGCGTGAGAAAAATCTTGACAGGGGTACGTGATTACCTTCTCAAGCGTATCGGTAATCCCAACGCTACCGGTGGTGGGACGGTTCAGGGAGGCACTGATGGGGATTGTACGGGCGGCGCAGGAATGGGTTCGGCTAGGTTGAGGGAAAGGTTGATCAGGCCAATTGCCAGCAGGATGAGTACGAAGTAGATCATTTGTACCGTTTGGCTTGGATGGCGGCGGGCTTCGGCGTACTGGTGACGCAGGAAGATTGCCGCAAGCGCCGCTATGACTGCAAGGGCTGCGCCGAGCATGCGCGCGGCCAGCGGCCCGAATTGACGGGCAGATGCCAGATTGTCGTGCGCGGGCATGAAGAATTCTGGCGCGAAGGCGAGCAGGTAAAGCCCGCAAAGCGCACAGAGTACGAACATAATGACCATGAAAGCGCGCAGCATGTTCAGTTTTTAGTTATCAGTTTCCAGTAAATAGCAAAACTGGCATTAGGGTGAGGATGCTGGGAATAGGTTGCCGCCGCCCTCCGATGAGGGCAGGGTGAGGCCGAAGTGTTGCCAGATCGTGCGCGTGGCGATGCGCCCGCGCGGGGTTCGTTGCAGGTAACCCTGCTGGATTAGGTATGGTTCGATGACATCCTCGATGGTGTCGGGGGATTCGCCAATGGCTGCAGCAAGATTGTCGAGGCCGACTGGGCCACCGCTGAATTTTTCGAGGATGGACAGTAGGAGCTTGCGGTCCATGACATCTAGCCCGAGGATGTCGACATCGAGCATTTTGAGCGCGGCGTCGGCAACAAGGGCAGTGACTTCGCCGTTTGCCCTGACTTCGGCGTAGTCGCGCACGCGACGCAGCAAGCGGTTGGCGATGCGCGGGGTCCCGCGGGCGCGGCGGGCGATTTCGAGCGCGCCTGCGTCGTCGATCTTGACCCCAAGCAGCCGTGCCGACCGGCGGACGATGAAGGCCAGTTCTTCGGGTGAATAGAATTCGAGCCGTGAAACGATACCGAAGCGGTCCCGCAGCGGGTTGGTGAGCATGCCTGCGCGGGTGGTGGCGCCGATGAGAGTGAAGGGCGGCAGGTCGATCTTGACCGAGCGCGCCGCCGGGCCTTCGCCGATCATGATGTCAAGTTGGAAATCTTCGAGCGCTGGGTAGAGGATTTCTTCCACGAGCGGGGAAAGGCGGTGGATTTCGTCGATGAACAGTACGTCGCGCGGTTCGAGGTTAGTGAGCAGCGCGGCTAGGTCGCCCGCACGTTCAAGCACGGGGCCGGAAGTTTGGCGGAGGTTTACGCCCATCTCAAAGGCGATGATGTGGGCGAGCGTGGTTTTGCCCAGTCCAGGTGGACCGAAAAGCAACACATGGTCAAGCGCCTCGCGCCGGGTTTTTGCAGCGGTGATGAAAATTTCGAGCTGTTCGCGCGTTTTGGCCTGCCCGACGTACTCGACTAACTGCCGGGGCCGTAAGGCGCGTTCAATGGCGTCTTCCTGCTGCCCGGTCACGGCGGGGGCGACGAGGCGGTTGCTTCCGGGCGAGAGAGCATCAGTTTCTATCATGGACGGAGTTTAGTGGAGGAGCGTGCGTTTTTATAGGCACATGGCAGTAATTCGCAGATAATCCGCGTTCGGTTTATGGTTTTACTTCAAAGGTTCAGGGAACGAACATGATAAAGGTAGGAATTTTTGGCGGAGCCGGTTATACCGGGGTCGAATTGTTGCGGATTCTGGCTGGGCATCCGGCAGTGCAATTGATGGCAGTGGCCTCACGCGATAAGGTTAGTTCGAAGGTGTCCGACATGTTCCCGAGCCTGCGTCGCCGGGTGGACTTAAATTTCGTGGCTCCCGAGGATGACGCGTTCAAAAACTGCGACGTGGTGTTCTTCGCCACGCCCAACGGCGTTGCCATGTCGCAGGCTGCGGGGTTGTTGGCTGCTGGGGTGCGGGTGATTGACCTAGCCGCCGATTTCCGCATCCGCGACGTGATGGAATGGGAAAAATGGTATGGCATGGCTCATGCAGCTCCCGAACTGGTGGCCGAGGCAATCTACGGGTTGCCGGAAATCCATCGCGAGCAGATCCGCGGAGCCAGGGTTCTGGCCAACCCTGGTTGTTACCCCACTGCCGTGCAGTTGGGTTTCTTGCCCTTGCTCGAAGCGGGCATCATCGATTGCGGGCATTTGATTGCGGATGCCAAGTCAGGCGTTTCGGGGGCAGGGCGCAAGGCGGACATGGCAAACCTGTATTCCGAAGTCACTGACAGCTTCAAAGCGTATGGCGTGGCGGGTCATCGCCATTTGCCGGAGATTCGCCAGGGGCTTTCCCGCATGGTGGGGGGGGCGGAAGTCGGGCTGACTTTTGTGCCGCACCTGGCTCCGATGATCCGCGGCATTCATGCCACGCTTTACGCACGGCTGACACACGACATCAATTTGAAGGCGTTGCAGGATCTGTTCGAAGCACGATTTTCCGGCGAAGCGTTTGTGGACGTGCTGCCCGCAGGCAGCCACCCGGAAACGCGCTCGGTGCGGGCGTCCAATATGTGCCGGATTGCGGTACATCGCCCACAGGGCGGCGATACAGTGGTCGTGCTATCGGTGATCGACAACCTGGTGAAAGGCGCAGCGGGGCAGGCGGTACAGAACATGAATATCATGTTTGGGGAAGAAGAGGGCCTCGGGCTCGATATAATTTCAGTCAGCCCGTAAGTAAGAAGCCTTTCTTTGACGTACCCGCGTGAGTGAGGCATCATGCAAAGGTGACCAAGTGGGGCAACCCACAGAACAAGACAAGGAGACAAGCGATGGATATGGAAGTCGACACCCAGGATTTCCTGGTGTTTACAGACAGCGCGGTTGGTAAGGTGCGCGAGTTGATTGAGGAAGAAGGCAATCCTGCACTGAAGCTGCGCGTATTTGTGAGTGGCGGTGGCTGTGCGGGGTTCCAGTACGGGTTCACTTTCGACGAAGAGGTCAACGACGATGACGTGACGCTCGAAAAGGGGGGGGTCACCCTACTCGTCGATTCGATGAGCTACCAATATCTTGTCGGAGCTGAGATCGACTACACTGAGGGGCTGGAAGGCTCGCAATTCGTGATCCGCAATCCAAACGCAACCAACACCTGCGGCTGCGGGTCATCGTTTTCAGGCTGAACGTCGTGCCCCCCCCCGCCCGCTTGCGGGGAGGGCGCGAAGCACCGGGAAAAGGAAAAGGGACACCTAAGGTGTCCCTTTGTTTTTGCGTCAGGAAGTCCTCAAGACAGATTTACATCTTGCCAGCCTTTATCGCATCTTCATGTTCGTTGGCTGCGATATGGTGGTTGAGCAGTTCCAGCCGGGCAAGCTGGAGGCGCGTGTTTTCGCGGAAACGGGCAAGTTCGTTGCCACGCAGGGGTTCGGAGTTCGGCAACACCGCCGTCATCGGGTTTTGCGCGATGTCGTTGATGCGGAACTCGTAATGCAGGTGAGGGGCCGTCACCCGGCCTGTCGCGCCCACCTCCCCGATGATTTCGCCCTGCCTGACGGTTTCGCCCACGCTCAGGCCAGGGGCGAAGGCATTCAGGTGGGCATAGGCCGTGCTGATGTTGTCCCGGTGCTTGAGGACGATGAACTTACCGTAACCGCCGTAACGGCCAATGAAGACGACTTCGCCATCCGATGTTGCCCGCACCGGAGTCCCAACAGGTGCGCCGAAATCCACGCCGCTATGGTTGTGCCAACTCCCCAAAACCGGGTGTACGCGACGGCCAAAGGTGGACGTGACCCTGGAGAATTCGAGTGGGGAGCGCAGGAAGGAACTGCGTAGGCTCTGGCCTGTGCTCTTGTAGTACTCCGAGTGGCCATTGACCGAGGTATGGAGGAAAACGGTGTAACGCACGCCCTGGTTGATGAATTCGGCAGCCAGGATGCGGCCTGCCTGCGCGGGTGCGCCCCGGTCATACGTGGTTTGATAAATCACGCTGAATGTATCGCCTGGGCGCAAGTCGGTGTGAAAGTCGATCTCTGTGCCAAACAGGTCGGTCAACTGTGTGGCGATGCTGTCTGGTAGGCCAGCAGCTTCTGTCGCGGCGAAGAGCGAATTCGTGATGACTCCCCTGCGCATTTCTGTTCCGCTTTCCAGCGTGATGGGGGTGTTAGAAACTCGGAATGGCTGGTTATCCGCGTTCCGAGAAATTTCAACGGAATTGCCAATCGATGTGGCAGGTAGGCGCATGGACAGCAAATGGCCGGAAGGGTCGACGACAATAGTGAACGAGTTGCCGCTACGCAATTGCTGTATGGCACGCACGGCTTCCGGGTTTTTCTGGAGGAAAGCCAGGGCATCCGGGTCGGAGATATCCAAGCGGCGGAAAATGGATTGCACCGTGTCGCCGGAACCGACGTAGTCGTCATAAACGTAGGGTAGGCCGGGAGAGGAAATCACTTCTGGGAGGACGGAGAGTTTTTCCACGATAGTCTGCATGCCGACGGGTTCTTCCGGCATGACCACTGCCGTAGCGGCGGCGACGCCAAGCACGGAAATGCCCACGAGGCTACCGGCAATCAAGCCCCGCTTATTGCCGAGCAGCCGCCAAGGCAGTTCGGCGATGTTCTCCGAAAAACCAGAGGTTTTGACGCGCCGTGCCCGGTTCGGCCCGGCAAGCCGCCAGCGCAGTTCGTTCACGTGCCAGCGCAGCCCGCTCGGGTATCGTTTAATCTTTTTCTTACCGATTTGCCCAAAGAATCTGGTGAGAAACCAGCGTAGCCCTTCGAGCCGCCACCGCAATTCGGCTAAAATCTTTCTTTTTCTTGTACGCATTTCGAACTCTTGGTTGGGGGGTTATCTCTCTCTTCAGGAGAGCTTGACCGAAGTTTAACGAGACATACGCGCAAGAGACTGTGACCTTATTGGAGAAATGGATGAAAGAAATCGGAGCCGCGATGAACCTGATCCGGCGCGGGGCCGAAGAGTTGCTGATCGAGGCGGAGTTGGTTGAAAAACTGAAGAGCGGCCGCCCGTTGCGGGTCAAGGCCGGGTTCGACCCGACCGCACCAGACCTGCATCTCGGACATACTGTTTTGATCAACAAGCTGCGCCATTTTCAGGAACTTGGGCATCACGTCATGTTCCTCATCGGGGATTCTACCGGCATGATCGGCGACCCGAGCGGTAAGAATGCGACCCGTCCGCCCCTGTCGCGCGAACAGGTGCTTGCCAATGCCGAGACTTACCGCGAGCAGGTGTTCAAGATTCT
This sequence comes from Betaproteobacteria bacterium, assembly GCA_009781085.1. GTDB lineage: Bacteria > Pseudomonadota > Gammaproteobacteria > Burkholderiales > Rhodocyclaceae > WRNU01. The sequence goes on from WQYV01000071.1 coordinate 8,271, forward strand.
CGACCCGGACAAAACGGAAATCTATTTCAATTCGGCCTGGATGAACGAAATGGACGCGGCGGGGATGATCCGCCTAGCCGCGCAACAGACCGTGGCGCGCATGCTCGAACGAGACGATTTCGCCAAGCGCTACGCGGGCGGACAGCCGATTTCGATTCACGAATTTCTCTACCCGCTTTGCCAGGGCTATGACTCGGTGGTAATGAAGGCCGACATCGAACTGGGCGGGACCGACCAGCGCTTCAACCTGCTGATGGGGCGCGAGCTGCAAAAGCATTACGGGCAGCCGCCGCAATGCGTGCTGATGATGCCGTTGCTTGAAGGGTTGGACGGCGTAAACAAAATGTCCAAATCGTTAGGCAACTATATTGGCATTGCGGAGCATCCGAAAGAAATCTTCGGTAAGACCATGTCAATTTCTGACAATTTGATGTGGCGCTATTTCGATTTGCTTTCATTCCTTGGATCGGATGAAATCGCGGCATTGAAAGCCGAAGTCGAAACCGGGCGCAACCCGCGCGATGTCAAGGTAATGCTGGCACAGGAGTTCGTAGCCCGTTTTCACGGCCAGAAAGCTGCTGCCGATGCGCTTGCCGACTTCGAGGTGCGCTTCCGGAAAAACGAAATCCCCGACGATATCCCTGAAGTACGGGTTGCCGTTGGTAGGGGCGGCATGCCGGTGTTCAAAGTCATCCAGGAAGCGGGCCTGGTTGGGACTACTTCGGAAGCCTTGCGCATGATCGAGCAGGGTGCGGTGAAACTTGATGGCGACCGCGTTGAAGACCGTGCCCGGATGCTCCTTGCGGGAAACCGGGTCGTCCTGCAAGTGGGCAAGCGGAAATTTACCGCTGTGGTGCTGGAGTGAGCGCTTCAGGCGACAACCGCCCCATTGGCGTTTTTGATTCAGGCGTGGGCGGCTTGACCGTCGTCCGTGCGCTGATGGAACGCCTGCCGTTGGAGGGCATCGTCTATTTCGGCGATACCGCACGCGTGCCCTATGGCGTCAAGTCGGTAGCGACAATCGAACATTTCACCGGCCAGATCGTCGATTTCCTGCTGCGGCAGGAGGTCAAGATGCTGATCGTCGCCTGCAACACGATGGCCGCAGTGGCTCTGAAAATTGTGGCTGCACGGGCAGGGGATATCCCGGTGCTCGATGTCATCGAAGCTGGCGCACGCGCTGCCGTGGCTGTGCCGGGCAGCGGGTGCATTGGCGTCATCGGTACGCCGATCACGATCAACAGCAACGCCTATGCGCGGCGGATACACGCGCTCGACCCTGGCGCACGCGTCTGTTCACAAGCCTGCCCGCTCTTCGTTCCGCTCGTGGAAGAAGGCTGGCTCGACCATCCGGTCACGCGGCTGACGGCGCAGGAATATTTGCGCCCGGTGCTGGCTGAAAATATCGGCAGCCTGGTGCTCGGGTGCACGCATTACCCCCTGCTCAAACCACTGCTGCGCGACGTGGCGGGAGAAAAGGTCAAACTCATCGATTCGGCGGAAACTGCCGCCGAACTCGCCGCAGCCTGGTTACGGGAAGCGGGGCTGGCTGCAGGGGGGCAAGAGCCTGCGGCCTATCGCTATTTCGTGACCGACGTGCCGTTGCGGTTCCAGACCATCGGGGAGCGGTTCCTCGGGCGCTCGCTGGGGGGGGTCGAGCGGGTGGATTGGTGAACGGTCGTGGGGGCGATGGCAGTCGCCCCACCGAATTTCAGTTGGATTGCATAAAACATCGGGCAGGTTGGCATCTGCCCCCACGCATGCTGCGATCAGAAGCTGTGGCGAAAACCAACAGCGAAGCCGCGGCGATAGAGGGCATCGCACCCAGTGTTGAGGTTGCTGCAAGCAACGCTGCCTACAGTGCTGTCGTGGCGGTAGGTATAGAATACGCCAGCATCATTGAACGCGGCGTTATGGTTCTGCATTGCAAATTGCGAGTACACAACAGTGCGCTTGGATAGGGCATGCTCATAACCAATGGCCCACTGGCTGATTGCCCGCTTTCCATTACCATCCAGATTGTTTTCGGCGGCGCGGCCGTAGGAAGCCAGGGCCAAATCATTGGGAGTAATCTCAAAGGTTGCGCCGATCATCCATTGTGTGAGCTTGGAGTCCTTGTCAGGAGTGACAGGAGCCGCCTGTGTGCCAATGTTGATAATCCCTTTATTGGTCGTGCGGCGGCCTACCATGCCGCCCAGCCTGATAAATCCAAAATCATACGACGCGTACAGGTCGAAGACGTTGTACGCATTGGGGCTGTCGCCGTGAGCGTTGTTCCGCTTGGCGGAATGGTAGTTGGCAGCCACGAACAGCTTGTCCCACGTTAAGGACGGCGCAATCACCCAAACGCGGATATCACCATTGTTTTCCAAGTTTTTCTCGGTGCTGGCGTTGAAAGTGTAGCCAAGGATGAAGCGGAAACCGCCAAAATCCGGGGAAGTATAGGTTGCCAGGTTATTCATGCGCATGTCCTGCATCAGCACGTTGGCGGCACTGCCGAGCCCGTCCTTGCCGAAAGGGTCAACCGCATCGGTGAAATTGTGTTGTGGGATGGTCTGGCGGCCAAAGGCGACAGTACCGAAGCCACTGGCCAGGCTAGCGTAAAACTGGCGGGCTTGGCCGGCATTCCACAACGGGCCTGTGTCACCGGTCAGGCCCTGTTCCAGCACAAACATGGCCTTTAGGGCGTTATCCAAATCTTCCGTCCCCTTGAAGCCGATGCGGTTGGAGCTGGAAATGCCGGAGTCGATGGCATTGCGGATAGCATGGCCTTTGCTGCTGCTACCCAACGACACATAGCCATAGTCAATCAACCCATAAACGGTTATGCCCGACTGGGCGAAAACCGGGGCGGCCAGTAAGCCGGCGACGGACAGCGCGATCAATTTCTCTTGCATATGATGTCCCTCAAATCAAGCTACATGGCTCCACGCCTGACCCATTCTCCCCGGTCTGAACATTAAAGGAGAAGGGGAAAATGACTAAAGCGGTTTTTGTTTAAGTGCAAACATTTTTTACTCTATCTTGAGACGGATTCTTGTAGGAGCGGATGGCAATCCGCCCGTTGTTTCACACAATCTGGGGTAGCCTCAGAATTTCGAAAAAACTGTACGCTAGTACCTTTGCATAAGAATGCGCATCGCCAGTTTAAGCTATACCCTATTTTGACGTCAGATTCAGTATAAAAATCGTCAAAATAGAGTTGTATTCAGTATTTATTGACACACGTTGCAAAATGTAATAGCGTCTTTCTTGACATTTGAGGCAAGAAGAGTAACGCAATGAGCGAGCTTGTCATTTATCAGCCTGACGGTAGGTCTGAAGTCTCGGTGAGGCTTGAGTGAGACACGCTTTGGCTTACTCAAAAGCAACTCTCAAAGATTTTGGAGACATCGACCGATAACGTCGGGTTGCACCTCAAAAACATTTACGCCAGCGGGGAGTTGCTGGAAACGGCAACTACCGAGGATTTCTCGGTAGTTCAACAAGAGGGGCAACGTTCTGTTTCCCGAAATATAAAACATTACAATCTTGATGCCATCATTTCTGTTGGGTATCGCGTCAACTCCAGGCGCGGTACGCAGTTTCGCCAATGGGCGACAGATTCGCCGCTACGAGGCAGGAACGGCGCAACCAACCTTGGGCGCCCTGATCCGACTAGCCAATACGCTGCATGTGCGGCTCGATGATCTGGTGTTTGACAAGACTGAGCGCAGCCCCGATGAGGAGATGGCCTTGCTGTTCGAGGCCATCCGCGAGTTCAGCGACGAAGACAAGCAGACCGTGCGAACAGTGCTCGCCGGAATGGTGTTGCAGCATTCGGCCCGCCGCTGGAACCGCCCGCCTGTCGGGGCCGGGGTGTAATCGACGGCGCGAGGACGTGTGTTTGAATGACAGGAACCCCAAGGAACGCATGACACCAACAACCACAACGACAAGCGCGGCGCTGCTGCCACGCATTGAGGGGCGTATTCAGTTGCTGCGCGGGTTCAAGGTGATGATCGACGCCGATCTGGCCGAGCTCTACGGCGTACCGACCAAGGCGCTCAATCAGGCCGTCAAGCGCAACTCAGGGCGCTTCCCGCCAGACTTCATGTTCCAACTCGATAACGCCGAGAAGGCACAGGTGGTCACAAACTGTGACCACCTGCAGAAATTGAAGTTTTCTAAATCACTGCCGTTCGCGTTTACCGAGTACGGCGCAGTGGCGCTGGCCAATATCCTGGCCTCAGCCCAAGCGGTAGAGATGGGCATTTACGTGGTACGCGCCTTCGTGCGACTGCGCCAAGCAGCAAGCCTGCATGAGGACTTGGCCAAGCGGCTGGCGGAATTGGAGGACAAGACCGAGCAGCTGGAGTTCTCGCATGACACTTTCAGCCGCAATACGCGCAACCAACTGCGCCAGGTCTTCGAGGCCATCCGCGCCCTGACTATCCCACCCGATCCACCCAAGCGGCCTATCGGGTTCGTTCCGCCCGAGGACAAAAAGGCACCCAAAAGCTAGACCGGGCATGCTCACAATGAGCAACAGGCCATAACCGAGAACCCCACGAACCCCAGCCTCAGCCGCTGGGGTGATCAGGGCTTTTTACTTGATGTTTAGTCCCGGCATTTGATGGATCGGATTCATGATGAATCGTTCTGGTTGAGTTGTCCATGTTTTGCAGAGGTATTCATAGGGCGTCAGACCGTTAAGGGTCTTTAGCCGCCGGGCAAA
>WQYV01000072.1 GCA_009781085.1 Betaproteobacteria bacterium
ATGCTTGCCGCCACCCGGGGCACTACGCTTACCATCGAAACCGTAGGCAAAGATGCCGACGAAGCAATGGCACGCATCGTTGAGTTGATCGCCGACCGCTTTGGCGAAGAAGAATGACATAGTATGAGGAGAGTGCTGCGATGAGTTTCGCCGTACATGGCTTACCTGTTTCCCAAGGCATCGCCATTGGCCATGCGCACCTGGTTTCGCACGCACTGCTCGAAGTCAATCACTACAAAATTGCGCCGCGCCATCTTGAAGCCGAACTTGAACGCTTCGATAACGCCGTTGCTTCCGTAGACGGAGAACTGCTCGGGCTAAAAACCGTAGCCACAACCGCCCAGCCGCATAGCGAGGTAGGCGCATTCATCGACCTGCAGCGCATGATGCTGGAAGACCCTGTATTGATCGAAGCAGCACGCAACAAAATCAAGGAACATCACTACAACGCCGAATGGGCGCTGGTGCAGCAGATGGAATCGGTGGTGGAACAGTTCCGCCAGATCGAAGACCCTTACCTGCGCGAACGCAAGGCCGATGTCGTGCAGGTTGTCGAACGGTTGGTCAAGACGCTGCTTGGCGACCCTGGCCCGCTCCCCCAAAGGCGCAAAGACGGGCTTGGAACCGTTATTGTCGCCCATGACCTATCCCCGGCGGACACCATCGGTTTCAAGGATCACATCGCGGGATTCATTACGGACGTTGGAGGCCCGACGAGCCATACGGCCATCGTAGCCCGTAACCTGGGTATTCCGGCGGTTGTGGGGCTACGCCACATCCGGGACCTGCTACGAGCCAACGAACTTATCATCGTCGACGGCACGCGTGGCATTGCCATCATCGACCCCGACGAATCCGTCGTCGAAGAATACCAACTGCGCCGCGCAGCACTGGAACTGGAGCGATCCAAGCTCAAGCGCCTGCGCGACACCCCAGCGACTACCCTTGATGGCGAAGTCATTCAGCTATTGGCCAACGTCAGCGGCCCGCAGGATATGGCTCAGGTCAAAGAAACCAACGCTGATGGCGTAGGCCTGCTCCGTACCGAATTTCTCTTCATCGATCGCGACACCCTGCCCGACGAAGACGAACAATACGAAACCTACCGTTCCATACTCAAAGCAGCTTCCGGCAGACCCGTCTCGGCGCGTACCTTCGACATCGGTGCGGACAAAATGCTTGTCGGGAGCACTCAGGACGAACCCAACCCTGCCCTTGGCCTGCGTGCGGTACGCTATTCGCTGGCCGAACCAAAGATGTTCCTCACCCAATTGCGCGCCCTGTTGCGCTCCTCGGCACACGGCAAGCTCCGGATCATGATCCCGATGCTGGTGCACGCCGATGAAATCGAACAGACACTGACCCTCATCGAAAAAGCAAAAGAAGAACTGCGTGAAGAAAAAATCAAATTCGACGAAAAAATACCTATCGGCGGTATGGTGGAAGTCCCCGCCGCAGCACTAGCCCTGAACATGTTCATCCGCCGCCTCGGCTTTCTTTCCATCGGAACCAATGACCTCATCCAGTATACCCTGGCGGTTGACCGTGGGAACGAAGCGGTCGTGCGCCTTTACGACCCGCTTCATCCTGCCGTATTGAAACTCATTTCTGGCACCATCCAGGCAGCGCAGCGCGCCGAGATACCTGTTTCCGTCTGTGGTGAAATGGCTGGCAGCTCCACCTATACCCTACTGCTGCTCGGTATGGGGTTACGCAGTTTTTCGATGCACCCCGCCCGTATCCTCGAAATCAAACAACAAATCCTACGTGCCGACCTTGCCGAGATTACCTCAAGGATGCAACGCATCCTCAAGCTCGACGAACCCGCCCGCATCCGTGAAGCAGTAGAAAAACTGGCAGGGTGAAGGTGCATCCGACCTGCCGCCAACGACAGATTGGAGAATAATTATTTCAGCCAATATCAATGAATCGAATTGTTACAGGGGTGATTCCGGATGCACATATTTTTCGCACTGGCATCCATCCATCGAGTGATGTAATGGAACCCACCGGGGCGCATGATTGGCGATTTGGAAGATGGATGCGAAAGAGGATATACACCCACGATTCCGGACAGAGCGGTTGAGGTTAGCGGCACTGAACCTGCAAGTATCTGATGAATCGGTTCCGCCTATAATTTCTGTCTTGTGTTGATACGTCACTCATGTAGAATCCTATATCCGCGTTTTTTAAAAAATGACAATGGAGTAAAAGGAAGTCAATGAAAAAAACAGTTCTACCTGCTGGACTCTTGTTTATAGGGATGCTGGAACATCGTTGGTTTTCACTTTCGGATTGGAGGGAGAAACGAGTATGAATAAGCGAGAGTGGAGTGGAATGACGAAATATCTATCCTTTATTGCAATACCTTTATTCATTCTGTTGCTGTTTATCGGACAAGGGATTGGGTTGTTTGATCCAAGGTTTTTCCCTTCGTTTAGTGATGTTTGGAAAAGCTATGCGTCAATGTTGAACGATGGTTCTTTATTGAGAGGGTTTGAATACTCGTTGATGCGTATCACTTGCGCCACACTCGTTGCTGTGTTTATTAGCTTGGCCGTGGCAATAACGATAATATTGTATAAACCAATAAGATACTTGGTAGAGCCTTTAACTTCTTCGTTCAGATTTATTCCAGTAACTGCAATGTATCCTATCTTGATACTGTGGGTCGGAATTGGTGAAACGATGAAGATTGCGTTTATTACCATTGCTTTATTATTTTATTTCCTACCAACAATTCTTCTTCAAGTAAACGAAGTGGAAAAAAGCCTGATAGAAACCGCCTTAACCTTGGGTGCCAGTAAATTCGATCTCGTGGCAAAAGTTATCATGCCAGCAATGTTGCCTTCACTATTGTCTTCATTGGGGATGATGTATGGTATTGGCTGGACATACGTTATCGTTGCTGAAATTGTGAATGCTGGATATGGTTTGGGTCATATCATGAATATCGCACAAAGTCGGGGGAGATTAGATATGGTTTTTGCTGTACTATTCGCAATAGTATTATTTAGCTTTGTATTTGACAAAGGATGGAATATTTTTGTTCAAAAACTATTCCCTTGGAAATTTAAAATCAGTGGAGGGATAGAATGAATTCTTCAGCGATTTATTTGAATAATATTTCGTACCATATTGATGGTAAAACTATATTTGATAATTTCAACTACACCTTTCCTTATAACTCGATAACACCACTGATTGGGAAATCCGGTTCTGGAAAGACAACGCTGATACGAATTGCATCAGGATTGCTTAACCCATCAGACGGTAAGGTGATATTTGAGACGTTTATATCCCCTCTTACCAATCCAGTGAATGGAAGTAATAGAGAGAATGATCAGAACAAAGAAACCAATCTTCGTAAAGTGCAGGTAGAAATTAAAAACCCGTCACGCGAAATTATGGTGATGAATCAGACTTATACTTCATTTCCATGGATGAATTGTTTAGAGAACGTCCTCGTCCATCATAGATTCCTTGATCAGCGGCATACCAAAGAGAATGAACAGGAAGCACTTGCAATCCTAAAAGAGGTCGGTCTCGATGATTACGCTTATAAAATGCCAAGTGATTTATCTGGGGGCATGAAACAGCGTCTCGCCCTTGCAAGAGTTCTTTATGTAAAAGCGCCCGTAGTCATGATGGATGAACCGTTAAGTGCGCTCGATAAGGTCACGCGGACAGAGATGCAGAGACTTCTTCTTCAACACCAAGAACAAACGAAATGCACGATGGTCATCATTACCCACGATAATGAAGAAGCCGAAATCTTGCGAAGGAACAGTAGTATTCTGAACCTTACACCTGGAGGAAGTTGAAATGGCATTCAAATTCAAAGATCTATTTTTGAAAGAAGAACCGAAGAATTTTTTTGATATCGGCTCGACCGATATTTCACCTAGTTTTGAGACAGACGTATCCACACTAGGTACGCCTGAGAAAAGATATGATGCACCATCTACGCCGCCACGCAAAAAGGTCACTTTCACTCAGTCGGGTGAATGGACCGACGATGTAGAAGCAATCTATGCGGGCAGCAACCATGCTGAAGAGTTGAAGTCCGAGGATAACATATACAAAGTACGTCAACTCGTTGACAAGCTGCCCAAAGATTTGGCCAAGGGAACTATACAGGAGACGCTGGTTGGTATCCTTAGCGTAACTAGTATTTCTGCAACGACTTTGCAAAAAGATGCAAATCTTCGTAAGGAGGTACTGGCTGGATATTTACAGTCCTCCAGGCAAGAAATGGAGCAGAAATCAGACGATCTCAGAGCGAGCATAGAAAACGCCGAGAAAAGTATTGAGGCTGCTAAGCAACAATTGGCTGATATCCGCACGGCTGGCAGTAATGTCGAAGTGGCGGTATCTAATGAAATTGAGCAAATCAAAGAATTAGAATCATTTCTTCTCAAAGAACAAAAGGAGGGTGTTTAAATGTTAACAAGTTTCATAGTAGCTGTTGTCGGAGTTATCGCGCTTCTCTGGTGGTCTGGAAATCTTGGCAAAGTGGGTTTTCTTGTCAAAGGATTTACGTCACTATTTGTGGAGCGGCGCATCCAAACAATCGAAGGCTTGGAAGCGGCCTATACTCAGGCAATCGCGGAGATGAGGAAACAGCATGCACAAATCGCTGAAACATTTCAGAAAGTTTCTGGTTTACGCCAACTGACAGAAAGAGAAATTGGTGACCTTCAAACACAAGTTGAAGAAGCGAAATCGAACGTCGACAAGTTCATACTCGCAGATGATGAACGCATGGCAACTGAATGTGCGGAAACGCTTTCGCGTTATGCTAGCGACCTGAAAGCAAAGGAACCGCTACTGCTGCCCATGAAAGCCCACGAAACCAGCCTTCAGAAGATGCTGGGGAGCGTTGAAGCTAACATCAGGGCGCTGGAGGCCGAGAAACATGAGGAGCTCAACAAAATGAGGACGAACCAAACTATCAAGGAAGTCAATGATCGGATGAACAGTTTGGGAACATCGATCGACGTCCGGGTTCTTGAGGTAGCCAAACAAGGCGCACGAGCCGCAGAAGCAGATGCTCTGGGTTCAGCTACCCTGCAAGAGATTTCGTCCAATTCGCGGATGACTCAGGTTATCGATGCTACAAACAAACTCAATGCCTCGTCTTATCTTCAACAGCGTAAACGTGAATTGATTCACTCTGGGACACCTGTTGGGGTAGAACTGGTTGATGCCCCAAATAAAAAACCTCGCAACTAATTTGCCTACAGGAGATTCTGGATGTCTTCACTTCTTGAGCAGTACCAAAACAAAGGGACAGCCAAGCTAACCAAGTTTGCCTGGTTTTGTATATTCGTCCTGGTCGCTTTACTGGCAGGGGCAGTGGTATGGTTCGTTAAGCCGGAAATTTTTGCTAATGTGACTGATGCGATCAAGGGAAAGAGTGACCCAGAGGCCGTTGTGATGGCTCCTGCCCCATCAGCCCCTAGCCCTGAGGTGACCAAGCGCGACAATAACAAACAAGTGGTCATCTCACTCGACGAATGGATTGGTTGGAAACCCATCTTTGATGCGAATGGTGGTGTCACCACTGCAAAAGGTTCAATTTTCGACAAGCTTGGTCTAAACGTGAAGCTAGTCGTTATCAACGACGCTGCGCAAAGCAGTAACGCATTGATCAGCGGCAACGTGACAGCGGCGGGTTATACCTTGAATCGCCTCGCTTATCTTATGGATAAGTTCGACCGCGCAAATATGCAGGTCGTTGTGCCGTTCCTCTGTAATAACAGTGCAGGTGGCGATGGCATCATCGCCAAGAAGTCAATCAAATCCGTTGAGGATCTGAAAGGTAAGACAATCGTGGCACCGCGCTTTTCCGAAGCGCAAACACTAGTGTATTGGTTCTTGTACAACTCGAACCTGACACCATCTGAAATGAGTGACATCACCAGCAACATGATACTCGTCAATACTCCGGACGAAGCTGCAAAGGTGTTCTTTGCAGGGAAAGCTGATGCCGCCGCCACTTGGCAACCCTTCCTTGATCAAGCCAATGACCCGAACGCCAATACCCATACCTTGGTTACAACGAAGCAGGCGACCAACCTCATACTCGACGTCATCGTATTCCGGAAGGATTTCTACGAGAAAAACAAAGAATGGGTATCACGCTTCGCCGATGGCGTATTCCAGGCGCACCGGCTCTATAAGACCAAGTTTGATTCTGTTCGCGGCATGCCAATGATGAATGGCCTGTCTGACTCCGAAATTGCGGCGATGGCAGACGACGCCGCTTTGGCCAATTACGCAAAGAACGTATCTTCCCTGGAGCGCAATGGTGTAGGCCCTAAGGTTTTCCAGGACATGCTTGGTATTTGGAAGAGAATCGGGGAACCTGCAAAGGTCGGAAACTATGAAGAAATCTTCGACCTTTCGGCGTTGAAACTGCTCGAACCTCAATACGGTAGTACTACGCTCGCAGTGCCGACTTTCACCCAAGAACAACGTCAAGTTGCCCGAGCTAAGAACGCAATCATGACGCGCAGCCTTTCAATAGAGTTTGAAGTGAACTCGGCAGTCTTCAAGAACCCATCTGCAGCGCAAGGGGTATTGGACGACATTGTCAACCAATTGAACATCGTCGATAACGCGGTAGTTCAAATCGAAGGAAACACTTCTTCCGAGGGAGCAAGGAATATAAACATTGAGCTTTCCAACCAACGAGCCAACGCAGTTGCGAAATATCTGACCCGTTACGGTATTAATCCGTCCCGGTTCGTTGTCGTGGGTAACGGGCCGGATAAACCCATGGCAAATAACTCCACTCCAGAAGGACGGCAGAAGAATCGCCGTACCGATATCATGATCAAGGCAGGGGACTAAATCCCCAAAAGGTGGTTCCACCCCGCTCATTCAATGGCCGGAACCACCTGTTCCCTGCCCTCAACCCACAATCTCAACCGGCGTCCCGACGCCAACCAACTCGAAAAGTTCGATCACGTCGCGGTTGCGCATGCGGATGCAGCCGTGGGAACCAGGCTTGCCCATTGGTTGGTCATCCCCGGTTCCGTGGATGTAAATGTAGCGCCGCATGCTGTCGAACTGACCCCCGCGGTTGAAACCGGATTCTTCGCCGCAAAGCCACAGGATGCGCGAGAGCATCCAGTCACGTTCGGGGTTGGCTGCCGCGAGTTCGGGCGTCCAGATTTCCCCGGTTGGCCTGCGACCACGGAATACCGTTCCGAGCGGCATACCAGCCCCAATCCGCCCCCGGATGCGATGGCGGCCGCGAGGTGTACAACCACTGCCATTGCGCTCCCCCACGCCATTTCTGGCCGTAGAAACGGGATAGCGGCGAATGCATGTACCGTCTGTGGAAAAAAGTTCGAGTTCTTGGCGTGCAATGTCGATCCGGATACGCATGGGCTTCATTTAGGCCAGCACCGTGCGGGTGCGCCGTGCAGCAAAAAAGGAAGAAAGCAGCTCGCCACATTCCCCAGCCAACACGCCGCTTACGATTTCGGCATGGTGGTTCAGGCGGGACTCGGCATAGAGGTCGAGCACGCTGCCTGCCACGCCGGTTTTCGGGTCACGCGTCCCAAAAACGACACGGGCGATGCGGGCATGGAAGATGGCTCCGGTGCACATTGCGCACGGCTCCAGGGTGACGAACAATTCGCAGTCCGGCAAGCGGTAGTTGCCAGCGCGGGTTGCCGCGTCGCGCAGCGCAACAATCTCGGCGTGAGCCGTGGGGTCATGCGAGGTGATGGGCCGGTTATAGCCGCGTCCGACGATTTCGCCGTCGCGCACTACAACCGCCCCCACGGGTACTTCGCCCATCGCGCCCGCCTCCCGCGCAAGCGCAAAAGCTTCCCGCATAAAACGTTCGTCATGCGCCGCGCCAGCAGTGTCGAGATCCACGTCCGGCCTCACCGCAGGGAAAAACGCACACCATTACCCTCGCGCCCGTTCTCCTTGGTTTCCTCATCGGTCAACGCACGCCGGAAGAGGCGTTCCGGAGGGATACCCCCCTGGTCGGTCAACCAGCGTTGCACGGCAGTTTCACGTCGGCTGGCAAGCGCATCGACATCTCCCTGCCCGACATCGATGCTTTCCAACAGCAGTTTTTCCATTTCCCCAACGGATAAGCTTTTTGTCAAACCGATGAAGTTGCGCGGTTTCTTGATTTTTGCCTGCTTGTACACCGACTCAAGCAACTTGGCGTACTCCTCGCTCTCTAAATCGACACCACCTGTCGGGGCGCCTTTATCCATGATCCTGCGCTTTTCGGCCATGACCATATTGCGCAATTTGTTGTGCCGGATACCTTCGGCGTCGCGCTGGATATTACCTTGGCCAGTAATGTCGAGCTTCAAGGACGGGCGGTCTTCCAGCGATTTTGCAATCTCACGCAGTTCATCTTCCTGCGTAGTACCAATATTGAAACTACCGGGGTCGAAATCGAGGTGTGAAAGCTCTTCCCGCCCGAACAGGGCAAAAGGTGCGGTAATCGCCTTAGCAATAAGGCTCCCAAAGGCACGCAATACCAACCCGAAAACACTGAACTGGGGATCGTCGAGCGTGCCGCCGATCGGCAGGTTGAGATCGATTTCGCCGCGAGAGTTCTTCAGCAGCGACACCGCCAGCCGAACCGGCAATTTGGTCGCCTCCGGGCTGTCGACGGCATCGCCGAAGGTAAGCTGGTCGAGGAAAACGTGGTTTTCAGCCGAAAGTTTGCGGTCTTCAATCCGGTAATTGAGGGTGGCCGAAAGTTTTCCCCGGGCAATGCCATAACCGATATAGCGCCCCGAATAACTTGAAAGGCCAGGCAAATCGAAGCCTTTGACATCAGCTTCGATGTTCAGCCGCTGATCCTGGCGGAAAGGGTTGAACTCGCCCTTGATCGTCACCGGGGCATCGCGGCCTATCTTAGCTTGCAGGTCAAGCTTTGCCATCGCATCCTGACCCGAGGACAGGCCGGTGAGTTCGCCAGAAAGGTTAGCTAGCGATGCGCTGTAATTTGGGCGGATGAAGTGATCCGTAAAGGCGATGTTGCTGTTCCTAACGGCGATGCGGCTCACTTTCATGGGCGGCCAGGATGGCGGCATAGCAACCGCGCTCTCCGCGCTTTCCGTATTTTCCGTATTTTCCGTATTTTCCGTATTTTCCGTATTTTTTGCGTTGCCCCCGGCATCGTCGCCCTGTGCCAGTTCTTCCGGGGAACGCTGGATTTCGCGTAGGTTGAGCCTCCCCTTTTCATCAAGGATTAGGCGGGAAACCAGCCCGTCGACGGCAACCTCACCAATAGCAAACGAGAAGGGCTCCAATTCAACCTTGGCCTGACGTACCGCAAATTCGTTCCAATGTAGGAAATCCTGGTTATTGATCCGGTCAAAAGAATCGAAATACTTGACCACGATGTCGCCGGCGATGGAGCCCCGTAGCCCCTCACGATGCCGCCTGAGAGCCAGCCGCCCCTTGGTGGACAACCGCCCTGCCCTGATGTCGAGTTGGGCATGCTGCGAAAGATAAGGCTGCACAGGGGGCAGTGCGAAGTTTTGCAGGTCGAGTTCTAGATCGGTCCGGAAAGGCTCAGGTAGAAAAGTCCCTTTCAGCGCAAGGCGGCCTTCCTTACCAATTTGCCCACGCAAGGCAAGGTTGGCAGGTGCAGCCCCTTTCGCCGTCGTCAGGCCGCTCAACTGCAAATCGACGGCATCAGCCGTTATCATCGTCGGTTGCCCACCGGTGGCGCGATCCTCAAAACGCAGCGCCGAGTCCGATATGGCAACCTTGTTCAAGGAAAATGTCCAGGGAGGCGATGACTTTTTCCCGGCTGGGGCTGGTTTGCCCGCTAAGACCATGAAATCGAAACGGCCATCGGCAAAACGGGTCGTAGCAAGCGCAACGCCCTGCGCGTTGATTTCCCCAATCCGCGCCTGATACGACCCCGGTTGGATTTCGGCATCGGTAAGGGTGAAATTCTTAAGCCTGAGCAGTTCGCCCTTACGCCCTTTTAGCCCAAACACGAACTCGGAAAGGTCGAGCCGTTCGATCTTGGCTTCAACCGACAATTCGTTCTCCGCATTCTCATTGCCCTTTTTCTGCGAAGCCACGCGGCAACGGAAAACCCCGTCGACACTTCCCCGGCGGATTTCGCCACCAGACAGAAAAGAGCCGTAATACTGTTCATAAAGCGCGGGCTGCAAACCCTTTACCGTCAGGTTGCCGTCGTACTCGAAAGGTTGCAGCCGCAAGCGATCCTCGTGGTTAATCCTTTCGCCTGAAGCCATCGTGTAATCAAGGCGGATTTCTGCAGGGATCTGGCTGTTGGAGGCTAAATCGCGCAAATCGAGGCTGATGCCTTCCAACCGGGTACTGAAACCGCCAGCCACGGCATGGTCGCTGTAGCGTATCAGCCCATCGCGGATACGCGCCGAAGAGAGCTTGAACTCCAATGGCGTTTCCGTGTGGTTTGAAGCCTGCCCCTTTGCTGCCTTTGCCGTACTGGATGCAGGTTTTTTCGGGTTTGCGGGCAACAGGTTTTCCAAATTGAAACTACCATCAGGTGCACGGGCAAGATCGAGTTCGGGTCGCTGCAAGCGTAACTTGCTGAAATAGTAGCGCCCGGAAAACGGCTGGATATCTGCCAGTTCGACTTCCAATTCGGCAACCGCCAGCATTGGCTTACCCGCACGATCCTGCACCACCAGCCGGTTAACCTGCGCACCGCCCAGGAGCGACACCTTCGCCGCTTCATCCGCGTGCTGGCTGAACAGCACGCGCAGGTCAAGGTCGAGCGAACCGGAAGGGAGCTTGAAAGATGGCTCGAAAGGCAGATAAGCCAACCAGGGCGGTAGTTCAAAATCCTTGAGCACCAGTTGTTCGAGCCTCCCCTCAAAACCATCCGGAAGTATGTCCAGCCGCCCCTTTACAGCCAGCAGACGTTCGTCAAAAAGCATCGACAAATCCGGCTCGATAAAGACATCGGCCATGACCGGCAGTTTGCGGGAAATTGCGGGAATTCCCAATCTCAGGCCGGATATGTGGTGCGTAGCATTGGTTACGCGGTCTTCCATCTCCACAGTTCCGCCCTCGACATGAATATTGGCTACCGAGAACGGAAGGGGGTTACCCTCCGTCTGTGGCCGTGCCGCGAACCGGTCGAAAACATCCGACCAGTTGTAACGCCCTTCGGCAAGCCTCACCAACCGCACATGTGGGTTCTTGAGCGCCAACTCCTGCACCACCGGCCCACCGTGCCAAAGCGATGCGATTCCGAAATTGACCATAAGTTGGTCAAACGCCAAGGCTACCGTAGCACCATTGCCATGATCGTTTTCCGCACCCTCCATGACCTTTAGGCCGCGAAATTTGGTTGTCAGGGTAAACGGGTTGAAAGCGGCCTTTTCAATCGACACCGCCCGTCCAAGCAAGTCGCTCAGAGAGCGTGGTGCGTAATGTTCCGCGAGCAATGGGACGCCGATAAACCCCAACCCCGCATACAGGATCAACACGAAAACGACCCCGGCGAGCAGACGGGCGATGCGGCGCAGCTTCAATGACGACGCCGGTGCCGGGGACGTGTTTGCTGCTACGGATGGATCCATTTGTAGGAGCATCTCCTGTTATGGATACCCGGTCGCCAATGTATTCGTATCAACAAATAACCCAACAAAAACGGAATTCACAATCTACACCCCCAGGAAATATTTCTCATTTTTTTATTGTCACTCTTAGTAGAGTATCGCTCTCGAAGAGTGACATTCACCTCATGTGCCCAACGCCTTCGCGTTTCACGCGCATGATAATACGAACGGGATCCCTAAATGAAAAACCTTACGTTGCGCTCCCTGTTGATGATCGGCTTTGGGCTGCTCATCGGCCTACTCGCTCTCATTGGTGGCCTGTCTATCTACTCCACCAACAACCTGGCGTCCAGCATTACGGACATTGTGCACCGCCGGATACCTAACCTCACCAATTACGGTACGCTCGAAACAGAGATCTATGTCCTCCGCAGTGCGGCGCTGTCGGTGTTCAAAGAGGATACAGCCACTTCCAATTCAGCTAACAATCTCAACGAGGTCATCAACATCCGCAAGCAGACTTGGATGCGTCTCGATGAAACCATGAAGCAGATTGATTCCGTCCCCCGGGTAACACAGGCAACCAAGGATCAATACAGCAAGCTTCTCGCCTCCCTGGATGAATATCGCAAGGTCAACGCCCCACTGGACTACACCCTGCCAAAGCTGACTGCAGCCGCTGCATCCAGGGATGAGGAGCAATTCAAAAGTGCACGTGACGAATATAGAGGGATCTACGAGAAAGTGCTCGACTCATCAAAACAGCTACGCGAAATGGTAGCCGATTATGCGCAAAATCAGGTGAGTCTCGGCATGTCCGATGGCGAGGCTGCCTCCGCACATTCCCATATGTATTCCACGCTCACCACCGTGCTGGTGATTGCTGGGATCCTGTGCGGCATCCTCATCGGTTCCATGATCCTGCGAGCGGTAATCCGCCAGATCGGCGGCGAACCGGGCTACATCCAGTCGATCATGCAGCATGTCAGCAATGCCGACCTCAGCGTCAAGGTCAACTTGCGCCCCGGCGACACGTCGAGCACGCTGCACGCCATTTCCGTCACCATTTCCAAGCTGCGCGAGATTATTGACATCATCAGTAGCAGTGCCAACGAAATTGCCTCCACCAGCGAAGAGTTGAGCGCCACCAGCGATAAGATCGCCGCCTCCAGCGAAAGCCAGTCCCAGGCTGCCACTTCGATGGCCGCCTCCATCGAACAGATGACCGTCTCCAT
>WQYV01000073.1 GCA_009781085.1 Betaproteobacteria bacterium
CACAGTTTGCTGTCGAACAGCCCGTAATAGACCTTGCGCGGGTTGAAGTGGCCATCGACCGTGCTGCCGTCCTCCCTGGTCACGATATCGCTGTAGGCCTCGAAGGCCAGCTTGTGATCCCTGGCTGCGACCAGCATGACGGCAGGTGGGTTGCTCTGGCTGTTGTTCAGGGGAATGGAGGGAATGGCGATTTCCGCCCTGGCGGAGCCAGCTAGCGCGCAGAGGAGCATCGGCAGGCAGATGAGTCCCAGGTGGGGAGGGAGGTGGGTTCCGGACATGTTGTAATTGCGCATGGTGGCTCTCCGTGGGGACACAAATCAGTTAGCGTAAAAATGCGCATACCTGTGAATGCCCGGCACTGCCGGGTGTGTGATAATAATTTTGGCGTGAACTAGGACGATGGGAATCAGTCGCAGGATGCGGAAAACCGAGATACAAAAAATAAACAAACTGCTTGGTTATCCCAATGCAATGCCTTTGCTCTCGGTCTCTTATTCGGTAGCGTAGATAGATTGAAGAATAACCTGTGCGCGGCCATTGGCGTATCGGCTGCTGGCTGTGATCCGGAAGCGCCTGCAATTCGTGTTCGAGTCCGGGTTGTTGATCTGACAGGGAGCGTGTTCGGAGATGAGTTCGACGATGTAGAAGGGGGAGAGCGATAGTCCTTTGTTGTCAAAATGGATGTTTTCTTCTCCCGTATCGTTATCCGCATTGTGCCAATATGAACCGCTGCCTCCTGGTGCCGGGCCTTCCCAGAGTGGCCGTGGGCATGTAGCGGGGTCGGTGTTTAGGTAAAGCCCTTCGGGACTTGGGCTTTGGCAGCTTGGCCAGGTGATGGTTGCCCCGTTTTTGACCCAGTTTTCCGCTTGGCGCTCGCCCATCCTGAGTCCGGCTTCCGCTGACTGGAAAGCCAGGTCGTGGTCGTAGGTATTGGAACTCATGCGCTCCTGCATGACCGTACTGCGCAGCGAGGTAACGGCCAGCAGCGACATGATCAGCAACAGGATCATGGTGATAATCAGCGCCGCGCCGTGTTGTGGTCGGGGATAGGATGGGGTGCTGGCAGGGCAGGTCATTGTGGGTTGTTCCCATCCGGGTTGCCCCCGTCCTGGTTAAGCCTGTTCCGAAGATTGACGGTCAGGCCGACTGAACGTTGGATGGGCGTCCCGTTGTCGGCCTTTCTGGAAATGGTGAGCTCGATGTAGGCGGCGACAACACCCGGCCAATCAGCATCGCCGATTTGGTTGGCAGCTACATACTGGCTCGCTTTCGGCAACAGATAGGTGATACGCATGGCAGAAACATCCGGGGCAATTTCTTCAGGCTGGCCGTTGTCCCCGATGAACGCGCGGAACAGGGAGGTGCCCCCTCGCGTGTTCCGGCCAATGAACCAACCTTCGGCGTTGATCTTGCCCAGGGAGGTAATCTTCATGCTTGCGAGCACGCCGTCAAAAGGGGTTGTACGGGCAACCATCCAGTTAGTTCCGGACGCGGAAATTCCCCCTGCCTTGAAAACGATACCGCGCGCCCTGTCCATGCTGCATGCAAACAAAATGTCGCCTGCGGCGAACCCTTCGTTTGAGGGAACGACCATCGCCCCGGCGGGTGGGGTGTCGTCGTTGATGACGGTTTTGACAAAGGTGTTGCCGGAAACGGTAACGACCGCGTCGCTGTCATCGACCATCGTCACGTTGCCGTTGGCGGGGAAACTGCTGCCGCCTGCGTAACCGATGAGGGAGAATTTAAAATTATCGCCACCCGACCACCAACTGTCTAATGGAGCCTCCGGTGAGTGAAAGATGAGTCCCACGCCCAGAGGGAGCCCGCAAGGGTTGCCGCCCGCTTCGCGCATCGAACGGCTCATGAATTGCACGGAGGCGCGGGCGTTTTCCTGAATCCGGGCGAGGTCATCTGTGCGACGGTGGGTCTGGTTGTTGCTAACGAAAATACCCAGGGTGCCGCCAACGACAATTAACCCCAGCAGCATGGCAATCATTAGTTCGACGAGGGTCAAGCCACGCTGAGCCGCAGGGCACGCAAAGGGGTAAGTCATAGGCGGCTCCGCGTTTCCACGACCTGTTGTGTTTCCCCGCCTAGGGAACGGCTGTTGTTCCACCGGACCGACGCCGTGCAGAGGTTGGGGTCACCCGCATCGCATACGATACTACCGCAGGCGTTGTCATCGGCCATGCCACCATTGAGGTTGTCCCGGATATTCTGAAGCCAGCGGTTGAGGTCATTCGCAACAAGCGTGTCTGCTACAGTTGGGTTCTGGCAAATGAAGCCGCCTGTCACATAGCCCTGGCGGATAACCAATGCGCTAGGATGGTTGGTATCGGCCTGCATACTGGCGCGCATGGCATCGAGGATGGAGTGCGTGAGGAAAACAGCGGTGCTCTGTTCCATTGCTCCCTGAATGTTGCGCAACGCCCCAGCCTGCATGGCAGCGATGCCAAGGATGCCGAAAGCAAGTACGAAAACGGAAACAAGAACTTCGATCAAGCTGATGCCGGTCTGACGGGAGCGAGTTCTGGGGGCGTTGGGCTTATTGGTCATGCCACTCTTATCTGCGTCGGGTCTGTTTTTAACAATTCTGTTTGATCCGTAGGTTGGGAGGGGCGACCTATGTCACACCGGGAGATGGATAGGGGCATGTCACGGTAATTTGTCACGTGAACCGTTCCCTCTTGAAGCGGGATGGTTCACACCCCACATAGCGGGCATCGGACATCAACCGAACCAGCGCTTGCTGGTTTTTACACAGGATTCCTCATCATGCGATTCGACAAACTTACAACCCGGTTCCAGCAGGCGCTTGCTGACGCGCAGAGCCTGGCAGTCGGCCATGACCAGCAGTTCATCGAACCCCAACACCTGCTGCTGGCTTTGCTCGAACAGGAAGACGGCAGCACGGTATCGCTGTTGCAGCGTGCGGGCGTTAACACACAACCTTTGAGGACGGCACTCACACGTGCGCTCGAAAACCTTCCAAAAATCGAAGGGCACGGTGGCAATGTGGCCGTAGGACGCGATCTCGGCAACCTGCTCAATCTTACTGACCGCGAGGCACAAAAGCGCGGCGACCAGTTCATCGCCAGCGAAATGTTCCTGTTCGCACTCGTCGAAGACAAAGGAGAGACTGGGCGGCTGTTGCGCGAACACGGCCTAAACCGTAAAGCGCTGAAGGCGGCCATCGATGCCGTGCGCGGCGGCGCAGCGATCAACGACCAGGAAGGCGAAGGTAAGCGCGAAGCTCTGTCGAAATACTGCATGGATCTCACCGAACAAGCCCGTGTGGGCAAGCTCGACCCCGTTATTGGGCGTGATGATGAAATTCGCCGCACCATCCAGATTCTCCAGAGGCGCTCCAAGAATAACCCCGTGCTGATCGGCGAACCCGGTGTCGGCAAGACAGCCATCGTCGAAGGCTTGGCTCAACGCATCGTCAACGAAGAAGTGCCCGAAACGCTCAAGGGAAAGAGGGTACTCGCGCTCGACATGGCGGCGTTGCTCGCTGGGGCTAAATACCGGGGTGAGTTTGAAGAGCGGCTCAAGGCAGTGCTCAAGGAAATTGCGCGCGAAGAGGGTCGCATCATCCTTTTCATCGATGAATTGCACACGATGGTTGGCGCGGGTAAGGCCGAGGGCGCAATCGACGCCGGAAACATGCTCAAACCGGAACTGGCTCGGGGCAACCTGCATTGCATCGGTGCGACCACGCTGGATGAGTACCGCAAGTACATCGAAAAGGACGCGGCACTTGAACGGCGTTTCCAGAAAGTCCTGATCGAAGAACCGACGGTGGAAGCGACCATTGCCATTCTGCGCGGCTTGCAGGAGAAATACGAAATCCACCACGGGGTAGAGATTACCGACCCGGCCATCGTTGCGGCCTCTGAGCTCTCGAACCGCTACATTACCGACCGCTTCTTGCCCGACAAGGCCATCGACCTCATTGACGAGGCGGCGGCACGGATCAAGATGGAAATCGACTCCAAACCCGAAGTCATGGACAAGCTCGACCGCCGCCTCATCCAACTCAAGATTGAACGTGAGGCGGTCAAGAAGGAAAAAGACGAAGCCTCGCAAAAACGCCTTTCCCTGATCGAAGCGGAAATTACCCGGCTGGAAAAAGAATATTCTGACCTTGAAGAAGTTTGGAAAGCGGAAAAGGCTCACTTGCATGGTGCCAGACACATCAAGGAAGAAATCGACCACCTCAGGGTGCGCATGGCTGAATTCCAGCGTAAAGGCCAGTTCGACAAGCTGGCTGAGTTGCAATATGGCGAACTGCCCAAGCTCGAAGCGCAACTGAAAGCCGCCGAGAAAGCGGATGGGGGCGCGAAACAGAACCAACTGTTGCGCACCCAGGTAGGCGCAGAGGAAATCGCTGAAGTCGTTAGCCGCGCCACCGGTATTCCGGTTTCCAAGATGATGCAGGGCGAGCGCGAAAAGCTGCTCAAGATGGAAGGGTGCTTGCACGAGCGTGTTGTTGGGCAGGATGAAGCCGTCCGGCTAGTCTCGGATGCTATTCGCCGCTCGCGCGCTGGGCTTTCCGACGAAAACCGCCCTTACGGTTCTTTCCTCTTCCTAGGCCCGACCGGAGTGGGTAAAACGGAACTCTGCAAGGCACTGGCAGCTTTTCTCTTTGATTCGGGGGATCATCTGATTCGCGTAGACATGAGCGAATTCATGGAAAAACATTCCGTTGCCCGCCTCATTGGCGCGCCACCGGGTTACGTTGGCTATGAAGAAGGTGGCTACCTTACCGAGCAGATACGGCGCAAGCCCTATAGTGTGATCTTGTTCGACGAAGTGGAAAAAGCACATCCTGACGTTTTCAACGTCCTGCTGCAAGTCCTCGATGATGGCCGCATGACCGACGGACAGGGGCGTACCGTAGACTTCAAGAACACCGTGATTGTCATGACTTCCAACCTCGGCAGCCAGATGATCCAGCAAATGGCGGGCGACGATTACGGCCTCATCAAGCTCGCGGTCATGGCGGAAGTAAAAACGTCCTTCCGGCCTGAATTCATCAACCGCATCGATGAGATCGTCGTTTTCCACAGCCTCGACGAAGCGCAGATAGCCGGGATCGCTAAAATTCAACTGCAACATTTGAAACATCGCCTAGCGCGGCTCGACATGCGGCTCGAAGTCGAAGATGCGACTCTGGCGGAGCTCGCCAAGGCGGGTTACGACCCGGTTTTCGGCGCACGCCCGTTGAAGCGTGCAATTCAGGAGAAACTGGAAAACCCCCTCGCCAGAGCCATACTTGAAGGCCGGTTCTCGGCGAAAGACGTGATTCGGGTGACATCTGAAGGCGGTGGGGTGAAGTTCGGGAAGGGTTGAACACGCATCAAGCGCAATTCCCGTCATTGATGACGGGGTAAGCGAGATAATCGTTGATGGAGCCGAAGGCTCCCCTATACCGTATCGAGGAATCCTCGGCATTCATGCCGAGGTGACTTAATATTTTCCTACGAAACGCTGTGGTTCGCAAAGCTCACCCCAACATATGCGGATTGGGTAATAGAAAGTATGCTAAATCTGGTTTTCGTTCGCCATAATATATGATGTTTGAATAAGCGAAAGTCGACGGCAAAAAATAGGAGAGCCTTGTTTTTGATCGAGATGCTGTGTACAGTATGAAATTATAATTATCAGGAAGGGGTATGGGAAATGCGTACGGTTGAAATCAAAGTTGGGGGCGTGCCTGTTGGCGAATATCCGACATGGGCTTATCCTGCCGGAAGGCATCTTGGCTTTTTTCGATTCCTGTTTATTCATGTACTGTGACTGGAAATGGAAGGTGTGATGTCATGAGAGCGATATTGCTTATTTTCTTTCTGGGATTATTTGGTAGGGACGTTTTGGCATCGCCTGATGTGGAACCGTTCGAAGTTGTTCGCAATGCGATTATTGAACAATTATTGGACGGTAAAGATATAAGGTTGAAACAGGAAACTCCTGTTGATTTGGCGTTTGTCAAGAAGGTTGCTCCAAGGCGTCTTGGATACAATATTGTGGCTTCTGTTACAGAAGTTGCAGGAGTGAGTTTTTATTTTGACTTATCAGAACATGAAGAAGGTCAATATTTGTCTCATTTAGGGATGTGGATTTTTTCCTATAGCAACAATGAGGAAGCTCTTCGCAATGCAAAAGCTATCAAGGGTTTTTGTAAAGGAGATTGTTTTAGAACAAAGCTGTTGACTTTCTTTTCAAAAACGGTTGTTGCAAATAAAGTTATAATAATTTTTACAGAAAATTCTGGAAATCAAAGCGTTGTTAATTTTGTTGAGATTGCACCAAAACTTTTTGACAAATAGTGTTCGGGGGTGCGGACAAGAACTTGGACTGGTTTATGGCGCCATTCCGAGACTCACCCGGTATTCGAGCGGGCTGAGCGAGCCAAGCGAGAGCTTGATACGCTTTGCGTTATACCATCGGATGTAGGAGTCGACTAGCTCAATGAATTGCTGTACAGGCTTAAATCGAAAATGCTCTAGCGTTGGTTCTGCCTTGTTCGTGCTGGCTGTGCTTGTAGGCTGTCCCAACTCAGATGCAGCAACCCCCCAAAAAGGGGGAACCGTGCCTGCAACCAACACCAAGGAAGTGCGCCCGCTTGTGCGCAATCAATCGAAAGGACACGTCATGCCGGCCGCCAAACGGTGCGGAAGTACAGCGCTCGAACGCTCTACGTGTATGATCGGGCTCATTCTTGCGGATCTAAAAAAGAACTATGGTTTTGTCGGCGGTGGCGGGATTACCAGCATTAGGGAGAGTGCCAGCATGTCCTACACGGTAGAACTTCCACAGGAGGAACGCATTGACATTTTCACGTATGAATTTGAGATGCGCGGTGGCCTGATTGCGGTCAAAAGCAAGAAGGGAACCGTCAAAAGCTTCTGAACGGCACAGCAGCGGACCCAGAGCCGACGTTTTTCAATTTGGAAACGGCAGCCTGATAGCAAGCGTAGATACCGCCTAGAACGGTTTTGGTTCAAGTAGATACAAAACTCCACTCTCCCACTTGTGGGGGAGGGGAACGAATGTACAGGCTTAAATCGAAAACGCCTAATACTATTGTAAGGGCGGATGGCAATCCGCCCGTTGTTTCATACACAATCTGCCTGTGATTCGGCGGGACGATTGCCATCATCCCCTACGGGTTTCACGATCAGGGCATCTTTGACCTACGCTTGCTGGAACGTAGAGTTGGTCACGTTATGATAATTTGCATATTCCGCCCCAGGCTCTTGAACGCGGTTTCCATTGTTTTGATGCGAGTTTTATGGCGTGCGTTGAAAATGCGCTCGACACTGGGCGGGGCAATGTCCATGCGGCGGGCAAGCTCGGCCTTCTTGATGCCTTGGGAGATCATTTCGTTGTGTAGCAGCACCTTGGCAACCGTCACGGCATCAAGTTCGACTGTATGCTGGCCTTCTTGCGCCGCTGAAGGAAGCGGAACGGGTTGGTGGGTATCAAAAAAGCGGTCGATGCCGCTCTTGATATCGTCTTCCGCTTCGCGCAAGGCTTCCTCCAGCGTGTCGCCGACGCTATGCACGAATGGCATGTCTGGGAAACCGATAAGATAACCGCCGTTCTCATCGTCTGGCGTCAGTTCAACCGGGTAACGTAACATTTCGTGCTCCTTTTATTTGATGCCAGGGTCTTTCTTGATGCCCCAGCAAACCCTTTCTTCATTTCCTCCACCCCGTGGTGTGGGACGATCGAGGTCTTGCCGCTCAGCGTCACCTTTTTGTGCGGCTCGTGTGCTGGCCGGATGGTTACGCCAAGCGGCTTCAGGTAACGGTAGAATTCGCTATATTTCATAACGCGCTCTATTCGATTAAATTTAACATGCGCGTTAATATAGTGCAGGCATCCAAGGAGGGGGATGCGGCGCTGGCTCCTGCGCAGAGCGAGCCGCGCACGGATTGCTGCCCGCCATGTTGGGTGTGCTCAGACGAGCACTTCCAACGGTGGCGGATGCCCCAGGAATGCTTGTGGGCTTGCGCTTGCACCGTAGGCTCCGGATTGGAAAATTACGATCAGGTCGCCCGGTTCGGCCCGCGGCAGAACCATGCGTTCGGCCAGGATGTCGAGCGGCGTGCAGAGCGGGCCGACGATGGTGACGGATTCGGCTTTGATTGCGTGCATGCGGCTGCCAACGGCGACCGGGTAGTTTTTGCGCAGGATTTGGCCGAAATTGCCAGAAGCTGCAAGGTGGTGATGCATGCCGCCGTCGACGATCAGGAAGAGTTCGCCGTTCGAAACCTTGCGGTCGATGATGCGGCTCACGTACAAGCCAGCCTCGCCGACCAGGTAACGGCCAAGTTCGATGACGATTTCGGCTTGCGGGAAGGTTTTCGCGGCCTCTTCGACGATGCCGGTGAGCGTTGTCCCAATCGGGGTCAGGTCAAGGCTTTGCTCGCCCGGAAAATACGGGATGCCGAAGCCGCCACCAAGGTTGATGACCTTGATTGGCGCAGGCGCATCGGCGGCCAGTTCCGTGACAAGGCTGTAACTCTTGCGTAATGCCTCGGAAATGGCTCCGGCCCGGAGGTTCTGCGAGCCGACGAAGAGATGGAGGCCTTCGAACGCGAGCCCGGCTTCCCCGATAGCCTTCAGCAGTTCGGGCGTCCTGGCAACGTCGATGCCAAAAGGTTTCGACCCCCCGCCCATCTTCATGCCTGCGGATTTGAGTTCAAAGTCCGGGTTGATGCGCACTGCTACCCGCGCAGGCAATCCCAGCGCTTTTGAGGCAGCTGCCAGGAACGGGATTTCGCGGAAAGATTCGACGTTGACCAGGACTCCGGCAGCAACGGCTTGCTGAAGTTCGGTTTCGCTTTTACCGGGACCGGCAAAGCTGATGTTGCGCGGCGCAAAACCGGAGTCGAGCGCTACTTTCAGTTCCCCGGCGGATGCTACGTCGCAGCCATCGACCCGCGCCGCCATGTGCGCGGCCAAGGCGGGCATCGGGTTGGCTTTGACGGCGTAATGCAGTTTCAGTCGGGTAGGCAGCGCGGCGCGCAGTTCTTCGACACGGCGCGTCAGCAGGCTGCGGTCATACGCGTAAAACGGCGTGCGTCCGACACGCGCGACCAGCCGTTTCAGGGGGATCCCACCGACAATCAATTCGCCATTGTTGACGGGGAACAGCTTCATTGGGGCATGCAGGGGTGCTATCGAGTTCATGGTCTCGGGCGTGTCCTGTTGTAGGTCTGATATCGCAGGCTTGGAAACTGCAACGGCCTCCCACCGGTTTCAGGCCACCTTGCCACGAATGGCGGGGCTCCTCGAAATGGTTCAGGGAAGCTTTTGGTTTCATAACACTGTCTCTCTCGTCCCGCTATGGGCGGCGGGATCCCTTGAAGTGGCCGAAAGTGTGCCTTCGGCTTCATAAACGTTTATCAAGCTTATCCCGGCTGATCATCCTAAAAACCAAGCCCGAAACGTTGCCGCTTACTCTACGCGAACTCCCAAAGCGCCGCCGTCCATTTTGCACAACTCGCGGAATAATCTGGCGCGGTCGACTTTACCGTTGGGACTGCGCGGCAACATCCCTTGCCGTATCTCGATTTTAGCCGGGATCATGTAAAACGGCATATGATGATAGCATTTATTCAAAAGTTCTGCTGCGAGTGTTTCTGGTTCGGCCGCGTAACCCGTGGCGGGGGTGACGGCTACGGCGATGCTTTGTCCGAGCGTGTCGTGAGGCAGGCCAAAGGCGGCGCATTCCCCAACCAGCCCCGTCCCATGAAGGATTTCTTCTATTTCGGTAGGGCTGACCCGGTATCCCGACGTTTTGATCATGTCATCGCGGCGGCCAATGAAATACAGGAACCCGTCCTGGTCGCGCCGCACGGTATCGCCGGAGAAAACCGCGATTTCCGGCATCATCAGCCCTGGCGCACGGCCGCCGGCCGCCGGGGGTAGGGGTTTGTAACGTTCGGCGGTTTTTTCGGGGTCGTTCCAATACCCAAGGCCGACCAATGCGCCGCGTTGCACTAGTTCTCCTGGTTCATCAGGTGTGCATTCGCTGCCATCCTCGCGCAATACGAGCACATCGGTGTCGGGAATCGCTTTGCCGATGGAACCAGGCCGGTGGTCGATTTCTTCGGGCGGCAGGTAGGTGGCGCGGAAGGCTTCGGTAAGACCATACATCAGGTAGGGTTTGGCCGAGGGCAGCAGGCTGCGCAGGCGGTCCAGGGTGGTGCGCGGCATGTGCCCGCCAGTATTGGCGAAGTAGCGCAGGTGTCTGCCGGCCTCCGCAGGCCACGTGAGCTGCGCGAGCTGTATCCAGAGCGGCGGTACGGCGGTCAGCCCGGTCACGCGTTCGCTTTCTATCGCTTTCAGCACATCGCGCGGCAATAGGTAATTGAGTAGTACCGCCCGCGCGCCCACAGCGAAGGCCGTGGTCAGTTGGGAGAAACCAGCGTCGAACGACAGCGGCAGCGCCGCGAGCAACACATCGTCTGCGCGGTTTTCGAGGTAATGGGCAACGCTTCGTGCTCCGGCAACCATATTGCGGTGGGATAGCGCAACGCCTTTGGGAAGCCCCGTGCTGCCCGAGGTGTAGAGAATTGCAACCATGTCGGCGTCGATGACGCGGTGGCCGCGTGTTTCCGGAGCCAATGCCAGTATTTCGTCCCATCCATGTGTGGCGGGCGGGTGGGCGGTTGATGTGGCTCCCGGCATGCCGGTCAGCACCAGATGGCATAGGTCGGGGCAAGTAGCGAGCGTATCCGCAAGCCCTTTGAGGCGTTCGGGACTGGTTACGAGGATGCATGCGCCACTGTCACGCAGGATGTGGCCAACTTGCGCGGGTTTGAGCACTGGATTGACCGGTACGAATGCGCCGCCTGCCGCCGCAGTGCCGAAGCAGGCGATGACGGTTTCAAACCGCTTGTCGAGCCAGACTGCGACCCGCCCGCCACGTGTAAAGCCCAGACGGACAAGCCCGCCCGCGAAGGTGTCGACGGCATCGCTAAGATCATGATAATTCAGGGAGATACTGCCTGCACGCAAGGCAACGGCTTCGGGCGTGCACACGGCGGAAGAGCGGATCAGGTGATGAAGGAGCGTCGTGGGCATCAGGGAAGGAGTCGCATTATTATTTGCTGATCCGGCATCCTACTCGCCATTTTGCGCTGGGATGCGAGGTTGAGCCGGGAAAAGACTGCCTATAATAACGGCGCTTTGACAGATAGGCATCCCTTTCATGGGTGGGATAAATTGAATTGGAGTTGGGAATTGACGGATTTCAAATTGTTGGATACTAGGCGGATAGTGCTGGCAATCATCGATGATGCCTTGAGCCTTGAAGGGCGTGCGATGACTTTTCAGCCTGACACGCCGCTCCTGGGCGTGTTACCCGAGCTGGATTCGATGGCGGTGGTAGGCGTTCTGAACCTGCTCGAAGAATGTTTCGGTTTCATCATTGGCGACGACGAAATCGACGGTTCTGCCTTTGCCACCGTGGGGACATTGGTGGCATTCGTGGAAAGCAAGTTGGCCTGAACGATATTTTCCCTCAACAGCTTTTGATCATCGTCCCGACGCCGTGATCGGTGAGGATTTCTAGCAACAGGCAGTGTTCTACCCGCCCGTCGATGATGTGCACCGACTTCACGCCGTTGCGTGCGGCGTCGAGCGCGGGAGAGATTTTGGGCAACATGCCGCCGGAGAGCGTGCCGTCAGCTACCATTTCATCGATCTGAGCCGGCGTGATGCCCGTGAGGAGCCGACCTGACTTGTCAAGGACGCCGGGGGTATTGGTGAGGAGCACCAGCTTTTCGGCTTTGAGCACTTCGGCAAGTTTGCCAGCCACGATATCGGCGTTGATGTTGTATGTCTCGCCTGATTCGCCGGCTCCAATGGGCGCAATGACCGGGATGAAACCGCCTTGATCGAGCAGTGCAATCGGACTGGGGTCGATATGGGAAATTTCGCCGACCTGGCCGATGTCGATCACGTCGCCCAGGGGCGCGTCTTTCTTCTGGATCAGCAATTTCCGGGCACAGATGAAATTTGCGTCCTTGCCGGTAAGACCAATGGCCTTGCCGCCGCTTTGGTTGATGAGATTGACGATTTCTTTGTTGACCTGGCCACCAAGCACCATCTCGACAACGTCCATTGTCTCTGCATCGGTCACGCGCATGCCCTGTACGAATTCACCTTTTTTGCCGACCCGTGCGAGCAGGCTCTCGATCTGCGGCCCGCCACCGTGCACCACCACCGGATGAAGCCCGACCAGTTTGAGAAGGACGACATCGCGGGCGAAGCATTCCTTCAAATGCGGGTCGGTCATCGCGTTGCCGCCGTACTTGACAACGATGGTTTTGTTGGAAAAGCGGCGGATGTAGGGCAGGGCTTCAGCAAGGATTTCGGCTTTCAGCGCGGGCGTGGCAGTAGCAGACAGGGCAGACATGGAGACTCGTAGTGGTTAGGTATTGACATTGAAACCGTCCGCCGGGAAAAGGATACCGACGGAGTGCGCCGCATTCTAACGCTGCATCCCGCCGCTGTCCCGTCTGCTTTTGCACAGCGGGCTTGTCCGATTGTCCCGCTACGCTTCGTTTGGCTTGCACATCTTCGTTCAGTGCGCCGCCGCCCCTGTTTTGCGCAGTGCCTACCGGAGAATTAAAAAATTTAGGGTCTTAGGAAGCAAACATGACTAGATGGCATGTTATCTTCTTGAGATGATTGGGAAAAACAGATACTTCAGGCGTTCTAAAATCAGCGAGGCGAAATTTCGCCAGGTCGTGCGCTGC